>JAODBM010000219.1 GCA_025463985.1 Acidimicrobiales bacterium
CCGCCGCCGAAAGCCGGCCGTCCTCCACCGCCGCGGCGACCTTCGGGCCCAGGTGCTGGGGCGGCCCGGGCATCTCGAGGTCCAGCCCGGCGGCGAGCGCCTCCGTGCTGTGGGTGCCGAACCAGTCCGAGATCACGAAGCCGTCGAAGCCCCATCCGTCGCGGAGAACCTCGGTGAGGAGCCAGGGGTGCTCGCCGCACCAGGTGCCGTTGAGCTTGTTGTACGCGGACATGACCGCAGCCACGTCGGCCCGCAGCACGGCGGCCTCGAACGGCACCAGCTGCATCTCGCGCAGCGTGCGCTCGTCGACCTCGGCGCTGACCGTCATGCGCTCGGTCTCCTGCTCGTTGGCCGCGAAGTGCTTGATGCAGGCGCCGACACCGGTGCCCTGCACGCCGAGCACGTAGGCCACCGCCAGCTCCGCGGTCAGGAGCGGATCCTCCGAATAGCACTCGAAGTTGCGGCCGGCCAACGGGTGGCGGTGCAGGTTCACCGTGGGGCCGAGCAGGAGGTGGACGCCCTTGGCTCGCGCCTCCTCCCCCAGCGCGCGGCCGACGCGCGCCAGGAGGTCACGGTCCCACGAGGATGCGAGGGCGGTGGCGCACGGGAACGACGTCGAAGACGTGCCCGAGGTGCGCTCGCCGCGCACCCCGACCGGCCCGTCGGACACCTTCAGCCGCCCGATGCCCGCGTCGGGCACACCGGTGGCGTGCCACATGTCGTCACCGCCGGTGAGCGCGGCCCGCTCCTCCAGCGTGAGGTCGGCCAGCTGCCCGGTCACCTCATGGTCATCGGCTTCGATCACGGTGCACCCCCGTTGTGCATGGGCGGCCTACTCGCCGCGGAAGATCGGCGCGCGCCGCTCGCGAAAGGCGCGGACGCCCTCTTGGAAGTCCGCGCTGCCCCACGCCCGGCCGAACGCGGCGGCGATCTCGGGATCGGCGCCCGGCGCGGCATCGAGCCGGTTGAGCATGAGCTTGTGGCCGGCGATCGTGAGCGGCGCGAGGGCGACGATCGTGTCGGCCCAGGCCAGCGCGGCGTCCACCGCCGGGCCGTCCGCCAGCCGATTGACCAGGCCGAGGCGCTGGGCGTCGGCCCCCGACAGCACCTCTGCGGCGAGGAGCATGGCCCGAGCCGCGCCGGCACCGGCGAGGCGCTCGACCCGCTGGACGGTCCAGTGGTTGACCATGAGGCCGAGCCGGGCCGCGGGGATGCCGAACGTGGCATCGGACGTGGCGACCCGCAGGTCGCACGCCACCGCCAGCTGCGCGCCGGCACCGAGGGCCGCGCCGTCGACGGCGGCGATGGCCGGGATCGGCAGGTCGCACAGGGCGGAAAGGACCCGCTGCAGCACCTCGGCGAAGGCGGCGTCCTCGAGGTCCTGCAGATCGGCGCCCGAGCAGAAGTGGCCGCCGGCGCCGGTCAGCACCAGCACCCGCACGCCGGACGTGTCGGCGAGCAGCCCGCCGAGCTCGACGAGCGTCGGGAGGTCCAGCGCGTTGCGGCGCTCGGGCCGATCGAGGGTCAGGACGAGGATCTCGCTCGCGGCCCCGCGGCGTTCGACCTGCACCGGCATCGCTCAGGCCTCGTCGATCACGGCGACGACGTCACCCTCGTGGATCTGCTGGTCGGGCTGGACGCGCAGCTCGCTGACCGTTCCCGCCACGGGGGACTCGACCGGGATCTCCATCTTCATCGACTCGAGCACCACGAGCTCGGTCCCGACCTCGACCTGCTCGCCGACCTCGACGCGGACCTGCCACACGTTGGCGGTGATCTCGGTGCGGACCTCCACGCTGCCTCCTGGCTCGACGGGAACGGGCCGGACCCTACGCCGTTGGTGCGTCGGGTCCGGCGTTCAACCTGTCGGGCCGCACGACGCCAGATCGTCGGGGACAGTCGAGCGCGCCGGCCGGACGAGGCTCTGGGCGCCAGTGCGTTGGACCTGCAACCGAGCCGGCCCAGGAGCCCGGGATAAATCCTCCCAGTCAAGGTGGGGCGGCGTTCCCCGCCAGCTGGGGTTGGTAGAGGTGGCCATCGCTGGGTGCGAGGAAGCGGCGGCGGCCGCTGCCGGGTTCGAGGTGGCGGCCCTGGTGGGTCTTGGCGGGGTGGCAGCTGGGGCAGAGCCGGTCGAGGTCGTCGGTGCGGGTGTCGTGAGTGGTGACCCAGCCGGTGCGGTGGTCGATCTCCAACGCGAGGGTGTTGGTGCAAGCGATGTTGGCGCACTGGGGGTTGCGACGACATCGCCGCAATGGCGCCGGCCGAGGACCCTCTGCTCAGTGCTCGGGTGGTGCATCTTGTTGAGCAGCCGCAATCGAGCCGACTTGCCGGCGTTGCCGGCGTCGATCCCGGTGAGTTGGCCGCAATGGAGCCGGCACGTTGCGGGCGCGGAAACACGCAACGCTTGGTCCGCCCGTCTGCCCGCCATGTGGCGGCCGCAATGGAGCCGGCCCCTTGCGGGGCCGGGGACAACGGCAGGTTCGGGGCCGGTTGCCACACCGCCAGACCGCCGCAATGGAGCCGGCCCCTTGCGGGCATCAGGACGTGGGCGCCAGAAGGGCGGACAGTGGTGTTTTCCCTGGTCAAGGTGCCATTGGCGGCGAGTCGTCGTTGGCTTGCCAGACCGGGCGTTGGAGGCTCTAGATGCGGGTCTGCCCGGTGTCAGGCCGGAGTGACGGAGACCTTCACCCAGGTACCGGGCGTCCCTGATGCGGTGCAAAGGAACATGGAGCCGGTGTTGTCCACCACCAGGTCACCGCGACGGTGAACACCGGTTGTGGGTTTGCCCGTCGTGGACGCCGGGATCAGGTTGATCGCCGCCCGCTTGCCTCCGAACTGGCCACCGAGGCCCGAGGCTGAGGTTCCCACCACGCCCGTCCCCGCCGAGGCAGCGTTGCCCTTCACGCCCTGGCCGGTGCCGCTCGTGGCCCCATACAGCGCGGCGGTGGCGTTGGTGGTCTTGGTGATCTCGAACCGGCCAGCGACGCCGTTGCCCGCCATCGTGCCGTGGACCGCGTTGGCCGACGACGCCGTGTTCGTCACCTGGCCCAGCACCCCGTCACCCGAGTCGCTCAAACCCGAGACTCCCGCCGCTGCGCCCGATAGACCGACCACTCCGGGATACGTACCAGGGGCAGCGCCGACGACCCCTGCGCCCGCAGGGGCTCCCCCATGACCGCCCTGGAAGGCTCCGTACACACCGGCCCCTCGGCCGTTGCTGCCAGTCCGGTCGGCTTCGCCGAGCACGCCTACACCGCCTGCTCTCGACCAACCGGACACGCCCGCGCCGTTGTCGCCCTCAGACCTCCCCCGTAGACCGAAGCCGTAAGCGGCAACAGACTCCCCTTCGACTCCCCAGGTGCCTTTCGCGAAGATGCCCTCGTCTCCCCCGAGCACGTACATACCGACGCCGGTTGACTCGGCGTAGACCCCATAGGTCGGTCCGAACGCACCGACGCCCACGCCACTGCCGCTTTTGCCCAACACGCCGTAGCCCGAACCGCTGCTGCTTCCCAACACGCCCGACTTGTCCTGGCTGTAGCCCTCGATAGCGTCGCCCGAACCGGTGTTGTTGACGACGAAGCCTGGATTGCCGTTGCCGATCGCGGTGTTGATGGTGGTAGTGGCGGTGCCAGCATCATTTGGCACGCCCAGTATGGCGTTGCCGCCAGCAGCGGCGTCGGCCCGATCACTGCCAACTGCGCCGCCCGCCAGAGCAAGACCGACGCCCGCCGCCGCCGCACCGGCTCCCCCCAAGAGCAGGCGACGCCGACTCACTGGGCCCGACCCTGCGTCCGCGGCGCGATCAAGGTGAGCCGTGTCTGAGACGACGGGCGCCACGGCGACCGGCGAGAGCCTGGCTCGAAGGCCGCGGTTCTCGGCTTCCAACGCAGCCACCTGAGCCGTGAGCCCATCGACACGGCCCAGCAAGACGTTCATAGCCCCCTCAAGCCGCTCGACAACACCGTCGGATTCGGCCGTGGTCATGGCGATCTCCTCGTCTGAGGCACCGACCGTGCTCGACCGATCCGGGCAACCCGACGCCCACTGCTTGCACACGGGACCCTACGCACCGAACGGCCCAGCCGCCGACGGTCCTGGTGGGGGCTGACTCGGGACGGTTCTTCGGAGTCCAGATTTTGCACTGAAAGCTCTCTGCCGGGCGTCCGGGTGGCACAGCCGCCCCCATGAGCACCTGTCCCTGGCCTCCGTCCACTAGCACGACAGCGACCACCGCCACCGCCATAGCTGAACGCAGACCATCGCCTGGGTGTCGGTGGTCGCTCGGGCCGCAGCGGTGGCGTAGCGGGGTCATCCATGCTCTAGCGGTCTTCTGGCGTTAACCAGTTCTCGGTGGGCCGGGGACGCGGCTGCAGTGCGATGCGGGGCCCTCGAAGAGGACCGATCCATGTGCTGGTGATGCTGCTCAGGGGGTGTGACGAACTGCATCTATGACATTTCCGCCGCCTCAACCGGCGCCCCTGGGTGAACGTTGCCATGGCCAAAAGGACGATGCTGCCGATCTTCTGACGATCGTCAATAGCTCGGAGAACGAGAACGCCCTGGCCCGCAAAGGCGATATCGAATGTGGTGACAAGGGCGGGCCGAACCGCCACCTCTGAAACCCGATTCGGCGCCGGCCGACAGGCGGCTCAGACGGGCAGGACCCCGTGCTTGCGCCACGGACGCTGCACCTGCTTGGTGGCGCTGATCTGCAGGCCCTTCCAGATGGCATGGCGGGTCTCGGCCGGGTCGATCACGTCGTCGAGCTGGGCATGGCCGGCGGCGATGTAGGGATCGATGTTCTTGCGCAGCTCGTCGGCCATGGCGATGCGGGCGTTGTTGCGCTCCTCACCCTCCGCGTACTTGTCGAGCTCTTTGCGCATGATGATGTTGACCATGCCGTCGGGGCCCATCACGGCAATCTCCGCAGTCGGCCAGGCCACGAGGTAGTCGGCCTCGTACGCCAGGCCGTTCATCACGAAGTAGCCGGCGCCGTAGCTCTTGCGCAGGATCACGCCGATCTTCGGCACGGTGGCCTCGGACACGGCGAACAGCATCTTGGCGCCGTGGCGGATGATGCCCTGCTTCTCGACCGCCGAGCCGACCACGAACCCGGGCACGTCGTGCAGGAACACGAGCGGGATGCCGTAGGCGTCGCAGAGCCACACGAACCGGGCCGACTTGTCGGCCGAGTTCACGTCGAGCGCGCCGCCGAGGACCTTCGGCTGGTTGGCGACGATCCCGATGGGCTGGCCACCGACGCGGGCGAGCCCGGTGACGACGTTGCGCGCCCACAGCGGCTTCATCTCGAAGAAGTCGCCGTCGTCGACGACCGCCTCGATCACCTTGTGCACGTCGTACGCGCGGCGCGGCGCGGTCGGCACCACGTCGTACAGCTCGGGCACGCGCCGGTCGACCGGGTCATCACAGGCGGCCACCGGCGGCGGCTGCTGGTTGTGCGACGGGAAGAACGAGAGGTACGTGCGGATGGCGGCGAGGCACGCCGCGTCGTCGGCGACCTCCTGGTCGGCCACGCCGCTGATCTTGTTGTGGACCTCGGAGCCGCCCATCTCCTCCTCGGTCACGTCCTCGCCGGTGGCCGCCTTCACCAGGTGCCGACCGGCCAGCGCCATCGAGGACGTGCCCTTCACCATCGGGAGGAAGTCGGCGAGGGCGGGGATGTACGCCGTGCCCGCCGCGCAGTGGCCCATCAAGGCAGCGACCTGCGGCACCACGCCCGAGAGCGTCACCTGCTCGCGGAACAGGGCGCCGGCGCCGGCGAAGGACGAGCCCGACGTGGACTGGATGCGGGCGCCGGCCGAGTCGAGCAGCCAGACCACCGGGATGCGCTGGCGCAACGCCAGCTCGCGCGCCCGGGCCGCCTTCGACTCGTTGACCTGGCCCATCGAACCGGCCATGACGGTGAAGTCGTAGGCGATGACCGCGACGCGGCGGCCGTCGATCTCGCCGATGCCGGTGATGGCGCCATCGGCGGCGAGGTAGCCCTTGTCGGCGAGGCCGGGGTCCATGGAGTCGGCGAGCTGGCCGAGCTCGACGAACGTCCCCGGGTCGAACAGCTGCTCGACCCGCTCGCGCACCGGCCACTTGCTCATCGAGCGCTGGCGCTCGACGCGCTCGGGACCACCCATGCCGAGGGCCCGCTGGCGCCGACCGGCCAGGTCGTCGACCAGCGGCGTCCAGTCGTGCAGGTTGGGCTTCTCGTCGGTCATGGGTCTGCATCCCTCGCGTGATCGTGTCCGGTGCGGTTGCCGGCTCCGGAGTGTTCCAGGGTTCGCGGCCGCCTGTGCGCGAAGCGGAGCTCGGCGAGCACGTGGTCGACGTCGCGCTTCACGGCCTCGTCGAGCCCGTGCGGCGCGAACAGCGCGTCGTCGAGGACGCGCCCCACGCGCGCCAGGCGTGCGTCCTCGCCCGCCGCGGCGAGCGCGGCGCCGTATGCGGTGGCGGTCTCGGCGGGAGCGCGTGCCCGGCCCGCCCGCCGGCCGATCTGCTCGAGGCGAACCGCGGCCTGCGCCGCCCACTGCATGGTGCTGGGACGGCGTCCCGCCCCTCGCCGGCGGAGCCAGCGCGCCAGGCGGCGGCTGAGCGCCACGGCGGGCCGGGCCGCAGCGAGCAGCACCACGCCGCCGACGATCAGCACCCACGCGTGCTGGGCGAGCCAGCCCCGGACGGTTGGCTTCGATGGCTCGGTGCCGGCAAACGGCACCGACGCGGTCGGGTCGAACCCCACCCAGCCGACGCTCGGGAACCACACCTCGGCCCACGCGTGCGCGTGGCGCTCGCGCACGACGTAGGCGCCGGAGACCGGGTCGCGGTCGCCCGGCACGTAGCCCGTGGCGAGGCGGGCCGGCACCCCGCCGAGCCGGAGCATGACCACGAGGCTGCTGGCGATCTGCTCGCACCACCCCTGGCGCGACTCGAACAGGAAGTGATCGACGACGTCTTGGCCTTCGGGCGCCAGTGGAGCGTCGATCGAATAGGTCGTGCGCGCCGCCATCCACCGCTCGACGGCGACGACCTTGTCGTACGCGGTCGGCGCGCCCTGCATCACCTGGTGCGCGGCGGCCCGCACGCGGGCGGTGGCGACGGGCGCGCGAGCCATGGACTGGATGGCCGGGGGCCGTACCAGGCCGTCGACGGTCCGGAGCCGGTCCGCCGTGATCGGCGTCCGGCGGCTGACCACCGTGTAGGTCGCGCCGCGACCCAGCGCCCGGTCGCCGGTGCGCAGCGTGCCGTCGACGTGCTGGGTGACGAGGTCGCGGGCGTCGACCTGCACCGCGCTCGGCGCCGCGAACAGGACGTCGGAGTAGCTGGCCTCGATGCGGACCCGTTGGCGCAGCACGTCGGTGCCCGACGCGGCAACGTCGTTGGGATCGCTCACGACGGTCCCTCCTGGGGCCAGCGCGTACCGCTCGGTGACGCTCTGGTGCCAACGCTGACCGTCCCACGTGTCGTACGTCTGGCCCCGCCAGAACGACGGTCGGTCGGCCTCGACGGTCATCACGACCGCGTCCGTCAGCTGCGGTCGCTGGGTCATGTCGATGGAGGACGAGGCGCGCAGCGCGCCGGCGCCACCGTCGCGTGCCAGCGACGGTGGGGCTCCGGTGGCCAGGCTGCCGGCGAAGTTCCGCTGCACGGTCGGCCCGAGGATCAGCGCGAACAGCAGCACCAGGAACGCGATCACCGCCGCGGCGCGGGCCGTGGCCTGTCCGCCGGGCAGCGCTGGCGCTCCGCCGAGCGGCCGGTGGCTGTCGGTGGCGACGCGGTCGGTGAGGACCAGCACGACGACCGAGACGATGATCCAGGCCAGGACGCGCTCCGAACCGGGCCCGGTGCTCCCTCCGGCGAGCGCGCCGAAGCGCACGATCATCGCGGCGGCCACGAGCATGACCATGCGGGCCGCGAGGCGCACCGACACCCAGGGCAGCCCGAGCACGGCCAGCAGTGCGGCCGCGACGCCGGCGCCGGCGCCGGCCCACGGACCGAACGAGGCGCGGGTCGAGGCGATGAGCCCGGCCAGCCCGACCGATGCCGCGGTGGC
>JAODBM010000015.1 GCA_025463985.1 Acidimicrobiales bacterium
TGCACGTGCGGTCGAGCTTCACGTGGGAGCCCGGCACCTGGATCATCGAGGAGGACCCGGACATGGAGCAGGCCATCGTCTCGGGCGTCGTGGGCGACGCCACCGAGGCCAAGGTCACGATCAACGGTGTGCCCGACCAGCCAGGCATCGCCGCCCGGCTGTTCCGCCACTTGGCCGACGCGGACGTCAACATCGACATGATCGTGCAGAACGTGTCCGACCACGGCATCACCGACATCTCGTTCACGATGCCGAAGGACGACCTCGACACCGGCATCGCCATCACCCAGGCGCTGGCCGCGGAGATCGGCGCCACCGGCGTGTCCAGCGACGCCACCATCGCGAAGGTGAGCCTGGTCGGCGCCGGCATGAAGTCGAGCCCCGGCGTCGCCGCCACCGTGTTCGAGACCCTCGCCGCCAACGGCATCAACATCGACATGATCTCCAGCTCGGCCATCCGGATCTCGTGCGTGGTGTCCGGCGAGCAGTGCGACGACGCCGTCACCGTGCTGCACGCCGCGTTCGGCCTCGACGGCGCGTGACCTCGGCAGGCCCTTTTCCGCTGGGAGGCGGTGCCGGGGCCCCGTTAGCCTGAAGCGATGCGCGTCGGGATCGTTGGAGCGACTGGACAGGTGGGCGGCGTCATGCGCCGCATCCTCATCGAGCGGCAGTTCCCCATCGAGCAGCTCCGGCTGTTCGCTTCGGCCCGCTCGGCCGGGCGCACGCTCGCGTGGGCCGATGGCGAGATCGAGGTCGAGGACGCAGCAAGCGCCGACTACCGCGGGCTCGACATCGTGCTGTTCTCCGCGGGCAAGTCCACCTCGCTCGAGCTCGCACCGCGCGTGGCCGAGGCCGGCGCCGTCGTGATCGACAACTCCTCGGGTTGGCGGATGGACCCCGACGTGCCGTTGGTGGTCTCGGAGGTCAACGGCCACGCCGTGGCCCGTCGGCCCAAGGGCATCATCGCCAACCCGAACTGCACGACAATGGCGGCCATGCCGGTGCTCGGCCCGCTGCACCAGGCCGCCGGCCTGGTCGCGATGGTCACGTCGACCTACCAGGCGGTCTCCGGCGGTGGGCTCGCCGGTGTGGCCGAGCTCGACGAACAGGCCAACAAGGTCGTGGCCGGCGCCGCCGACCTCACGTTCGACGGCCACGCGGTCGAGTTCCCCGCGCCGAGCAAGTTCCCCGCACCCATCGCGTTCAACGTGATCCCGCTGGCAGGCGCGCTCGTCGCCGACGGCCGCGAGGAGACCGACGAGGAGCAGAAGCTCCGCAACGAGACCCGCAAGATCCTCGCCATCCCCGACCTCGCGGTGTCGGGCACCTGCGTGCGGGTCCCGGTCTTCACCGGCCACTCGCTGTCGATCAACGCCCGCTTCGCCCGGCCCATCACGCCCGACGAAGCGCGCCAGATCCTCGCCTACGCGCCGGGGGTCGAGCTCGCGGACATGCCGACGCCGCTCGAGGCCGCCGGCCAGGACCCGACGTACGTGGGCCGCATCCGGGTGGACGAGACCGTCGACCACGGCCTGGCGCTGTTCCTGTCGAACGACAACCTGCGCAAGGGCGCCGCGCTCAACGCCGTCCAGATCGCCGAGCTCGTCGCCGCCGAGCTGCAGCGCTGACGCCCCGGGCGCGGCGGTTCACGGGCAGGCGCAGGGGCTCGCCGCGCAGCGCGGACAGCCGTGCGCGTAGCGCGCCGCCGCATCGTCGAGCGAGAGGCCGAGCTGCTCGGCCAGCGATGCCAGCCAGGCGAGCACGTCGCCCAGCTCGTGCTGCTGCTGCTCGGGCGTGCCCTTGCGCACGGCCTGCGCCAGCTCGCCCAGCTCCTCGGTCAACCAGGCGACCGTTGCCGCCGTGCCCCGGGCACGATCCCGCGCCCCGTAGGTCCGAGCCATCTGGTCCTGGAACGCCCGGACGTCCATCGGGGCACTGTACGCGCCGTCGTCGCTGGCTCGATCGGGCCGGTCATCTCCCGCCGGTGCCGGCAGCTTCAGCTCTCGACGAGCACTCCGGTGGTGGCGACCTCTTCGGCCAACATCCGCAGCTTGACGTTGCGTCGCTGGGAGGTGCTCACCAGCAGGCCGAACGCCTTCTCGGCGGTGATGCGCTGCTGGTTCATCAGGATGCCCTTGGCTTGCCCGATCACGTCGCGGCTCTCGAGCGCCTCCTCGAGCTGGTCGACGAGGTCCCGCAGGCGCTTGAAGCTGATGAGGTTCGAGAGCGCCACCGACGCCTGTGTGGCGATCCCCCGTCCGAGGCCGATCAGGTCGGGTCCGTACGGCGACGCTTCGCTGCTGTAGCAGTTGAGCGCTCCGAGCTTCTCGCTGCCGATGGACAGCGGCAGCGAAAGCGAGCTGCCGAAGCCGTGCTCGATCGCTGACTGCCGGAACTCGGGCCACTTCGAGGCCCGGTGCATGTCCGGCACCTCGACCACGTGGCCCAGGCGATGCGCTTCCAGGCACGGTCCCATGTCGCTGTCGTATTGCGCTTGGTCGACCTCGACCGCGGCGTCGATGGTCGAGGCGGCCGTGCGGAAGTCCCCGTGCTCGGAGACGGTGATGCTGACCCCACCGGAGCGCCCCATCGTGGTGGCCACGATCTCGGCTACCCGCTGCAAGACGACGTCGACCGGCTCGCATTCCGCGAGATGGCGATGCAGCTCGACGAACGCATCGAGCAGGGGATCCGGCACGTGGCCTCCGAGCCTTTCGGACCCTTCCCCTGTTTGCTCAAGGTCGAGTTGGTCCGAGCACGATAGCCCTTCCCTCGCAGGCCCCCACCGACACCGTGCGGGTGCCACGAGGTGGTTCGTGGAGGCCCCAGGCGGGCGCGGAGCTCAGTCCCAGTACCGGCTCGCGGGCGCCGGACGCCCGCCGACGAACTCGGCCACTCGCGCGTGGAACGTGGGGTCCCGGGTCTCGAACGTCACGCCGCAATAGATGAGCGTGGGCCCGGCGGTGGCCTCGATCCGCACGACGCGGACCGGGCCCCAGGTGCCGTGCAGCTCCAGCGAGAGGGCTTGGCCGGGGCGCATGTTCGTCCACGTCGGCACGACGAGCCCTGCGCCGGACACGGAGATGTTGTCGAGGATGGCCTTGCCGTGCTGGGGCGGTGATCCGGTCAGCTCAGCGCTCGCAGTGGCCGCCTCGCACGGGAGCTCTTCCCAGCGGACCACGTCCACGTCGCCGGCTCGGCGTCGCCCGATCCGCCTCTCAAAACCCCCGACGCCATCGTCCACCATCCCCTCATCGGCACCGCCCACGCCCGCTTGAGCGTCGGCGTGCCTCCAGCGTTGGCTCGGGCTCGGCTTCGGTCAGAAGGACGAGAACCCCGGCGCCGTGCGCCGGGGTTCTCACCTGACTGATCTGGTCGGGGTGGCGGGATTTGAACCCACGACCTCTGCGTCCCGAACGCAGCGCTCTGCCAAGCTGAGCCACACCCCGGTCTGCCGGAGGGTTGAGCGTACTCGACCGTGCCCGGCCGTCGTCACGCCAGTTGCGCGCCGGCCGTGCCCCCTCAGATGCCCTGGTAGTCGCCGGCGGGCACGCCCTCGGTCACCTCGAGACCCTCGTACCAACCGTCGCCCTCGAGCAGCGCCTCGGCCGACCGGCGCAGCCGGAACGAGTCGAGCGGCTTGATCAGCCAGCCATCGGCCTGCGAACGCTCGGCGAGGAACGTGTCGGCGCGCCGGTCGAGCAGCATCAGCACCGGGACGTGCTGGAGCTTGTCGACGCTCTCGTCGAGGCGGATCTCCATGCAGGCCGCCATGCCGCCCATGTGGCCGATCTGCAGGTCGAGCAGCACGAGGTCGGGGCCGAGGAGATGCACCGAGGGGAGGACGTGGCGCCCCTCCCGCAACCGGTGGACGGTCGTGTCGGGGCCACCGAGGGCCGCGTCGACCTCATCGAAGATCCAGTCCGCATCGGTGGCGAGGAGCACGACGGTCACAGGCGGACGATAGCCCTGGGCCGCCCGCCACCTCCATCTGTGCCTCCGGCACCCGGGCCGAGCCGCCAGAGCCTCCCCATCGCCGATCGGCGCAGATCCGAATCGTCCCGGCTTGGGTACCATCCGGACGTACGGCGAGGCGACCGGGAGGGCTGTGTGCTCGAGATCGAGATCCAGGACAGCACGGAGTACACGCTCTGCCGCCCCGTCGGCGAGCTCGATGCGTACACGGTCACGCAGTTTCGCGAGGCGTTGGGCGAGCTCGCCAGCCGTCCCCGCCTGATCATCGACCTCTCAGCCGTGCCGTTCATGGACTCGGCCGGCCTCGGTGCCCTCATCGGCGGCATCCGGCGGGCGCGGGAGCAGGGCGGCGAGGTCGCCGTGGCCTGCAGCCGACCGACGCTCACGCGGCTCCTGCACACCACCGGCTTCGATCGCATCGTGCCCGTGGCGGCCACGATCGAGGGCGCCGCCGGCGCGCTCCACGCGGCCGCACCCGCCGACGACTGACGTTCCGCTACCGCGCCGCGTGGCCCACCGCGAACAGGTGGGAGGCGATCTCGGCCAAGCCGTCCAGGTCGTGCACGTCGCTGCTGAGGAACGGGACGCGCACGACGGGCGCGGGCGCCACCTGCTCCGCCAGCCCCTCCAAGTGCTGCTCCTCGCGGGCGGCCACGAGGGCGAAGTCGGCCAGGTTCCGGTACAGGCCGCCCAGGTCCGACCCCGCGAGCGTCAGCGAGCGCTCCCGCAGGGCCTCGGGCAGCTGGTCCGTGAAGCGGGGATGCATGCGGTTCACGATC
This sequence comes from Acidimicrobiales bacterium, assembly GCA_025463985.1. Lineage (GTDB taxonomy): Bacteria > Actinomycetota > Acidimicrobiia > Acidimicrobiales > Iamiaceae > JAODBM01. Next base: position 4,755 of record JAODBM010000015.1, read on the forward strand.
AGGGCTCGCACCGGGATGCCGGCCTCGCCGAGCTTCTCCGCGAAGAAGTGGGCTTCCGCCACCGTGTCGCGGTTCGGGGCGGCGACCAGCACGAACGCGGTGAGCGGGTCGTCCATGAGGCGCAGCACCTTCTCGGCCCGCTCTTTGAAGCCCGCCTCCATGCCCTCGAAGGCGCTGAAGAACGCGATGGCGTCGTCGAAGACGTCGGCGCCCACGACCTTCGACACCGTGCGCATGAACGCCTGAGCGGCCACGTTGACCGCCCGCATCATCCCGCGGGTCGGGGCCATCAGCACCCGGTAGAGCCGATGGTCGAGGAACTGGGTCAGCCGGCGCGGGGCGTCGAGGAAGTCGAGGGCATGGCGGGTTGGCGGCGTGTCCACGACCACGATGTCGAACGCGGGGTCGGCGTGCAGCTCGTAGAGCTTCTCCATCGCCATGTACTCCTGGGTCCCCGACAAGGCCCCCGAGATGTTCTTGTAGAACCGGTTGGCGAGGATGCGGCCGGCCTGTTCGGCGTCGGACGAGTACCGCGACACGAGGTCGTCGAACGTCGTCTTCGAGTCGAGCATCACGGCCCACAGCTCGCCGGGCCAGGTGCCCTCGATGCGACGCGGCGAGTTGCCGATGCCTTCGAGGCCCAGGCCGAGGGCATCGGCCAGCCGCCGGGCCGGGTCGATCGTGACCACGACGGCGCGGCGGCCTTGCCTGGCCGCCTCCAATGCCAACACGGCCGCGGTGGTCGTCTTGCCCACGCCGCCCGAACCGGTGCAGATCACGATCTCGCTCGTGGTCACCAGGGCGTCCAGCTCGGAGGCGGCGGCCGCGTCGGTCATGACGCTTCGTCAGCGCGCACGGCGTGCCCGGCCTGGGTCGGCGCGCCGAGGACGCTGGCATCCATCGCCTCGATGCCGCGCAGCAGGTCCGTCGCCAGTTGGTCGAGCTGCGGGGGGCCGAGCTCGGCGTCGAACAGGTAGGGGAGCCGGAGCTGGGGCAGCGGGAGCGCGTCGGCCAGGCGGGTGAGCTGTTCACGTTGCAGGGCCATGCGGTCCTGGCGGAAACCGGCCGCAGCGCTCAGCGACGCGGCCTCGCCCCGGCGCAGGCTGGTGCCGGCGCTGGTGGCGGCCGCCGCCGGCGTGGCCGCCAGCCCCGAGAGCTCGGGGTACAGCCCGTTGACCACCACCGGACCGAGGCTCACCCCGACCCGGTCCTCGAGGCTGTATGCGGTCTCGACCAGCTCGTTGACCGGGGTCTCCTCAGGCAGCGTCACCAGGATGACCTGGCAGCGGGCCGGGTCGGTCAGCAGCTCGATGACGTCCCGCGCCTGCGCGTTGATCGGGCCGACGCGCACGGCGTCCAGCAGCCCTCGGGCCGATTGGAGAAAGGTGATCGCGTGCCCAGCGGCCGGGGCGTCGAGCACGACCAGGTCGGCGGACTGCTCCTCCTCGAGGGCCCGGACCTTGCCCAGGACGAGGATGTCGCGGATGCCCGGGACCGCGGTGGCCACCATGTCGAGCGCACCGCTCTGGACCAGCCGCCTGGAGATGCGGCTCATGCCATGGCCGTGCAGGTAGTCGAGGAGGGCCTCGTCGGGCGTCAGCGTGCGGGCCCAGACCGGGCCTCGGCCGGCGGCGACGTCGCCCTCGGCCAGGGTCACGCGCTCGTAGGAGAAGGGTTCGGACCCGAACATCGAGGCCAGGCCGCTCTTGCCTTCGACCTCCACGATCAGGGAGGAGCGCCCGCGCCGCGCGGCAGCGCTTGCGAGCGCGGCAGAAACGGTCGTTTTGCCCACGCCGCCCTTGCCCGCCACGATGACGAGGCGGGAAGCAGCGAAGAACTGCGCAGGATCCAATCCTGACCCCTAGCCGTCGGCTCCCTCGGAGGGACTCGTTTGCGCAGACTATCGACCGTTGGCGCCGTCCTCGCGGTGCTCGGCGTGCTCTTTGGAGTGGCCCAGCCAGCCGCCGCGCGCGCGCGGGTCCCGGCGGCGGTCGTCGCCTCCGACCCCGGCAAGGTGTCGGTGGTGAAGGTCGGCGGGTTGCTCGACCCCGTGCTCGCGGACTTCGTCGAGCGGTCTGTCGCCGAAGCCGAACGCGCCGGTCGCGTAGCCGTCGTGCTGCAGCTGAACAGCTCGGGCTCGGTCCTCTCACGTGGGCGGCTGCTCCGGCTGGTCCAACGCGTGCGGGACGCGAAGGTCCCCGTCGCGGTGTGGGTGGGACCGAGCGGCGCCCGCGCCCTCGGCGGAGCGTCGCAGCTCGCCGGCGTCGCCGACCTCGTCGGGGTGGCGCCCAACAGCCGGCTCGGCCGGACCGGCGACCTCGTGTATCCCGAGGCCTGGGCCACGCCCCCGTTCCGCCGGGCCCTCCCGCGGCTGGCTTCGGGCACGATCGGCTCGACGGACGCGCGCCGCCTCGGCATCAGCAAGCGCGATGCGCCCGTCATCGGTGACTTCATCATCGACTTGCCTGGCGTGCAGACGAAGGTGGTCACGGTGGGCGGCCAATCCAAGCGGCAGCCGGTCAGCACCGCGGTGTTCAGCGCCCTGCCCATCCAGGATCAGATGCTGCACACGATGGCCAGCCCGGCCGTCGCGTACTTGTTGTTCGTCATCGGCATGGCGCTCATCGTGTTCGAGCTCTTCACCGCCGGCGTGGGGGTGGCGGGCCTGATCGGAGCGGGAGCGTTCATCGGCGCGTGCTATGGCCTGGCCGTGCTGCCGACTCGCCCCGTGGGCGTGGCGTTGCTGGTGTTCGCCATGTTCGCGTTCGCGGTCGACGTCCAGACCGGTGTCCCCCGGGTGTGGACGGTCATCGGTGCGGTGAGCCTCGGCGCCGGCTCGCTCCTGCTGTACGACGGACAGTCCCTGTCATGGATCACGCTGCTCGTCGGCATCGTGGGCATCGGGCTGTTCATGTTCGCCGGCATGCCCGCGATGGTGCGTACCCGCTTCTCCACGCCGACCATCGGGCGGGAGTGGATGATCGGTGAGACCGGTGCGGCGGTGGCCGACGTCGCGCCCGAGGGCGTGGTGCGCATCCGCGGCGCGCTGTGGCGGGCCCGGACCAACCGCGCCACGCCGATCGCCGCCGGCGCGACGGTGCGCGTGGTCGAGGTGGAGGGTCTGCTGCTCGAGGTCGAGCCCGAGGAAGGCGGGGCCAAGGACCATCGAGAACGGCGCCAGGCGACGTCGGACGCCGGTCCGCTGCTCGTGGACGGCGAGCCCCTCGTGGACGGCGCCCCCAACGGCCCGCTGACCTGACCTGCGCCGGCCCCGACGCCGTGACCAGCGCCGATGCGCCCGGCTCGCCGCTCGCGAAGATGATGAAGTTGCTCGCGAAAGTTGCCCCTTGTATGGCTTGGGGGCCGGGCGTAGCGTCGCCGTTCACCGAAAGGGGGCCGTTGGTGAGCGCACAGCAAATCGATGAGTCCTGGCAGCTGCGAGCCTCCTGCCGAGGGCCTCAGTCCACCGTCTTCTTCCCGCCGGCGACGTTCGAGCGCAAGGACGAGAAGCTCGAACGGGAGAGCCGGGCCAAGGAGATCTGCCGAACGTGCCCGGTCAAGTCGCCGTGCCTCTCGTACGCCATCCAGATCAAGGAACCACACGGCATCTGGGGTGGCCTCAACGAGGTCGAGCGCAAGCAGTTCGCGGGTCCGAGCGCCCACTGACCGACCGGGTCAGCCCGGTGGTCTGCGTCCCGGCTCGTCGGTCGCAGCCTTGAGCTCGCGGCGCATCTGCTCGAGCCGTTCCTTCGCGGCCTGCTCCCGCTGATCCAAGACGAGCTTGGCGGCGGCCAGCTCCGCATCGTCGGCCGCGTCCCGCTCGGGTGCGGGCGCCTGCCCCTCCACGGAGCCATCGCCGGGCCGTCGTCGGTGCTCGGCCTCCCAGGCGAGGCGCGCCTTGGCCTCGTCGAGCGTCGGGGCCTCACCAGCAGCCGCCAGCCAGGGCCGCTCGGCCAGCTCGGCCTGCTGGCGCGCCTCCAGCTCGTCGAGCCGGTCGCTGCCCTGACGCACGGAGGCGTTGAGCCGAGCCCGCGCGTACTTCACCCAGCGGCCGATCTGCATGGTCCCGAGCGTACGGGAGGGCGCACGGCCCCCGCGGGTGCGCAGGTGGCGTGTGCCAGAGCGTCCTGGGCTCGCCGGGGCGCTGACGGATCGCGCCGGTAGCCTGGGCTGCATGCTGTTGCTGGGGCTCTTGATCCTGGTGGTGCCCATCGCCGAGCTCTACGTGATCATCCAGGTGGCGCACGTGATCGGGGGCGTGGACACGATCGCGCTGCTCGTCTTCGAGAGCCTCCTTGGAGCCTGGCTCCTGAAGCGGCAGGGTCGAGGCGCGCTGCGGCGCATCTCACGCGCTCTCGAGGAGGGCCGAGTGCCCGGGCGCGAGCTGGTCGACGGGTTCCTGGTCGTGCTGGCGTCGATCCTGATGATCACGCCGGGCTTCCTCACCGACATCCTCGGGTTCGGACTGCTCTTCCCGCCCACGCGCTCGGTGGTCCGGGGCTCGCTGATCCGGCGCTTCCGGGCCGGCCGCCACGGCCGCCTGTTCACCGTGGCTGGCGGCGGGCCGGGCGGCACGCGTTACGTCGGCGCGTTCCGCGCCGATCGGGTGCAGGACACCACGGGCCACGATCCCGCCGATCGGCCCGAGCGGCCGGGGCTCTCGGAATGACGCCCGCCGAGGTTCCCCTGCGCGAGGCAGCCACCGTTCTCCTGCTGCGCGACGGGCCTGATGGGCTCGAGGTGTTCATGCTGCGCCGCAACCTGAACTCCGACTTCGTAGGCGGCGCCTACGTGTTTCCCGGCGGCGCCGTCGATCCCGACGATCGGGGGTCCGATCTCGAGGCGCTCTGCGAAGGGCGGACCGACGCCGAGGCGTCAGCCCGGCTGGACGTCACCCGCGGCGGTCTGGCCTTCTGGGTGGCCGCCGTACGAGAGGCGTTCGAGGAGGCCGGTGTCCTGTTGGCCTACGGCCCTGCCGGTGCGATCGTGCATCTCGACCACCCTGAGCATGTGGCTCGCTGGGTGGAGCATCGCCGGGCGGTGGACTGCGGTGACCGGCGCCTCGTCGACGTCTGCGCCGAGGAGGGCCTGCGCCTTGCCGTCGACGGCATGCACTACTTCGGCCACTGGATCACCCCCGAGGGTGCTCCACGGCGCTACGACACCCGGTTCTTCGTGGCGGCGGAGCCACCCGGCCAGACGCCGCTCCACGACGACCACGAGGTCATCGCCAACACCTGGATCCGGCCGGCCGACGCCCTCGCCCGCGCCGCCGCCGGCGAGCTCACCATGATGCCCCCGACCGTCGCGAGCCTCCGGGCCGTCGCCCGGTTCGCCACCGCGGCCGAGGCGCTCGACGCCGCCCGAGAGATCGGCAGCGTGCCCGCCATCATGCCGAGGATCATCGCCGTCGACGGTGGCATGCGGATCGCCCTGCCCGGCGACGACGGCGTCCCGATCGCGGCCGACGGCTCGGTGGACTGGGCCGAGCTCCGCACGGCGAGCACTACCGGGTTCGGCACCGAGGCCGCGTCATGAGCACCGACGTGCCCGACGACGTCGATCAGCGCAAGCCGCTGGTGCCCGACGTCGCCTCAGCGCTCTCTCCCCTCGTGCGGCGCATCCTCTGCAACAACCCAGGGATGATGACCGGCCCCGGCACCAACACCTACCTCGTCGGCATCGACGAGATCGTGGTCATCGACCCAGGCCCCAACGACCCCGAGCACCTCGACGCCATCGCGGGCTGCGGCGGCGACCGCATCCGCTGGATCGTCTGCACCCACACCCATGCCGACCACTCGCCTGGCGCAGCAGGCCTCAAGGCGCGCACCGGCGCCGAGGTGCTGGCGTTCGACGACCGAGATGGGCTCGTCTGCGACCGCTTCCTGCGCGACGGCGACGGCATCGAGGCCACCGAGTTCCGGCTGGCGGCCATCCACACGCCAGGCCATGCGTCGAACCACCTCTGCTTCCTCTTGGATGAGGAGCGGCTGCTGTTCTCGGGGGACCACATCATGGAGGGGTCCACGGTGGTCATCAACCCGCCCGACGGCGACATGGCGGCATACCTGGCGTCGCTCGACCGGCTGCTCGAGCTCCGGCCGCGGCTGCGCGCGATCGCGCCCGCACACGGCCACCTCATCGAGGACCCGAAGAGCAAGATCGGCGAGTACCTCTCCCACCGACTCGATCGAGAGGCTCAGGTCTTGGCGGCGCTGCGCGGGGCTGGCCCGACCGACACCGCCGCCCTGGTCGAGGCGATCTACACGGACGTGCCCCAGGTGCTGCACCCGATGGCGCAACGCAGCGTCTGGGCGCACCTCCGCAAGCTCGCCGGTGATGGCCACGCCGAGTCGGCCGACCCCGACGATCCGGCCGCCACCTGGACTGCCGCCTGAGCCCTCCCTCCTGAGCGGACGTGCGCACCGCTCGGCGGGCGCTGGGACGTGGGAGTACGGTTCTTGACCGCGCGGTCAGGGGACCGGGCGACTGACCACCAACTCCCAGGGGATCTGCCATGGCCGACTACCAGCTCTTCATCGGCGGCGCGTACGTCGATGCGCTCGCAGGCGAGACGTTCGAGACCAACGACCCCGCGACGGGCCAGAAGATCGGCGACGTCGCCAAGGCTGGCCGCGAAGACGCGCAGCGCGCGATCGAAGCCGCCCGCAAGGCGTTCGACGAGGGCCCGTGGCCGAAGCTGAGCGGCAAGGAGCGCGGCGCCAAGCTCAACCAGATCGCGGACCTGCTCGACGCGAAGGCCGAGAAGTTCGCCGAGGCCGAGGCACGCGACGGCGGCGGCACCATCAAGAAGGCCACGTTCGCCGACGTGCCCGGTGCGTCCTCGGCGTTCCGGTGGTTCGCCCGCATGGCCGAGGAGCAGCCCGACGAGGTCGAGGTGCCGGGCTCGCCCTTCCCGCCGTCGCAGAACTGGGTGCGCTACGAGCCCTTTGGGGTCACCACCGGGATCATCCCGTGGAACTTCCCCCTGATCATGGCGTCCTGGAAGCTGGCGCCGGCGCTGGCCGCGGGCAACTGCTCGGTGATCAAGCCGGCGTCGCTCACCAGCATCACGGCGCTGATGCTCGGCGAGGTGTTCCAAGAGGCTGACCTGCCGCCGGGCGTGGCCAACGTCATCGCCGGGCCGGGAGGCACCGTCGGCGAAGAGCTGGCGAGCAACCCGCTCGTCGACAAGACCGCGTTCACCGGGTCGACCGAGGTCGGGCGCCGCATCATGCAGCTCGCCTCCGGCACGGTGAAGCCGGTCACCCTCGAGCTCGGCGGCAAGTCCGCCAACATCGTGCTCGACGACGCCGACCTCGACATCGCCGCGGCGTGCGTGCTCTTCGGCACGTTCTTCCACAACGGACAGGTGTGCGAGTCCGGCACCCGGGCCCTCGTCCACCAGAGCGTGTACGACGAGTTCGTGTCGTTGCTGGTCGACCGGGCCGGAAAGATGGTCATCGGCAACCAGATGGACTTCGCCACTGACCTCGGGCCGCTCGTGTCCCGCAGCCAGGTGGAGACGGTCGAGCGCTACGTGGCGCTCGGGCGCGACGAGGTCGGCGAGCCGATCTGCGGTGGGAACCGTCCCGAAGGCTTGGCCGACGGCCTCGACCCCAACGCCTTCTACAACCCGACGATCTTCTCGGGCGTCGACAACAAGGCCAAGATCGCCCAGGAGGAGATCTTCGGCCCCGTGCTCTGCGTGATCCCGTTCGCGGACGACGACGAGGCCGTGGCCATCGCCAACGACTCGATCTACGGGCTCGGCGGCGGCGTGCAGTCCGGCAACCTCGATCGCGCCCGCGCCATCGCGGCGCGCATGCGCACCGGGACCGTGTGGATCAACGACTACCACCTGATCTCGCCGGAGCGACCCTTCGGGGGCTACAAGCAGTCGGGCATCGGGCGCGAGCTCGGGGTCGCCGGGTTCAACGCGTACCGCCAGGCGAAGCACGTGCACGCCAACCCTGGCGGCAGCCGCGACAACTACATGCACCTCGCGGCGCTCAGCAGCAACATCTGACCAAGGCGGTTCCCGACGGTGCCCGGCTCCGCGAGGGGCCGGGCACCGTCGCGTCCCGGATCGGCTCGAGCCATGGGACGGGTGGGGCCCGTGTAAGGCGAGCCGGAGGACGGCGTCAACAACACGACCAACCCCCCAATTCAAAAAGGAACATCCCATGTCCAGCATCACCACGAAGTCCCTCGCGACCAAGCTCGCCGTCGCCGGTGGCATGGCCGCCCTCGCCGTCGGCTCCCTCGCCGGCACGGCGAACGCTTCGATCCCGGCGGCCTTCCCGGGCAACTCCCCGGTTGCGCTCAACTTCTTCAACCAGAACCTGCACCTCACCACCCTGCACGTGCAGCTGTCGGTGCGTCAGAGCCGGGTGCCGGAGTTCGGCCCCCTTCGGGCGCTGCTGGGCAAGAACCTTCCGCTCGTGCGTTCCAACATCGTCTGCACGAAGACCGATGGCACGACCTACGTCTCCCTTCCCGGCGGCTACAAGATCACCAAGGTCCAGGGCGCCGACCCCACCGCGCTGGCTCAGATCGACGTCGTCGTCGTGGGCTCGCCCAACGTCCGCGCCTGCCGCCTGATCACCAACTTTGGTGCCCACACGCTGTTCGGCGATGCCAGCTTCGTGCAGAAGACCGACCTCTTCGGTGTGAAGCGGCTCGGGATGACGGCCGACCTCGAGGTCGCCAGCTGACCGACTCGGCGGCGGGCAACCGTCAGGCCGAGCGATCGATGAGCGCGGCCCCCCGGGATGTCCCGGGGGGCCGCGGCGCGTTCGACCCCCCGGTCGAGCCGGGTGCACCCCTACGCTGGGGCCCATGCACGTCGCCGGGACGCCACGGGCCGTCGAGGTCATCGCCGCCATGCGGGCGCGGCGCTCCGGCACCTTGACCGTCACCATCGGGACGGGGTGCTGCGAGTCGACCGCGCCGTTCCTCTACGAGGACTTCTGGCCTGGGCCGGACCAGGCGCCGGTCGGCGAGGTCGCCGGCGTCACGGTTTACGCGCCCGAGTACCTGCGCTCGATGTATCCGGGCGACGACGGCGTGATCCTCGACGTGGCCGAGGAGATCGGCGAGTCGCTCTCGGTCGAGACCGAGCTTGGCATCCGGTTGATCCTGCGCGGCGCCGACTTCGACTCGAGCGCCGAACCTCAGGTGTGCGCCGTGCCGGCCGATCGCCAGGCCGTGCAGCGCCGGGTCGTGGGCGAGCTTCCCGAGGCCCTCCGCGGCGTGCGCCTGCGCTGAACGCTGCTCCACCGCCGTGGAAAGCGGCGGAGCCGGTCTATGCCGAGGTCTCTTCGGCGGCGTCGAGCGCGTCGAGGGCCGCGACCGCGGCCTCGAGCATGCGGGCCGAGCAGCCCGCGATGGCCGCCGGCGGGACCGCCTCGTCGACCAGGATGCGGGCGATGGCGCGGAACGCATCAGCAGCTGGGCCCTCGCCGAGCGCGACGGGCTGGCCGTTGTCTCCGCCGGCCGACACCGCGGCTTCGAGGGGGATCTGGCCGAGCAGGGGGACGCCTGCGTCCCGCGCCAGCGTCTCGCCGCCACCGGACCCGAACAGGGCGTACTCGGTGCCGTGCTCGCAGGTGAACGTGCTCATGTTCTCGATGACCCCGGCGACCCGCAGGTAGCTCTTGCGGGCCATGCTGACGGCGCGGATGGCCACCTTCTGGGCACCGACGGCCGGTGTGGTGACGACCAGCACCTCGGCCCGAGGCAGCAGCTTGGCCACGCCCATCTGCACGTCGCCGGTGCCCGGTGGCATGTCGATGAAGAGGTAGTCCAGGTCGTCGCCCCACACGACGTCCTGCAGGAAGTGCTGCACGCCCCGGTTGAGCATCAGGCCGCGCCACATAAGCGCGGTCTCCTCGTCGTCGACGAGGAACCCCATCGACACGACCCGCAGCAGGCCGGTGCCCACCTTGCGCTCGTTGGGGACCATCAGCTTGCGGTCGCCGTCGGTGGTGCCTTCGAGGCGGCCGCCGAGGTCGAGCATGCGGGGCACCGAGAAGCCCCAGACATCGGCATCGAGCACGCCGACCTTGCGGCCCTCGGCGGCGATGGCTGCCGCGAGGTTGACCGTGACCGAGGACTTGCCGACCCCGCCCTTGCCGGACGCGACCAGCACGACCCGCGTGGTGGGCCCGACGGCGGTGTCCTCGGGACGTTGCGCGACGTTGAACCGGGCCCGCGCCATGGCCGTGGACTTCTGCTCGGCGGTCATCTCGGTCCAGTCGAGCGTGACCTTCGTGACGCCGGGCGCCGAGCCGACGCGGGATCGCACGTCGCGCTGCAGCTGTGCCCGCAGCGGGCACCCCATGGTCGTGAGCGCGATGGTGACGGTGACGTGGCCGCCGTCGATCGCCACGTCGTGGACCATGCCCAGCTCGACCACGTCGCTTCCCAGCTCTGGGTCGACGACGCCCCGAAGCAGGTTCAGCACGTCCTCGCGTGCGAGCGGAGCGGGGTTCACAGCCACATGATGACGTTACCGGCCGTTGCGCCCGATTCTGGCCCTTGCCGAAGAGGCGGATTGGCCACAGCGGGCAGTACGCTACGAGGCGCTGCCCTTTCGAGGAGGAACTGCCAGTGATCGCGCTCACCGACAACGCTGCATCCAAGGTCGCCGAGCTCATCGCCGCCGAAGGCGACGAGGCCCTGGCGCTCCGCGTCGCCGTCCGTCCTGGCGGGTGCTCCGGCTTTAGCTACGAGATGTTCTTCGATTCGGACTTCGCGACCGACGACGTCACCGTCGAGTACGGCGGCGTGAAGGTCGTGGTCGACCCCTCGAGCGCGCAGCTGCTCCAGGGCGCCACCCTCGACTACAAGGACGGTCTGCAGCAGGCCGGGTTCGCGATCGACAACCCGAACGCGCAGCGCACCTGCGGTTGCGGTCAGTCGTTCAGCTGAGGTCCTTCCGTAGCGCGGGGCTGCGGGTCCAACGCAGAAGGCCGGGCCCCTCGCCCGGCCTTCGTCGCGCGTGCGGGCAGGACGGCGGCCGGCCCGAGGAGCTTCAGGCGGGGACGTGCTCCTCGCTCGCGACCACGAGGATCACCGTCTGCTGCGGGTCGAGCGCCAGCAGGTCTTGCTTGAGCAGCCAGGCGTCGTTCGTGCTGAGGCCGGCGAACGGCTCGACGAGCACGGCGGCCTGACCGACCCGCTCGGGCACGCGCCGGGTCACGCGTTCCAGCGCGTCGTCGAGGGCCACGCCCCGGGGCGGATCCGGCGGATCCTCGCCGATCTCTGACCACGCCGCCTTCCAGCGGTCGCGCACCGTCTGCGCGAAGCGCGCCGTGGCCCGCACGACCGGCACCTCGGGGACGAGCGACGCGATGAGGTCGTGCTGCGGGTCCTGGCGCCGGATGAGCTGCTCGAGCTCGGAGGGGTCGACCCCCACCCCGGCCAGCAGCTCCCACCGGCGGTGGGCGGTGGCGAGCTCGGCCTCAGCGTCGGCTACTGCTTCGGCGTTGAAGGGCGGCTCGCTGGGCGCGCTGGCCGCCGGCTCGGGCGCCTGGCCGAGCTGCATCGCGTGGGCTAGGACCTCCGAGGCCCGCACGCGGTCGGAGTCGTCGGTGCGACCCTCGGCGACCAGGCGCCGGCGGATGACGGCGGCGAGGACCAACATCAACACGATCACCAAGCCACCCCACGCGGGCGCGCCGGCGATCGCGAGTGCGCCGCCGGCGGCGAGCCCGAGCACGCAGACGCCCACGGCGAGCACCGTCGGGCCGGTCGTGCTGTTGAGCGCCCGGGGCTCGTGGACCTCGGTCCGGGCGGGCGGGGGAACCTGGAGCCGCGCCCGCTCGAGCGTCAACTCCGCCTGCGTGAGCTCGGCCGCGGCGCGCCGCAGCGATTCGGGATGGACGGTGACGTCGGTGCTGAGCGACTCGGCCAGGCGCACGGCCGTCTCCAACCGCGTGTCGTCCTCGATGCGGTCCGCACGCTGCAGCGATTCCGCCATGCCGCGCAGCCGGAGCGGATCTTCGGGAGCGGGCGCTCGGCCAGCCTCAGCCGACCGATCGGCGCGGATGGTGGGGAGCGCGGCGACCGCCGCGACGCCACCCATCACCAGGCGACCCTCGATCGCGCCGGCGATCTCCTCGCCGATGCTCGCGGGATCCGGATGGACGAGGACGTGCACGCCTGGTCCCGGATCGTCGAAGTCCATGTCGCTGGCTGGTTGGATCGAAGCCACCAACCACTGCCTCCTGTAGCGTGCCCGGCCCGCAGTCAGGCGGTCGCGGCCTCCAAGGCCTGCCGCAGTTCTACTGCATCGAAGATGTTGTCAAGGCGCATTCTCACCTTGCCGTCGGCCCCGACGATGAACAGGCAGGGCTCGAAGTCGAGCCCGAGCGCTTCCAGCGCCGGGGCCACCGGTGCGCCACCGGGGTTGGCGGCGGCCGCTTTGCCGTCCCGGTAGACCTCGGCGTGGACCAGGCCGACGCGGGCGCCGTAGCGGGATCGCTCGGCGATCAACAGCTCGAGGACCGGCCCGCAGATGTCGACCTGGCAGAACGCGGGCGTCGACACGAGCAGCGCCATGGGCTTGTGCGAGGCCAACAGGTCGCGGGCGTTGACGTCGTGCAACGGACACGGCGGGTTGCGCGAGCAGATCGGATCGACGCCCCGGTGGTTGCCGGTCGTGGGGGTGTCGAACACCGGGAGGGCCTGGCCCACCTGAGGGAGCGCGACCTTTGCATCCACCCCGAACGCGGCGTCGACCTGATGGCCCGAGACGGTGCCCGAGACGCTGTAGAACCCCGTCTTCGCCGGCACGATCTCGAACGGGTAGTAGGCCCGCTGCAGGCCCTCGCGGTGGCGATCGGCGCGCACGCGGCCGATCGAGGCACCCCCGAGCTTGAGCTCGAGGTCCAGGGCAGACGGTCCGCCGGTGATCAGCGCGCCGGTACCGTCGGCGATGCCGAACGTGATGCGCTGCGGTCGGCCGACGAGGACCGTGCCCTGCTTGAACAGCGCGATCAACGTCCGGTCGGTCGGGTTGCCGGCAGCGCTGCCGACGGGCGTCGTGGCCGCGGTGCCTCCGCCCGACGACCCGCAGCCGGCGAGCACGGCGGTGGCGACGCCACCGGTCAGGACGGTTCTTCTCGTGATGCGGGCAGGGTGTCGGGTCATCGTCGCTCGAACCTATCCTCCGTCGCATGCCCTCCAACTTCCCCTCCGCGGCTCGCGGGCCGCTCCACCGGTCACCGGTCGACGGCCCCACCGCTCGGCGTCCGTGACCGACGAGACGATCGGCTTCACCCTCGACGGTCGGCCCGTGGAGGTGCCAGCCGACGGGGCGTCCCTGCTGGAGGTCCTGCGCGATCGGCTCGGGGTCCGCACGCCGAAGGACGGCTGCAGCCCACAGGGCCAGTGCGGCTGTTGCACGGTCCTCGTGGACGGCGCGGCCCGGGTCGCGTGCGTGACGCCGGCGCGCCGGGTCGCCGGCCGCACCATCACCACGCTCGACGGACTCGACGACGCCACCCGCACGGCCTGGGGCGCCGCCCTCTGCGCGACCGGCGGCAGCCAGTGCGGGTTCTGCACCCCCGGCATCGTGATGCGCCTTGCCGCGCTGCGGGCCAAGGGCACGGAGGCGGAAAACCACGCCGCGGTCGAGCGGGCCCTGCAGGCGCACCTGTGCCGCTGCACCGGATGGCGGACGATCCTCGACGCCTGGGATGCGCTCGGCGGCGACCACCCACCGCGGGATCTCGAGGTCGCCGGCCAGCGCGCCAGCATCGAGGGCGGCGCCGCCCAGCGCGTGGGACCCGAGATCGCCCTGGGCCACGGCGGGTTCGCGGACGACACCGCGCCGCTCGACGCTCTCGTCGCGGTGCCCGACGGTCGCGGCGGTTGGAGCCTCGGCGAGACGCTCACGGAAGCGCGTGCGGCGGCCGGCAAGGTCCAGGGTCGGCGCACCACAGTCGACGCGCGGCCGCCGCTGGACCTCCCGGCCGGCGACTGGGTGGCGTCGCTGCGCACCTCGTGGGTCGAGCCGGCCTACCTGGAGACGGACGCCGCGTGGTGCGCGCCAGGCGGCGAGCCGGCGACCCCCCTGGCGAACGGCGGTGCGTTCGGCGGCAAATCGTGCACCGAGGTGGGTGCGGTGGCCCGGGCGCTGGCCGACCAGCACGGCCGGCCGGTGCGGGTGCTGCTCTCTCGGGAGGACGTCGTCCGCTCGGGGCCGAAGCGGCCGCCGCTGGCTGCCGGCATCGACGCCGCCGGCCGCGGGCTGGTGCACGTCGCGCGCACGCCGGGGATCGCCGCGGCCATCAACGCGGTTGCGCCAGGGCTCCGGGTGATCGAGGTCGACGTGCCCGGGCCGCCGACCTCGATCGCGCTGCGGGCGGCGGGCTGGGCCGAGGCCGCGGTGCTGCTGGCCGGCGCCGCCGGCATGGTCGCTCCCGTGTGCTCCCCTCAGGGGGCGGTCGCTGAGGCGGAGCTGCAGCACGGGCGGGTACGGGTGCGCGTCCGGTGCGGCGATCCGCTGGACGAGGTCGTGCTGCGGTCGTACTGCATCGGCGCGGCCCACATGGCGCTCGGCTGGGTCAATCGCGAGGGGCTGTCCGTCGACGAGTCCGGGGCGGTGCACGACCTCACCATCCGGTCCTTCGGCGTGCTGCGGGCCATCGACATGCCGCCCGTCGACGTCGAGATCGAGGCCGACTCGGGCCCGCCGGTCAACGGCTCCGATGCCGTCTTTGCCGCGGTGGCGGCGGCGACGTGGATCGGCCAGGGTTGTCCGCAGGATTGGCCGACAGGAGGACCGCTCGCATGAACGATGGACCACCGAAGGCGCCGCCGACCGGCCTGCCGTACACGCCCGCAGTCCGAGCCGGCGACTGGCTGGTCGTCTCGGGCCAGCTGGGCATGATCGACGGAGCGCTGGCCGTCGGCGTCGCGGCGCAGGCGCAGCAGGCGCTGAGCAACCTCCGGTCACAGCTCGAGGCGAACGGCGCCACGATGGCGCAGGTCGTGAAGACCACCGTGTTCCTCGCCGACCTCGACGACTTCGTCGAGTTCAACGCCATCTATGCCGACGCGTTCGAGGAGCCGCGCCCGGCTCGCTCCGCGTTCGAGGTGGCCCGCCTGCCGTTCGATGCCCGGGTCGAGATCGAGGCCTGGGCCTGGTTGGGGGCCTGAGCCCACGGGCCCGACGCGCAACCCGTGCTGGCGCGTGGTCCAGCGACCTTGCGAAGATGGGCCGGTGCTCGGAGCCATCGCCATCATCATCGTGTGCTGCATCGCGATCCCCGTCGGTGTGCTGGTGTCCGGCGGCGTGCTCGCCGCCGTGATCGGCTGGCTCGTCCAGGAGGACGTCGAGCGGTCGCACGCCGGCAGCGAGCTGGTCGAGCTGAACCGCTGACGCGGTCTCGCGCCGTCGAGATCCCACGCGCGGCGCGTCACCCATCGGTGCGAGAACACCCGCCCATGTGGCGTCTAGGCTCCCGCCCGGATCAGCCGTTGCCATGGGCGTCGCGAGGTCGGCCCAGCAGATGAAAGGGGTCCTCCATGCCCGTAGGAACCGTCAAGTGGTTCAGCGCGGAGAAGGGTTTCGGCTTCATCGCTCGGGAGGGTGGTGACGACGTCTTCGTGCACCACTCGGCCATCAGCATGGACGGCTTCCGGACCCTCGAGGAGGGTCAAGCGGTCGAGTTCGAGCTGACCACCACCGACAAGGGCGAGCAGGCGCAGAACGTCCGGCCCGCCTGACCGCCGGGTCCACGGACAGGCCCGGTTTGCGATCTCGCCGGACGAGCCGGGTCCACCTACGCTGACGCCTCGTGCGAGGCCGCGACCGCAGCGAGCCGAGGCGCCAGCGGTCCCAACCGCAGGCCGAGGCGGCGCGCATCCCTGAAACCCCAGCTGCGCCGATCCGTCCGCGCTCGGTCGGCCCGCGCCGTGAGGGCCGGCCGGCCGCGCCGGCGAACACGGAGGCTCGGACAGACGCCGCCGCTGGTCGCTCGCTCGGGGACGTCGTGGCGGACCCCAGCGACCGGCGCTACCTGCCGGCGCTCGACGGGCTCCGCGCGCTCGCCGTCGCGGTCGTCGTGGGGTATCACCTCGGCCGTCTGCCCGGGGGCTTCCTCGGCGTCGACCTGTTCTTCGTGATCAGCGGCTACCTCATCACGACGCTCCTGCTCGGCGAGGTGCGCAGCACGGGCGGGGTCTCGCTGCGGCGCTTCTGGGTGCGACGCTTCCGGCGGCTCCTGCCGGCCCTCCTGGTCGTGCTGATCGCGGTGACCGTGGCCGGCAACGCCTGGCTCCCGTCGTGGCGGCTGGGCGGCCTGCGCACCGACGCGCTGGCCACGCTCGGCTACGTGGCGAACTGGCGCTTCATCGCGAGCGGGCAGTCCTACTTCGCGAGCGGCATCGGCCCCAGCCCGCTCCGCCATGCCTGGTCGCTCGGCATCGAGGAGCAGTTCTACGTCGTCTGGCCGGTGCTCGTGCTGCTGGTGCTCAGGTTCGGGCGTCACCGGGCGCGGGCCGGCGTGGCGCTCGTGGCCGGCGTGGGCATCGTCGCCTCGGTGGCATGGATGGCCCACCTGTCGAGCGCTGCCGACCTGTCGCGCCCCTACTACGGCACCGACAGCCGCGCGTTCACGTTGTTGGCCGGCGTCTTGCTCGCGGCCGTGCTCGCTCCTGGCCGCGGTCGGCGGGCGAAGCCCCGGGCCTGGCGGCGGACCGCGCTCGCGACGCTGGGACCGCCCGCGCTCGTCGCCGCCGGGGTTGCGGTCGCCGTGGCCGCCAACGACCACCGCTGGATGTACCGCGGCGGGTTCGTCGCCTGCGCCTCGGTGGCTGCCGCTCTCGTGGCGGCGTCGACGAGCGACCGCGGCCCGTTCGTCTGGCTGCTGTCCGTGCGCCCGCTGCGCTGGATCGGCCGCGTGTCCTACGGCATCTACCTCTGGTCCTGGCCGACCCAGGTCTTCGCGCAGGCTCACTTCCACCTCCACGGTTGGCGGCTCGACCTCGCGGTCGTGGGCGTCACCCTCGCCGCTGCGGCCGCGTCGGCCGCGGTGATCGAGCGCCCGATCCGCGCTGGCCGGCTGCTCGCCGGCCGGCCCGTCGGCGTGCGTTGGGCCGTGCCCCCGCTCGCTGTCGCCGTGGTTGCCGGAGCGGTCGTGTTCGCGACCGCCGGCGCCACCCCCGTGCCGAGCTTCCTGACCGTGAGCGACAAGACCGCGTCGGCCCAAGCCCTTCGACCCGCCACCAAGCCGTTGGCGCCGGTGGTGACCCGACCGGCCCGGACGCAGCCGACCGGCGCCCCGATCGTCGTGCCCACGTCGCTCGGACGGGCCGTGCGGGTGATGATCACCGGCGACTCCGTCGGCTGGTCGCTGGGCTGGAACCAGGGGCTCGTGCGCGACGGGCTGGTGGACGGCCGAGGGCTCATCGGCTGCGGGATCATGCCCCAAAGCCAGAGCCGCTGGATCACCGCCGCGCTTCCCGAACCGCAGACCTACTACCCGAACTGCGATCGACAGGTCGAGGCCGAGAACCTCGGGCTCGCGGGCCGTCCCGACGCCGTCGTGCTGTCCGTCGGCACCTGGGAGATCTACGACCAGCAGTTCGCCGACCGGCGTTGGGTCACGGGCACCGACCCCTACGCGACCCTGCTGGAGAGCCTGCTCCAGGAGCGCATCGACCGCTATCGGTTCGTCGGCGCCGTGACCCTGCTCACGCTCGTCCCCTGCTACGGCGACATGGCGCCCCGGCTCGGCGAGGAGCGCCGGGATCCGCAGCGCGTGCGCTGGATCAATGGCGTCCTCCGGCGGGTGGCCCAGGCCAACCCGCTGGACGTCGTGACGATCGATCCGGGCGAGATCTTCTGCCAGGACGGTCGGGCCCGCGGTCCTGTCCCCGGCGTCGGCGACGTCCGGCCCGACGGCGTGCACTTCAGCGAGGCGAGCGCCCGCTGGATCTGGGACACGTGGCTGATCCCGAAGGCGACGCATGCGGTGCTGGCCAAGATGGCGGCCACGCTGCGCGCCGCGGCCGCGTCCGGCAAGCAGCCCACCACGCCGGGCGGCTGAGCGCCCGCCGCGGTCGGCGGATCAGACGCCCCAGCGCGACTGACCGAAGCGGTAGCCGACCGAGCGGACGGTGGAGATCAGGTTCGCGTGCTCTTCACCGAGCTTGGCCCGCAGTCGACGGATGTGGACGTCGACGGTCCGCGCGCCGCCGTAGTACTCGTAGCCCCAGACTCGGCTGAGCAGCGTCTCTCGCGTGAAGACCTTGCCGGGGTGCTGGGCCAGGAACTTCAGCAGCTCGTACTCCATATACGTGAGGTCGAGCGGCTCGCCCTCGATCGCCGCCTGGTACGTCTCGAGGTTCAGGATCAGCGAGCCGTACTCGACCAACTCGGGCGCCGCCCCGGCCCCGGCCCGCCAGAACAGGTGCCGCAGCCGCGCCTCTAGCTCACGCGGGTGGAACGGGTCGAGGCAGAAGTCGTCGTACAGCTCGTCGCGCAGCTCGAGCTCGTCGAGCCGGTTGCCGCCGACGAGCAGCAGCAGCGGTTCGATGGGCGCGTCAGCGCGGCGGATGGCGCGGAGCAGCGCCCACGCCGTCTCGCTGTCCTCGCCGATGGCGATGATGGCGCCACCCCAGCCGTCGTCGGGGGTCGCGCTGGTGGCGGCGCGCTCGTCGGAGACGGCCTTCCAGGAGTAGCCGCCCAGGTCGAGCATGCGAGCCAGCTCGGCTTGGGGCGGGTCCGGGTAGATCAGCAGCGGTTCCACGCGCTCACCAGGCCGGCAGGTAGCGCTTCAGCTCGAACGGGGTCACCTGTGCCTTGTAGTCGGCCCACTCGGCGCGCTTGTTGCGGAGGAACCATTCGAAGATGTGGTCGCCCACGGCCTCCTTCACGAGCTCAGAGCCTTCCATGGCGTCGATCGCCTCGCTCAGCGACTGGGGCAGCTCGGCGATCCCGGCGGCGGCCAGCTCCTCCGGCGACAGCTCGAACAGGCGCTCGGAGGCCTCGTCCGGCAGCTCATAGCCCTCGGTGATGCCGCGCAGCCCGGCGGCGAGGATGACCGAGAAGGCGAGGTACGGGTTGCAGGCCGGATCGGGCGAGCGGTACTCGAGGCGGACCGACTCTTCCTTGCCGGCCTTCGACACGGGCACCCGCACGAGCGCCGAGCGGTGGTTGCGGGCCCAGGTCACGTGCGCCGGCGCTTCGGTGCCGACGATCAGCCGCTTGTAGCTGTTGACCAGCTGGTTGGTCAGCGCGGTGATCTCGGGCGCGTGGCGCAGCAGCCCAGCCACGAAGGCCCGGCCCGTCTTCGAGAGCTGGTAGGGGTCGCTCGGGTCGTGGAAGGCGTTGGCCTCACCCTCGAACAGCGACAGGTGGGTGTGCATGCCCGAACCTTGGACGTCGCCCAGCGGCTTGGGCATGAACGTGGCGTAGTGGCCTTGCTCCATGGCCGTCTCGCGCACCACGAGGCGGAACGTCATGATGTTGTCGGCCATGCTCAGCGCGTCGGTGTAGCGCAGGTCGATCTCGTGCTGGCTCGGGCTGTCCTCGTGGAACGAGTACTCGACCGGGATGCCCATCGCCTCGAGCGTGTGCAGCGTGCGCTTGCGCAGGTCGGAGGCCACGTCAGCGGTGGTGAGGTCGAAGTAGCCGCCCGAGTCGAGGGGCTGGGGGGTCCGGTTCGGGTCGCCGTTCTCGAAGTAGAAGAACTCCATCTCCGGCGCCACGAAGAACGAGTAGCCCAGCTCTCGAGCACGGTCGAGGTTGCGCCGCAGCACCTGGCGGGGGTCGCCGGCGAACGGGGTGCCGTCGAGCGATGCGATGTCGCAGAACATGCGAGCGGACGTCTCGTCGCTCGGCGACCACGGCAGCAGCTCGAACGTCGACGCGTCGGGCTTGGCCAGCACATCGCTCTCCTGGATGCGGCTGAAGCCGTCGATGGCCGAGCCGTCGAAGGACATGCCCTCTTCGAAGGCGTTCTCCAGCTCGGCCGGCGAGATGGCGAACGACTTCAGCTGGCCGAGCACGTCGGTGAACCAGAGCCGGACCAGCCGCACCCCTCGCTCCTCGACCGTGCGCAGCACGTACTGCATCTGGCGATCCACTGCGTCATCATCGGGCAGACCTGGCTCGGGGGCAAACCAGCAGCCACCCGGTTCACACTGCGTTCATGTTGTCGAAGGCGGTGCGGCGGGTGGCGGGCGCCTCGGTCCCGCCGACGTGCGCACCCGACCGTCTGCCGGAATGCGGCAATGGCCCCCGCGCGGCGACTCCTGCCTGGTCGCGGCCGGTTCACAGAGCGTTCACCTATGGGAAACGAGCGGGAAAACGGGTGCGGCCTAGGGTTTGAGCCAAGATGTCACGATGCCCAGCCGGGCCGTGGCGCCGTACGAGCACGGGAGACATCGTGACCTACAAGGCCGAGTACATCTGGATCGACGGGACCGAGCCGACCGCTCGTCTCCGCTCCAAGACCAGGATCCTGGAGGACGGCGCCGATCTCCCCATCTGGGGCTTCGATGGTTCGAGCACCAACCAGGCGCCGGGTGACAACTCGGACTGCGTGCTGCGCCCGGTGTTCTCGTGCCCGGACCCGATCCGCGGCGGCGAGGACGTGCTGGTCATGTGCGAGGTGCTGCTCATCGACATGTCGCCGCACCCCACGAACTCCCGCGCCCAGCTTGAGACGGTGGCGAAGCAGTACGAGGACATGGACCCCTGGTTCGGCATCGAGCAGGAGTACACGTTCTTCAAGGACGGCCGGCCGCTCGGCTTCCCGTCCGGCGGCTTCCCGGCGCCACAGGGCTTCTACTACTGCGGCGTGGGCGCCGACGAGGTCTACGGCCGTGACGTGGTCGAGGCGCACCTCGAGGCCTGCCTCGAGGCCGGCTTGGCCATCTCGGGCATCAACGCCGAGGTCATGCCCGGCCAGTGGGAGTTCCAGGTGGGCCCCGCCAGCCCGCTCGACGTGTCGGACCAGCTGTGGCTCGCCCGCTGGCTGCTCTACCGCATCGCCGAGGAGTTCGACATCTCGGTCACGATCGACCCCAAGCCGGTGAAGGGCGACTGGAACGGTGCCGGAGCGCACACGAACTTCTCGACCAAGGCCATGCGGGAGGGCTACGACGCTGTCATCGCCGCCTGCGAGGCGCTCGGCGAGAAGGCCGAGGAGCACGTCAAGAGCTACGGCGCGGGCATCGAGGACCGGCTCACCGGCTCGCACGAGACCGCCCCGTGGACCGAGTACTCCTACGGCGTGTCCAACCGCGGCGCCTCGGTTCGCATCCCCTGGCAGGTCGCGCAGGAGAAGAAGGGCTACATCGAGGATCGACGGCCCAACGCCAACAAGGATCCGAACAAGGTCACCCGGCTCATCACCGACACGGTCTGCAGCCGGGCCATCTGACCTGACCCCAGGGCCGCCCAGCGGCTGGGACAGGCGAAAAGCGACACGGTGGCCGGGCCCGCGGGCCCGGCCACCGGCGCGCAAGGGAAGATTGGGCTCCTCACACCTTCCTCACAACCGTGGCGCACCATGGTCGGCGCCGAGATCCACGAGCCGGAGGACATCCATGCGCAAGCTGATCGCTGCTGCAGGCGCCACAACCGCGATGGCGGTCGGGGGACTCGCCGTCGCCGCCGTCAACCCGCTGATGGGCGTGTCGGCCCAGACCCCCGCAGCCTCGACGCCGGCGCCCGCGGCTGCGGCGCCGGCCGGTCCGCTGAAGCGGGCCCTCGACGGGCTGGTGCAGAACCACACGATCACGCAGGCCCAGGCCGACGCCGTGCGCAAGGCCGTGGCGGCCGAGGTCAAGAAGGGTGGGCTCCGGCCGCGGCCGAAGGCTCGCGGCCAGGTCGTCGCCGTCGCCGCCAAGGCCATCGGCATCACGCCGGCGCAGCTTCGGGCCGGGCTCAAGGCGGGCCACTCGATCGCCGACCAGGCCAACGCCAAGCACGTGGCTCCGAAGTCGGTGGCCGACGCCATCGTCGCCGCCGCCACCAAGCGCATCGACGCGGCCGTCACCGCCGGCAAGCTCACGCCGGAGCGGGCGGCGCGGCTCAAGAAGCGGCTGCCGACGATGGCGGACCGCATCGTGAACGCCAAGCCGGGCCCGCATGGCGGCTTCGGTGGCGGAGGGCTGCGACCGGGGGGCTGACCGCACGAGCTCGGCAGGTCGATCGGTGCCCCGCCATCCGGGCGGGGCACCGGCGCGTCGGGCGGGCTTCGCCTCGACTGGCCGTCAGGGGTGGCGCGTACGCTGCTGGCCATGCCTCGGCTGCGGATCGCCACCTGTCAGATCAACACGCAGGTGGGCGACCTCGACGGCAACGCCACCCGCGCCATCGCCGCCCTGCGCGAGGCCGAGGAGGCGGACTGCGACATCGCCGTCTTCCCCGAGCTGACGGTCACGGGCTATCCGCCTGAGGACCTGCTCCTGAAGCCGGGGTTCATCACCGACAACCGGCGTGCGCTCGAGCAGATCGCGGCCGCGACCAGCCGCTGTGTGGCCGTGGTCGGGTTCGTCGACGTGGGCCGCGACCTCTACAACGCGGCGGCGCTGTGCGTGCAGGGCGAGGTCCGCGGCATCTACCGCAAGCAGGAGCTGCCGAACTACTCGGTGTTCGACGAGCTGCGGTACTTCGCACCCGGCGACGACCCCGTCAGCCTCTACCTGATCGGTGGCGTCCGGGTGGGCATCTCGATCTGCGAGGACGCGTGGAACCCGGCGGGCCCGATCGCCAACCAGGCCGACAGCGGCGCCGAGCTGATCGTGAACCTCAACGC
>JAODBM010000027.1 GCA_025463985.1 Acidimicrobiales bacterium
ACGCGGCCACCCGCGCCCGCCCCGGCGCGGGCCCGCGCGTACGTCTCGGGGTCGACGTCGGGCGGGACCTGGCGGAAGTCCGGCCCGAACGCGTCGTAGCGCTTGCGCTGCTCGGGATCCGAGAGCACGTCGTAGGCCTCGGCCACGTCCTTGAAGCGGGCGTCGGCACCCGGATCCTTGTTGACGTCGGGGTGATAGGTGCGGGCCAGCTGGCGATACGCGCGCTGGATGTCCTGCGGCGAGGCGTCCCGCGGGACGCCGAGCGTCTCGTAGAAGTCCCGCCGCTCGGCCATCAGCTCGAACCCCGGGAGACGACCACCGCGGCCGGCCGGAGGATCTCGGCGTCCTGGCCGTAGCCAGGCCGCATCACCGCGAGGACCGTGCCGCGCGGCAGATCGCTTCCGATCGCCGTGGTCGCCTCGTGGCGGGCCGGGTCGAACAGTTGGCCGACGTCCTCATAGCGGGGGTAGCCGAGCTGCTCCAGCACGGCCACGGCATGGTCGTACACCGCACGTACCCCGTCGAGGACCGTGCTCGGGTCGGCACCGGCGTGCTGGAGGGCACGCTCCAGGTCGTCGACGATCGGCAGCCACATGGCCGCGACCCGCGCCCGCTCGGCCGTCCGCTCCCGGACGACCTCGCGCTGGAAGCGCTTGCGGACGTTGTCGAGGTCGGCCAGCGCGCGACGCAGCTGGTCCTCGACCAGACGGCAGCGCTCCTCGGGCGTCAGCTCCACGTCGACCTCGAGCGCCTCGTCGGCGCCGGAGCCGCTGGCCGCGGCCGCCGCGTCTGTGGCGGCCGCCTCCTGGTCGCTGGCCGGGCCGGCCTCGGCGGCGGTCGGGTCTGGAGCGGAGCCAGCTGGCTCACCGCCGCCCGTGGTGCCCGCGGACCGCTCGTCGTCGACCGTCGGCCCGCCCCCGCCCGCGTGCGGGTCGGCCTCGGAAGACATCAGGAGACCGAGAAGTCGGCGTCGATGACGTCCTCGTCGCCCGCGCCGCCGCCCGCGCCGGCCGGCTGGCCCGCCGCACCCTGGTCGGCACCGCTGCCGGTGGGGGCGGCGCCGATCGAGTGGAACACCTGCTGCAGCTCGCCGATCAGCGACCGCAGCCGGTCGATCGGGGCCTGCTCGTCGATCGCCTGGCGCGCATCGGTGATCAACGCCTCGGCCCGCGCCTTCTCGTGCATCGGCACCTGGTCGCCGAGCTCGTTGAGGCGCCGCTCGACCTGGTGCGCCACCGAGTCGAGCTCG
Organism: Acidimicrobiales bacterium; assembly: GCA_025463985.1. Taxonomy (GTDB): domain Bacteria; phylum Actinomycetota; class Acidimicrobiia; order Acidimicrobiales; family Iamiaceae; genus JAODBM01. Next base: position 1,250 of record JAODBM010000027.1, read on the forward strand.
TTGCGGGCCTCGACCTCCTCGCGCATGCGGGCGTCCTCGGCCTTGTAGCGCTCGGCGTCGTTGATCATGCGGTCGACCTCGGCCTTGTCGAGGTTCGTGCTCTCGCTGATCGTGATGCTCTGCTCGGCGCCGGTGTCCTTGTCCTTGGCCGACACGTGGAGGATGCCGTTCGCGTCGATCTCAGAGGTGACCTCGACCTGCGCCTCGCCGCGTGGGGCAGGGCGGATGCCCTCGAGGCGGAACCGGCCGAGCACGCGGTTGTCGCTGGCCCGCTCCCGTTCTCCCTGGAGCACGACCACGTCGACCGCCGACTGGTTGTCGTCCGCCGTGCTGAACGTCTCGGTGCGCCGGGCCGGGATGGTCGTGTTGCGCTCGATCAGCGGGGTCATGAGCCCGCCCAGCGTCTCGACGCCGAGCGAGAGCGGCGTCACGTCGAGCAGGAGGACGTCCTTGACCTCACCCTTGATGATCGCGGCCTGGATGGCGGCACCGATGGCGACGACCTCGTCGGGGTTCACCGTCATGTTCGGTTCCTTGCCACCGGTGAACCGGCGCACGAGGTTCTGCACGGCGGGGATGCGGGTCGAGCCGCCGACGAGGATGACCTCGTCGATGTCGTCGGCGGTCACCTTGGCGTCGGCCATGGCCTGCTGCAGCGGACCGTGCGTGCGCTCGAGCAGGTCGTGGGTGATGTCCTCGAACGTGGCGCGGGTGATGGTGACGACGAGGTGCTTGGGGCCGTTCGCGTCGGCCGTGATGAACGGGAGGTTGACCTGGGTCTGGGTCACCGACGACAGCTCGACCTTGGCCTTCTCGGCCGCCTCGAACAGGCGCTGCAGGGCCTGCGGATCGCTGCGCAGGTCGATGCCGTTCTCCTTCTTGAACTCGTCCGCCAGGTAGTCGACCAGCCGGCGGTCGAAGTCGTCGCCGCCGAGGTGGGTGTCGCCCGCCGTGGCGCGGACCTCGACGACCCCGTCGCCCACGTCGAGGATGCTCACGTCGAAGGTGCCGCCGCCGAGGTCGAACACGAGGATGGTCTCGTTCGACTTCTTGTCCATGCCGTACGCCAGCGCCGCGGCCGTCGGCTCGTTGATGATGCGCAGCACCTCGAGGCCGGCGATCTTGCCCGCGTCCTTGGTCGCCTGCCGCTGGGCGTCGTTGAAGTACGCCGGGACCGTGATGACGGCCTCGGTGACCTTCTCGCCGAGGAACTTCGATGCGTCATCAGCGAGCTTGCGCAAGATCATCCCGGCGATCTCTTCCGGCGCATAGTCCTTGCCGTGCACGCGGAAGCGAACCGCGCCGTCCGGGCCCGGCACCACGTCGTAGGTGATGGCCTGGATCTCGCTCTGCACCTCGTCGAACTTGCGGCCGATGAACCGCTTGGCCGACGTGATCGTGCCCTTCGGGTTGAGGATCGCCTGCCGCTTGGCCACCTGGCCGACCAGCCGATCGCCCTGCTCGGTGAACGCGACCACCGAGGGCGTCGTGCGCGAGCCCTCGGCGTTCGGGACGACGATGGGCTGACCGCCCTCCACGGTGGCGATCACCGAGTTCGTCGTGCCCAGGTCGATGCCGACTGCCTTGGCCATGGTGATGCCCTTCTGACGTCTCGTACGGATGCATCGGGTGCGTCTCGGAGGGCAGGCCGACGACCGGCCACACGCGGTCGCCCGGGGGCCGCCGCACCGTCCGCGGCCCCCGGGCCCTCTGAGGTGCTCACCACCCAAGGTCGCGCCTGCCAGCTGAGGCTGAACCCCGCGTTCGCGTGGTCTGCCTCGGCCCTGCGATTGGGCACGGGAAGCCTCACCGCGGCCGGGCAACACCACGTGATCGCGGGATGCCCGACGAGCGCGGCGGGCAACATGCTGAGCCCCGTGCCCGACGTCTTGCCTCATGTGGCAGCGGTCCCGGTCAGCGGCCAAGCGGCCACCGGGCGGTCCTCCTGCGACATCCCCCCACCCGACGCGGTGGAGACGCCGGACGTGTCCGGCGCCTATCCGCGCCTGCACGACGAGGAGCTCGAGGCGCTGCGCCACGTCGGCCGGCGCCAACACCTCGATCCCGGCGACGTCCTGTTCCGCGAGGGCGACCTGACCTGCGACTTCTTGGCCATCCTCGACGGCCTGGTCGCGGTGGTCGAGGGGACGGGCGACGACGAGCGGGTGCTCGCCGTGCACGGCCCCCGGAGGTTCTTGGGCGAGCTGAGCCTGCTGACCAACCAGGCGCTGTTCACGAGCGCGGTCGCGCGCACCGAGGGCGAGGTGCTCGTCGTGCCGATCGACCGGCTGCGCGAGCTGGTCGCGACCGACCCTGGGCTCGGCGACCTGATCATGCGCGCGTACCTGATCCGCCGCTCGATCCTCATCGGGCTCGGCACGGGCTTCAAGATCGTCGGCTCGCACCACTCGGCGGACACCCGCCGCCTGCGCGAGTTCGCGACCCGCAACCGGCTGCCCCACCGTTGGATCGACCTGGAGCACGACGCCCACGCCGAGGCGCTGCTCCAACGGCTCGGCATCGCGCCACAGGACCTGCCGGTCGTGTTCTGGCGGGGCGAGCTGATGCGCAACCCGACCAACGCCGAGCTCGCGCGCACGATCGGTCTGCGCTCGCCTCACACGTCGGTGGCTCGCTGCGACCTGTTGGTCGTCGGCGGCGGACCCGCCGGCCTGGCGGCGGCGGTGTACGGCGCGTCCGAGGGACTCACCACCATCACCCTCGACGGCGTCGCCACGGGCGGCCAGGCCGGCACCTCCCCGCGGATCGAGAACTACCTCGGCTTCCCGGCGGGCATCTCGGGCGCGGCCCTGGCCGAGCGGGCCGAGGTGCAGGCCCAGCGGTTCGGCGCTCGCTTCATGGTGCCCGCGCAGGCCACCGCGATCGATCGGGTCGACGCGCACTACCGCGTGCGACTCGAGGACGGCGGCGAGGTCACCGGGCGAACCGTCCTCATCGCCACCGGCGCCCGCTACCGGCGCCTCGAGGCGAAGGGCATCGACGAGTTCGAGAGCACGAGCATCTTCTACGCGGCGACACCGGTCGAGGCCGGGCTCTGCGGCAGCGACGACGTCGTGGTCGTGGGCGGCGGCAACTCGGCGGGCCAGGCCAGCCTCTTCCTCGCGCGGACCGGCGCGCGCGTGCGGCTCCTGGTGCGCGCTCGCGAGCTCGGCGCCCGCATGTCGCGCTACCTCGCCGATCGGATCGAGCGAGCGCCCGGCCTGGACGTGCTGCTCCACACCGAGGTGCACGAGCTGCGGGGCGAGGACGATGAGCTCGAGTCGATCGTCGTCGAGGACAACCACAGCGGCGACCGCAGCGAGGTCCCGGCCCGCGCGCTCTTCGTCTTCATCGGCGCCGAGCCCCACGCCGCGTGGCTCAGCGATCTGGTCGCGCTTGACGACCGGGGCTTCGTGCTGACCGGTTCCGACGCCGCCCGCTCACCCTGCACCGACGCCGGCCGTGACGGCTCCTGGCGGCCCGGCCCCCTGGAGACGACGGCCTGCGGCGTGTTCGCGGTCGGCGACGTGCGGAGCGGCTCGGTCAAGCGGGTGTCCGCCGCGGTCGGCGAGGGCTCGATGGTCGTGCGGCTCATCTCCGACCACCTCGACCAGCGCTGGGGCGGGGTCGGCCGATGACCCGTCCCCACGGCCTCCCACTCCGCCCACCAGCCCTGCTCGGGCTCGCGTCCCGCGCCGTGCCGGGCCGCGGTTCGATCGACTCCAGGAGCCGACCATGACCCCCTGCCGCCACCTGGAAGAGATCCGCCCGGTCATCCCGAGCTCGGACGGCTGCTTCGACTGCCTGAGGGACGGCCGCCGTGACTGGGTCCACCTCCGCGTCTGCCAGAGCTGCGGCCTGGTCGGCTGCTGCGACAGCTCGCCGGCCCACCACGCCCGCCGCCACGCCGCCGTCGCCCGCCACGCGATCGTGCGGTCCTACGAGCCCGGCGAGCAGTGGTTCTGGTGCTACGTCGAGGACATGGCGTTCGAGCTGCCCGGGCTCGCCGCCGGACCCTCGCACTTCGTGCCACCGCCGGCGCCACCGCCGCGGTCGGTCTGGACCTTGTTCGCCGGCGGGGTCAGCTCGACCGGTGTGCCGGGCGGGTCGGCCGGGTGGGGCGGGCAACGTCCCGGCAGGCCCTGAGCAGCGCGGGACCGAACGACCGCTTGGCGCAGAAGATGTGACCCTCGTCGAACTCGTGGACCGAGGCGTCGGGGATGGCCGCGACCAACCGCCGCTGCTCGGCGTAGGGGATGGCCGTGTCCTCGCGGGTCAGCATGATCGCGGTCGGCACCTCCACCTCGGTGAGCCAGCGCTCGGCGTCGTAGTTGCTGACCGCGGCGAGCGCCTCGGCGACCATGCGCGGATCGTGGCGGCGCATCTCCGCGCGCGCCCACGTGCGCAGGTCGTTGGGCCGCGTCCGCGCGACCGCGGGCAGGCGCCGTTGCAGCTGCGTGATCGGCACGCGCGTGGCCAGCTGACCCAGTCGGGTGGTGCTGGCCAGCGCCGTGATGGCGGTCACGAACGCCAGGCGCGCGCGCACGCCCGGCACGAACCGGGTGCCGGTGGCGCAGAGCACGAGCCCGGCGACACGCGACGGATGGCGGCGCCAGAGCAGCTGCGCGACCGGCCCACCCATCGAGTAGCCGACCGCGATTGCTTGGTCGACGCCAAGCACGTCGAGCAGCGCGGCGACGTCGTCGGCGCAGTCCGCGAGCCGGAAGCGCCGCCAGGACCGGATGCCGCGGGCGTGACCGCGCAGGTCGGGCGCGATGACGCGGAAGTGGGCGCCGAGCGGCCCGAACGTCTGGAACCAGTTCAGGCCGCCGCTGGCACCGAGCCCGTGGAGCAGCACGACGACGGGCGCACCGGGCGGTCCCGCGACCTCGCGCACGAAGGTCGTGCCCCGGCCGGGCAGGTCGAGGCGACGGCCGAGCGGGATCGGGAGCCCGCCCACGCCGGGCTCGTGGCTCGGCGTCGAGACCGATGGTCGAGCGGCGCGCTCGCTGGGCAACCTCATGGGCGCCACAATATGACGGACCGTCAGAAAAGGGGAGCATCCTGCGATGGCCGAGCACCCGACCCGCCCGGACGTCGACCTGCTCAGCGGGGCGTTCTGGGCCGGCGACCACCATGGGCCGTTCACCTGGATGCGGGCCTACGCGCCCGTCTACTGGGACGGGCGGGTCTGGGGGATCGCCACGTACGACCTCCTCAAGGCCGTGGCCAAGGATCCGGCAACGTTCTCCAACGCGTCAGGCATCCGCGCCGACTTCCCGCCGGTCCCGCAGCTGATCGACCTCGACGACCCCCACCACCTGCGGCGACGCAAGCTCGTGAACCGGGGCTTCACGCCCAAGCGGGTGCGCGACCGAGAGGCGCGCATCCGGACCGTGTGCGACGAGATCATCGATCGAGTGTGCGAGCGCGGGGCGTGCGACTTCGTCTGGGAGATCGCCGCTCCCCTGCCGCTGATCATGATCGGCGACGACCTGGGCGTGGCCCCCGAAGACCGCAACCAGCTCCTGCGCTGGAGCGACGCCATGCTGTCCGCGCTCACGGGCGACCCGGCGGCCTTGGGTCCAGGCATGGACGCGTTCGCCGGCTACGCCGCTTACGCGGCCCGGGTGATCGCCGAGCGCAGGGCGGCACCATGCGACGACCTCATGAGCGTGCTGTGCCACGCCGAGATCGACGGCGACCACCTCGACGACGATGCGCTCGTCCACGACTCGCTGCTCATCCTCATCGGCGGCGACGAGACCACCCGGCACGTCATCTCTGGGGGCTGCTGGCAGCTCCTGGCCGATCGCGACCAGTGGGAGAAGCTCGTCGTCGACCCGAGCCGGCTCGAGTCCGCCGTCGAGGAGATGCTGCGGTGGGTCAGCCCCATCAAGAACATGAACCGCACGGCCACACGCGACGTCGAGCTGGGCGGTCAGGTGATCCACGCCGGCGACAACGTCCTGCTGCTCTATCCGTCGGCCAACCGCGACGAGCAGGCGTTCGACCAGCCGTTCCGGTTCGACATCGAGCGGACGCCGAACGATCACGTCGCGTTCGGGTTCGGCCCGCACTACTGCCTCGGAGCGAGCCTGGCCCGGCTCGAGCTGCGGGTGATGTTCGAGCAGCTGCTCACCCGTCTGCCCGATCTCGCGCTCGTCGACGCCGCCGAGCCCGCCGCCCGCGCCGCCAACTTCGTGTCCGGCTACCAGTCGATGCCGGTCACGTTCACGCCCACGGCACCTGTCCACCCCGCGCACGCGGCGGGCGAGCGGTCGCCCTGACCGCGCCCTCCTCCGCCACGTTCGCAGTGGGCGCGGTGCCCGCCGCGGCCACGGCCGCCGCCCAGCGGTAGTCGGCCTTGCCCGCGGGGGTGCGGCCGACCTCGTCGACGACCACGAGGTGCTTCGGCAGCTTGTAGCCGGCCAGGACCGGCCGGAGGTGCTCGCGCAGCGCCGCGAGATCCGGCGGCACCGCGGGGTCGAGCGCCGCGACCACGGCGACGACCGCGCTCCCCCACCGTTCGTCGGGGACGCCGACGACCAGCACGTCGCGCACCCCGGGGTGCGAGAGCAGCGCGGCCTCGACCTCCTCCGGGAACACCTTCTCGCCCCCTGTGTTGATGCACTGCGAGCCGCGCCCGAGCAGCTGGATGGTGCCGTCGGCCTCGACGGTGCCCAGGTCGCCCGAGAAGCAGTACCGCCGGCCGCCGACCTCCACGAAGGTCGCAGCGGTCTTGGCGGGATCGCCGAGGTACCCCAGCGGCAGCCGGCCGCTCTTGGCGACGCGGCCGACCGTGCCCGACCCAGGCGCCACGGGCCGTAGCTCCTCGTCGAACACCTCGGTGCCCTCGCTCGGCACGAACCGCGCCAGGCCCGTCGCCGCCCCCTGCGTACCGGACTGCAGCCGCTGCGCGCCCTGCACCCCGCTCTCGGACGAGCCGAACCCGTCGGTGATGACCCGGCCGGGGAACAGCTCGGCGATCCGCGCCTTCAGCGACGGCGACATCGGCGCGCCCCCGTTCGAGATCGCCATCAGCGAGGAGGCGTCCCACCGCTCGGGCTCGGCCGCCCACGCGGCGACCAGCGGACGACCGACCGCATCGCCCACGACCGTCAGCGCGTTCACGCGCTCGTCGTGCACCGCCTGCCACGCGGCGGCGGGATCGAGCGAGCCGGGCAGGAGCACCGTCGTGCCGCCGGCGAACAGCCACGAGAGCGTCGTCCACTGGGCGGCGGCATGCATCAGCGGCGCGATCGGCAGGTAGCAGAACCCGTCGACCAGGCGCTCGAGCACCTCCGCGGGCGCGTCCACGGGCCCGTGGAGACGCAGGGGATCACCCCCGCCGAGGCACGCGAAGAATGCATCCTCCTGGCGCCACAGCACGCCCTTCGGCCGGCCCGTGGTGCCCCCCGTGTACATGAGGTAACGGTCGTCGCCGCTGCGGCCGGCGACGTCGAGCGGGTCGGGCGACTGCGCGGCCAGCGCGGCCTCGTACGCCACCTCGTGCGGCAGGGCCACGGACGGGGCCGCCGGATCGCCGCTCCCGTCCACACCGTCGAGAGCGAGGACCGTGCGCATCGGTGGAACGCCGTCGAGGACACCCGCCGCGGCGGCACACAGGTCGCGGTGGAACAGGAGCGCGACCGACCCCGAGTCGACCAGCAGGTGCCGCAGCTCGTCGGCGACGTAGCGGTAGTTCACGTTGACGGGGATGGCCCGGATCGTGAACGCGGCGAGCATGGCCTCGAGGTAGGCCACGTCGTTGCGCAGCAGAAGAGCGACGCGGTCGCCCGGCTCGACCCCCGCCGCCAGCAGGTGCCGGGCGAGCCGGTTGACCCGCAGGGCCACCTGCCCGTACGTCCGCCGCTGCGGCCCGCACACCAGGGCCGTGCGCTCGGCGACCTTCGACGAGACGGCTTCCCAGAGGTCGGCGAACGCGAACGAGGCCGGCGACGTTCGTGGGGCGGAGCGCATCCCTGACACCTTGTCAGATCAGTCGGATCGAGGGCGCCCACGCAGGGTTTGCGCGTCCTGAAGCGCGGGCATCGTGCTCCGGCGGGCAGCTGCGCCGCACGCGCTCGGAGCGGATCCGGAGACCTTCAGGTCCACCGATGGCCGCTCCCTCGGTCCCGGCGCCCGCCGGTCCGAAACCCTGAGAAAGGACCATCGCATGTCCACGCACACCCGCGCCTTCGGCGCGCTCGCGTTCACCGCGGCCTCCCTGGTGGCTGCGTCCCCGACCGCGTCGGCCACACCGGCTCCGGTCGCGCTCACCTGCCGCGCCAAGGTCGGCCCCGTTACCAAGCAGCTCGCCCTCAAGCCCGTCCTCGACGTGCAGGCGCCGGCCAGCGTCGCCCAGGGCGGCGCCTTCCAAGAGCGCATCAAGATCCAGCCCGTCGCCATCCCCAAGAGCCTCGGCGGCATCACGATCAACGACGTGCGAGCCGTCACGATCCAGTACCGCGTCGCCCGAGGCGCCAACGTCGTGAAGGCGGCGATGGCCGGTCCGGGCGCCTCGGTCGCGGTGGCGCGCAGCGTGCTCACCGTCACCGCGGCCGGACCCTTCGCCGGCGGCGCGCAGGCCGCCCTGCCCGACGTGGTCATCGACCTGAAGGCCACCGGCAAGCCCGGCTCGGCGGTCGACACCGTCGTCGGCGGATCGAGCTTTGCGAAGCCCGCCCTGGCGGCAACCATCGACATCACGCAGAGCCGCAAGATGGCGGTGGCGGCCAGCTGCTATGCCTCGCCGAAGGGCCAGCGCCTCGCCAGCGTGAAGATCACCGGCCCGACGGCGACCCCCAAGCCCGGTGGCCACAAGCCCGGTGGCCACAAGCCCAAGCCCGGCGGGCCCAAGCCTGGCGGCCACAAGCCCGGGGGTCACAAGCCCGGGGGTCACAAGCCCCATGGCCACAAGCCCGGCGGCCACAAGCCGGGTGGGCATGGTCACAAGCCCGGCGGTCACAAGCCCCATGGCCATAAGCCGCATGGCCACAAGCCCGGCGGCCACAAGCCGGGTCACGGGCCGAAGCCCGGCCCCGGTCCGCAGCCGGTGTGACGATCGGTTCGGCCGAGCGGCTGCCTGCCGCTCGGCCGCACCGGCGGCCAGCGTTCGACCCGCTCGACGTTCGCTACGAGCGGGCGAGGCCGAGCCGTTCGGCGGCCTCACGGCGGTAGCGCGTGGTCGAGTGCTCCGGGTCCTTGTCGAACTGCGGCAGCACCTCACGGCCGAACGTCTCCATCGAGGCCACCACCACCTCCGTGTCGAGGGTGTTGGTCGTGGGGCTGAACGTGAGCTGGTCGAAGCCGACGTCGATCCACTTGCGGATCGCCTTGGCGCAATCGTCGGGGTCGCCCACGACCACGTAGCCCTCGGCCGACAGCTGCTCGACTGCCTCGGGGGTCGGCTCGGGGATCTTGGCCGGCCACTCGGGGAGCGTCTTGGGGCGGGGCACGTTGTCGAGCCAGTGATAGGCCAACGTCGAGTAGTAGTTCATGCCCATGTCGGCCGCCACCTCGAAGGCCTTCTTGCGGTCCTCCATGCAGAGCATGTTGGTCACGCCCATGATGTTGTCGTTGGCGTAGGCGCCGACGGGCGTCGCGTTGCCGATGGCCGCCTTGTAGTTGTCGACAAGCTGCTGCAGCTGCTCGGGCCGACCGAGCGAGAAGCAGAACGCACCGAGCCCGAGCTCGCCGGCCTCGGTGAAGGTGCCGGGGCTCCCCGCCGCCGTCCAGATGGCCGGGTGGAGCGGGCCGTTGGGCTTGGGGAACACCTGGCGCTCGGGCACGCGGAAGTAGGTGCCCTCGTAGGAGTACACGCCGTCCTTCCACATCTTCGGGATCTCGCGGATCGTCTCCCGCCACATCAGCTTCGTCTCGTCGATGTCGGCGATGTCGAAGCCGTGCACCTCGGTCGACGACGACCCGCGGCCGGTGCCGAACTCGAAGCGGTTGTTGGTGAGGTGGTCCAGCAGCGCCACGTTCTCGGCCACGCGGACCGGCTTGTTCACCGGTGGCGTGATGTTGAAGATCGCGGAGCCCAGGTGCACGCGCTCGGTCTGCGCCGCGCAGAACGACAGGAAGGCCTCGGGCCCGGGCATGTGCGAGTACTCGTCCAGGAAGTGGTGCTGCGGGCACCAGACGTACTTGAACCCGCTGCGGTCGGCGGCCTTGGCCACCTCGACGTTGCGAAAGATGCGCTTGTGCTCCGCGTCCGGGTCGGCGGCGCGCTCGGACTTGGGCACGAACAGCTGGGCGAAGACTCCGAACTCCATGGCCGCAACCTTTCCGTCTGGGTCCCAAAACTGTAACACGTTCTAGTTTGTCCCCGAAGTGGGCGGGAGATCGGTCGCCCCAGGCACCGAGATCCCACCCAGTTCCGCGGGCGGGGCGGGGCGCGGCGAGGGCGAGGGCGGGGCGGGGCGGGGGCGCGGCGGGGCCGGGTCAGCTGGGGAGGGGCTGGGACAGGCCGACGGCGTTGTCCCGCATCACGAGCCGCACCTCGTGGGCGCTGAACCCGGCGAGGTCGTCGACGAAGTTGATGGGCTCGGACAGGCCCTCGGCGTGGGGCCAGTCCGAGCCGAACAGCACGTGGTCTGCGCCGATGGCGTCGGCCAGGCCGCGGATGTCGTCCTCGTAGTAGGGCGCGACCCAGATGTGTCGGCGGAACGTGGCCACGGGGTCCTCGGCGAAGCCGGCCGGCGTCATCGAGTACGTCTTGGCCAGCTTCTTCAGCAGCGTCGGCACCCACTCCGAGCCGCTCTCGATGGTGGCCACCCGCAGGCGCGGGAAGCGGGCGAACAGGCCGTGGCAGATGAGCGCGCCCATCGTGTCGGCGATGGCCCGGTCCGACGTGAGCAGGCTGTACAGCGGCGTGCGGCGGAACGCCTCGAACTCGGCCGACTCGCCCCAGTCCGCCACGTAGCGCCCGTAGCCCGCCTCGCCCGAGTGGTAGGCGACGGTGATGCCGGCCTCCGCGATCGCCTTCCACAGCGGGTCGTACACCGGATCGGCGGGCGAGCGGCCACCGGTCGGCGCCATGACCGGCCCGGCTCGCATCACCAGCACCCGCGCGCCGCGCCCGATGGCCCAGCGCACCTCGTCGGCGGCCTGGTCGGGATCGAGCAGCGTGATGTAGGGCGCGGCGAACAGGCGCTCGCGGTGGTTGCAACCCCAGTCCTCGTCCAGCCACTCGTTGAACGCATGGAACGCGGCGTGGGCGGCATCGGGGTCGTGGAGCAGGGCCTCCTCCATGCCCACGCCGAGCGTCGGGAACAGGAAGCACCCGGCGAGCCCTTGGCGATCGAGCACGGCCAGGCGGGCCGCTCGATCGCGGTACTCGGGGCGGATGGGCTCGAGCTGGCCGAAGGCGCCGCGGATGTCGTCGGCCGGCGAACGGCCTCGGAAGTAGTCGTCGAGACAGCCGGGCCGGGCGATCGGGTCGAACGTCGGGTTGGGGATGAACCGGTTGATGCGACCGGCGACGACCAGGCGCCGCTTGCCGTCCACCTCGGCCCACTGCATCGCCCGCTTGGCGAAGCGCGGGTCGAGGTGGCGGGTGAAGGCATCGGTGGCCTCGTAGTAGTGGTTGTCGGCGTCGAAGACGTCGAAGTCGACCGTGGCCATCGGGCAGCCCCTCGTGGTCGTTCGGCTAAAGTCTGACGGACCGTCAGAAACCGAGTGGATGAAAACGAGAACGTGTTCTCGTTTGAGGCTACTCCGACCTGGAGCATCTCGACATGGCCCCCACCAGCTCTCCCCTGCACGGCGTCCGCATCATCGAGAGCTCGATGCTCGGCCCGGCCGCGATCACGACCCAGCTCGCCGACCTTGGCGCGGAGGTGATCAAGGTCGAGTCACCGCAGGGCGACTACATCCGGGAGATGACCTGGCCGATCGTCGAGGGCGTCTCGTTGATGCACCTGCACATCAACCGCGGCAAGCGGTCGATCGTGCTCGACCTGCGCACCCCCGAGGGCGTGGCCACCTACCTCGACCTCGTGCGCGATGCCGACGTGGTCATCGAGGCGATGCGTCCCGGCGGCCTCGAGCGGCGCGGCCTCGGCTACGACCGCCTGCGCGAGGTCAACCCGCGCATCGTGTTCTGCACGATCTCGGGCTACGGCATGACCGGTCCCTACAAGGACATGCCGAGCCACGGCCTGGCCTACGACGTGTGGGCCGGGCTCGTGAAGCCGGAGATGACCGAGGACGGGTTCGCCGCCATCCCCGAGCACCCGTCGGTCGGCATCCACGCCGGCCCGCTGTTCGGCGCGCTGGGCGTGCTGGCCGGCGTGATCAAGGCGCGCGCCAGCGGTGAGGGGTGCCGGCTCGAGATCGCCCAGAGCGACGCCGCGGCCGCGATGGACTGGCTGCGCAGCGAGACGTGGAAGGCCTACGAGCGGCCCGAGGACGAGGTCACCGGCAACCGGTCGGACGACTTCAAGCGCCGGGCGCCGGGCACCGCCGGCATGCGCGACGGCGTGCGCTACCAGTTCTACGCAACGTCCGACGGCATCATCCTGTTCCAGGCCTCCGAGCGCGAGTTCTGGGAGAACTTCTGCCGCGGCATCGGCCGCGACGACCTGTTCGAGGCCCACCCCGGCTCGAAGTACGCCGACCACGCCGTCGGCAACGTCGCGCTGCGCACCGAGCTCAAGGAGATCTTCGGCTCGCGGACCACGGCGGACTGGGTGGCGCTCGGCGCCAAGGTCAACACCCCGATCGTCAGCGTCAACACGCCACAGACGCTGGCCGACGATCCGCAGTTCCAGGACCGGTTCCCGTGGCTGCCCGCCGACCGGCTGGGCGCCGACCAGCTGCGCACGCCGCTCAAGTTCCTCGACGCCGAGCTGCCCGAGCCGACCAAGGCGCCCACCGTCGGCCAGCACACCGACGCGGTGTTGACCGACGTCCTCGGCTACGACGCCGCGCGCATCGCCGAGCTGCGGGCGGCCGGCGCCCTCGGCTGAGGGCAACGACGAGCCGACCGTCTCCGACGGTCACTCGGCGGCGAGCGGGGTGCCGGGGCACGGCACGAGCAGCTCCTCGGCCCAGGCGGTGGTCCACGTGGGACGGCGGCGGGCCCAGGCCGCGAGGCCCGGATGGCGGAGCGGTCCCGGGTCGGCTGCGGCCATGGCCACGACGTGCGCGTCGAGGTTGGTGGCCCACAGGGTGCACACCTCGGTGTCGGAGAGCAGCACCTCCCAGAGGCCGACGAGCGTGTGGCCGAGCTCCGCGCGCAACGGCGCGAGCTCGGCATGCACGGCGGCGAGGTACTCGGGCCCGGCCCCGGGTCGGACCCGCGAGATCTCGTGGACGAACAGCGTGCCCCGCACGCCCTCGGCGGTCAGCTCGGCGAGCGTGGGACATCCGTCGACGCCGCCGAGCAGCCGGTCGAACCCGCCGCTGCGGTACTGGAGCGCCTCGTCCCACCACGTGGACAGCTCGGCGTTGTCCTCGCGGCGCAGGTTGGTGCGGTCGCACAGGCGGCGCCAGCCGTCCCAGCCGTCGACGAGCTCCCACACGTTGACGACCTGCGGCCAGCGGCCGGTCGAGCCCATCACGTACCAGGTGCCGAACAGCGTGAGCCCACGACCCGCGGCCTCGGTGTCAAACGCGACCGTGTGCTCCATGTAGGGCACCGCGCCCTGGGCGACGACGTCGATCACCTCGTGCAGGAACAGCGGGCGGGTCATCGGTCGCAGGCCTCCGGCCGGTCAGCAGGTGAAGGTGACGTCGACCTTGACCTTGTCGCCATAGGACGTGCCGTGGATCTCGCCGCTTTTGCTGTCGTGGGTGCCGGTGTTCTCGACGAGCGCGTAGCCCGTGCCGCCGACGGTGACGGTGGCCGTGGCCCGCGCGAACGGGCCGGCCTTGGTGGGCAGGAGCAGTCCGACGTAGTCGGGCTTGCTGCCCTTGAAGTCGGGCCCGGAGACGACACCGGCGTTGAGGTTGAAGTAGCCGCCGAGCAGGTCGCAGGTGCCGCCGTTGACCGTGTAGGTCTTGCCGCCGGCGGTGGCCTGGACCTTCGCCGACCCGTCGCAGAACGTCCGCAGCACGCCGCCCTTGTTGTCCTTGTACGTGCCGCAGCCGCGCGGCGCCGCGGCCGCGGTCGTGCTCGTGGTCGCGCCCGACGCGTTGGGTGTGCTGCTCGTGCTCTTGCTGCCGCTGCAGGCTGCCAGCAGGCACGCGGCGACCACGACGGCCCCCCTCCGCTTGCCCATCGCTCGCGCTCCTCTCGACCCGGCGAGCCCCGCCACCGTCGGCGGCAGACTAGGCCGTCACGCCACCCTGGGCGCGACCGTCACAGCGCGCCGAGGATCGCCGGGCCGTGGTCGGGCCAGAGCAGGTGCCCGGCGCCGGCGAGCACCACGAGCTCCACGTCGGGCAGCTCGTCGAGGAGGCCTCGGACCGAGGTGAGCGGCACGGTCGCGTCGGCCTCGCCGTGCCACCAGCGGACGCCGGGCGCGACGTCGGCGGGCGAGAAGCCCCAGGGCAGCGCCAGGAGGCGCTCGTCCTCGAGCACGCCGCGCGCGCCGTGCACCATGGCCCCGGCGAGGTAGCGCATGACCTCACGAGCCGGCGTGCCCGCCCGCCGCAGCACCCGGCGATCAGGCGGTGCCAGGTCCGAGAGCCAGACCCGCAGGGCGACGCCCGGGACCACCCGCGTGAAGCGGCCGGTGCCGGCGATGAGCGCGGTGCCCACACGCGGCGCCCGCAGCGAGAGCCAGGTCAGCATCCGATCGATGCGATCCATGCCGGCCAACGCGTCGGGGCCCTCGACCGGACCGGCGCCGGCGACCACGCCGACCGTGCCGAAGCGCTCGGGCCGGCCGGCGGCGCATGCCAGGGCGTACGGACCGCCGCCTGAGTAGCCGACCACGGCGGGACGGTCGACCTCGAGGCGGTCGAGGACGGCCACGACGTCGTCGACCCAACCGAGCAGCGTGCGGCCGAGGTGCAGGTCCGAGCCCCCGATGCCCGGGCGGTCGAGGGACAGCAGGCGGACGCCGGCCTCGCGTGCGATCCCCTGCAGCGGGGTGGCTTCGAGCGCCGACCCGGGCGTGCCGTGGAAATACACCACCGGTCGGCCCGCCGGGTCGCCGACCTCGAGCCACCCGACGCGACGCCCGTCGTCGAGCACGACCGACCGGGTCGGTGCGTCGATGCCCAGTGGGATACGTGCCACGGCAAGAGTCTGTCGCGGCCCGGGCCTTCAGGCGTCCACGTGCGCCAGCGCCTCGAGCTCGGCGATGCGGGCGCGCAGCACGTCGAGGCTGGCGGTCCAGAACCCGAGGTCGCGCACGTCGATGCCGAAGCGGGCGGCGAGCTCGGCACCGTCAGCCAGACCGGTGGCGGAGAGGAGGTCGTCGTAGCCGAGCCGGAAGCGCTCGGGATCACGCTCGTACTCGGCGTACAGCCCGATGCCGAAGAGCAGCCCGAACGTGTACGGCCAGTTGTAGTACGCGGTGTAGTAGTGGCCTTTGACCGCCCACATGTCGCGGTGGAGGTGGGCGGGATCGAGGCCGTCGCCGTACGCGGATCGCTGCGCGTCGAGCATGAGCTCGCGCAGCCGCGCGACCGGCAGCACGCCCGCGGCCCGCTCCTCAGTCATCGCCTGCTCGAACAGGAACCGCGAGTGGATGTCGACCACGACCTGGCATGCCCCGGACAGGTCGCCGTCGAGGATGGCGAGGCGGGCACCGCGGTCGTCGCCGGCAGCCGTCAGGCCGGCCTGCACCATGATCGTCTCGCAGAAGATGCTGGCCGTCTCGGCCAGCGCCATCGGGGTCTGGCGCTGCAGCGGCGTGCGGAAGCCGAGGTTGGCGTTGTGGTAGGCGTGGCCCAGCTCGTGGGCGAGCGTCTGCACGCTGTCGAAGCTGCCGTCGAAGCTGAGCAGCACCCGGCTCTCCTCGCCCTGCACGCTCATGCAGAACGCGCCACCGGCCTTCCCGGCGCGGGGCTCAGCGTCGATCCACCGCTCGCCCGCGGCGCGCACCACGAGGTCGGCGAGGCGCGGGGAGAAGCCCGCGAACGCGTCCCGCACGGCGTCGGTCGCCTCCGTCCAGCGGAACCGGCGCCGGTCACCGACGGGCGCCAGCAGGTCCCACCACGGCAGGCCGTCCTCATGGCCCAGCAGCGCGGCCTTGGCCCGCAGGTAGCGGGACCAGTCGGGCAGCGACGCCACGACCGCCTCCTGCATGGCCTGCAACGTCGGCCGGTCGATGCCGTTGCGGAACAGCGCCGGCGCCAGCGAGTCCGTCCAGCCCCGCCGCCGGTTGAGCGCGTTGGCCTCGCCCTTGAAGGCGTTGAGCGCGCTGGCGAGCGGCACGACGACGGTGTCCCACGCCTCGAGCTCGCCCTCGAAGGCGGCCCGCCGCACCGCGGCATCGGGATCGGTGGCCAGGCCGCGCGCCATGCTCATCGGCACGATCTCGGGCGCGGCGCCACCGGGCCGGCGAACGGCGACGGTCAAGCGGGCGGTCAGGTCGCCGTGCAGCTTCGCCCACGCCCGACCACCCGTCAGCGAGAGCTCGGCGGCGAGGTCTTCCTCCGCCTCGGACATCTGGTGCTCGGCCGCCGCGGCCGCCCGGCGCAGCGCGTAGGCGTGGTCGCCGGCCTGCGCGCTCCGCTCGATCAGCGCTTCGGCGCCGACGGTGGCCAGCCATGCCGACAGTCGCTTGTCGAGCGTGGTCATCGAGGCGGTGTCGGCCTGGAACCGCGACAGCATCGTGGCGGCCCGGTCGTCTCGCGCGTCGGTCGAGACGTGCGCGTAGAGGTACGCGCCGAGCAGGCGCATGCCCTCGAGCACGGCGTTGACCTCGGGCAGCAGCTCCTCGACGGCGGCCACATCGGCATCGGTGGCGTCTCGGGGTTCACCCGCGCGGATGTCGAGCTCGTCGAAGCGGGTGCCCAGCCGACCGAGGCGGGCCCGCAGCTCCTCGTCGGCTACCGCCTGCTCGCGTGACCCGAGCGCGGGAAAGACGCCGCTGACGTCCCAGCGCGGCGGCGCGTCGGGCTCGGGCTCGGGCTCGGCCAAGGCGCTTGCGGCGACAACGTCAGCGGGCGGCATCGGCCCATGATGCCCGCCCGGCCGCCTGGCGCGACCGAGGGGGGCCAGCAGCTCAGCGCTTGACCGCTCGAAGGTGGAGGAACATCGGCACCCGGGTCCACTGGCGAGCCTGGGGCAGCGCGTCGACGAACGCCGCAGAGGGCCGTGGCTCGCGTGCCTCGACCACGGCCAGGCCGGCATTGCCGAGGGCGGTCAGGTAGGTGGACAGCGTCCGCGGCCAGTACCGGAAGGGCATCGACCGGCCGTCGCGGGTGGCGGGCACGTCCGTGCGCTCCTCGATGTAGTAGTCGCCGAGCGCGTAGGTCAGGTGCTCGTCGCCGAGCGCGAAGCCGGCGTTCGAGATCGGGTGGCTCACGGACATCACGAGCGTCCCGGCCGGGCGGAGCACCCGCGCGATCTCGGCCAGGTGATCGGCGAGGTCGGGCACGTCCATGAGCACCATCGACGACACGACGAGGTCGGCCACGGCGGCGCCGATCGGCAGCCGCGCCCCATCGGCGACCGCCACCGCCGCACCCTGACCTCTCGCCTCGCCGGTCAGCGTCGGCGACCCGTCGAGGCCGACCACGGCGTGGCCCTGCGCCGTGAGGAGCCGGCCGACGCGGCCCTCGCCGCACCCGATGTCGAGCGTGAGCGACTCTGGCGGCGGGACCAGCGTCAGCAGCTCGGGCAGGTTGAACGCCTCGCCGTAGGGGTCGACACCGGGCATCTGCGTCCAGCCGAGCCAGCTCGCGGCGATCGACTCCCAGTACTCCCGTCCGTCGCTGACCGCAGGCTCCGTCACCGGGTCATCCTTGCCCCCACCAGCCGAGCACCGAGGGCACCTGCCCTAGAGTGTCTGACGACCCGTCAGATTCTGGGAGCACCATGGATCTTTCTCTGAGCGAGGAGCAGGAGGCCGTCCGCGACGCGCTGGCCCGCTTCCTCGACAAGGCATCGTCGGCCGAGCAGGTCCGGGCGGCCGAGCCGCTCGGCTGGGATCCGGCGGTGTGGGCCGGCCTCGTCCGGATGGGCGTGCCCACCATGGGCGTGGCCGAGCACGCCGGCGGACAGGGCGCCGCGCTCGCCGACCTGGCCGTGGTGGCCGCGGCGTGTGGGGCGCGGCTGGCCGCGGCACCGGTCGTCGAGACGATGGTCGCGGCCCGCCTGCTCGCGCGCTTCCCCGACGCCGGGGCGCCGTGGCTGGCCCACCTCGTCGCCGGGACGTCGCCCGTCACGCTGGCGCTGCGGCCCGCACGCGGTCGACGGGCCACGTTGGTCCCCGGCGCGGCCGTGGCCGGCGCGGTGATCGCGCTCGACGGCGACGAGCTCGTCGTCGTGGGCTCCCATGCCGCCGCCGGTCCCGACGATCGCAGGGCGCCGGCCAACCTCGGGTCGGCACCCCTCGCCGACGTCGACCTGGACCGGCCGGCCGACCGCAGCGTCCTGGCCGTCGGCACCGCGGCCCGCGCTGCGCTGTCCGTCGCCCTCGACGAGTGGCGGGCGCTGACCGCCCAGTGGCTCGTCGGGCTCGGCCGCGCCGCGCTCGACCTCGGGGTCCAGTACGCGAAGGACCGCCACCAGTTCGGCGTCCCGATCGGCTCGTTCCAGGCCGTGCAGCACCGCCTCGCCGACCTGCGCACCGACCTCGACGGTGCCGCACTGCTGGCCGACAAAGCCTTGTGGGCGCTCGACGTCGGCGACGCGGCGGCGAGCACGTTCCCGTCGATGGCGTTCGCCTTCGCCGGGACGACCGCCCAAGAGGTGGCGGCGGCGGCGCTGCACTACCACGGCGGCTACGGGTTCATGGAGGAGTACGACGTCCAGCTGTACTTCCGGCGCGCCAAGGCGGCCCGACTGGTGCTCGGCGACCCCCGCCGCGAGCTGCAGCACCTGGCCGACCGCATGTTCTCCCCCTCCGCCCGAGCGAACCCTGCTGGGGCCCGCGCCGACGATGGCCGTTCGGAGCCGCAACCGCGATCCGGCATCGACTTCCGCCTCGGGCCGGAGGTCGAGGCGTTCCGCGCGGAAGTCCGCAGCTTCCTGGCCGAGCACGTGACCGACGAGGTCATCGAGGCCGCCCACCGCACCGGCACCATCCACGACTGGGGCCTCCACAGGAAGATGGCGGCGCAGGGCTGGCTGTCCGCGGGCTGGCCCGTCGAATACGGCGGCCAGGGCCGGTCGCCGCTCGAGATGAACGCGCTCACCGAGGAGATGTACCTCGCGGGCGCGCCGGTCGACGGCCTCGGCGTCGCCGCGCTGGTCGCCCACACGTTGCTCATCGACGGCACCGACTGGCAGAAGCAGACGATCATCCCGGAGATCCTCGCCGGCGACGCCCTCTGCTGCCTCGGCTACAGCGAGCCCGACGCCGGGTCCGACGTGGCCGCCTGCGCGACGCGCGCCGTGCGCGACGGCGACCAGTGGGTGGTCAACGGCCAGAAGATGTTCACGACCCTCGCCCACGAGGCGCGCTACGTGTTCCTGCTCACCCGCACCAACGCCGACCTGGCCAAGCACCGGGGCCTGACGATGTTCATCGTGCCGATGGACACGCCCGGCATCGAGGTCACGCCGGTGCACACGATGGGTGGCGAGCGCACCAACATCACCTTCTACACCGACGCCCGGGTGCCTGATCGCTACCGCGTCGGCACCGTGGACGGCGGCTGGCAGGTGATGCTCACGGCACTCGTGTTCGAGCGGAACTCGTCGTGGTACGGCGAGCAGGTGCGCCTGCTCGACCACGCCGTGCGCTGGGCCCAGGCGACGCTCGACGACGGCGGACGGCCGTTCATCGACGACCCGCTCGTGCGCGACCGTCTCGCTCGCGCCGCCATCGGCAACGAGGTGTCGAACTTGCTGGGCTGGCGGGCGGCCTGGATGGCGTCGAACGGCGAGCTGCCCGGCGTCGAAGGCACGATGGCCAAGCTGTTCACGACCGAGCACTACCAGCGGACCGCCGGCGACCTCATCGACCTGCTCGGAGCCGAGGGCCTGCGTCGCCACGGCGAGCCGGGCGCCGCGGCCGACGGTTGGATCGAGGCCATCTACCGCCACGCCCAGGTCACCACCATCTACGGCGGTACGAGCGAGGTCCTCCGCGGCATCATCGCCGAGCGGGCCCTCGGCCTCCCCCGCAGCCGCTGACCCGCCGGCCCCGCCCAGGCGCGCCACCGATGATGGCGGGGATAGACACGGGGGATGGCGACCCACCAGGTGACCAACCAGGCCGTGCCACTCGAAGGGCACGACGCCGCGGCGCTCGACCTCGCGCTGCTCGAGGGCGTGCGACGTGAGGGCGGGGCGGCCGGGCTCGACCGGCTGCACCGGATCGGTCGCAAGGCCGGCGACCCGACGTTCATCCACGCCGGCGAGCTGGCCAACACCAACCCGCCCGTGCTCCGGACCTACGACCGGTTCGGCAACCGCATCGACACCGTCGAGTACCACCCCGCCTACCACGAGCTGATGCGGGAAGCGGTCAGCGAGGGGCTGGCCGGCGGGCCGTGGGGCGATCCGGTGCCGGGTGCCCACGTCGTGCGGGCCGCCGGGTTCGCGCTCTGGACCCAGGTCGAGTCCGGCCACGGGTGCCCGATCTCGATGACCTACTCGGTGGTGCCGGCGCTGCGGGCCGAGCCCGGGCTGTCCAAGGTGTGGGAGCCGCTGCTGACGTCGCACACCTACGACCCGAGCCCCCAGCCGATCGGCCACAAGGTCGGTGCCATCGCGGGCATGGCGATGACGGAGAAGCAGGGCGGGTCCGACGTCCGGGCCAACACCACCCGGGCGGCGGCGACCGGGCCGGCGGGACCCGGCGAGGAGTACGCGCTGACCGGCCACAAGTGGTTCTGCTCGGCGCCGATGTCCGACCTCTTCCTCATGCTGGCGAACACCGAGCGGGGACTGTCCTGCTTCGCGGTCCCCCGCTGGCTTCCCGACGGCACCCGCAACGCCATCGCCATCCAGCGGATCAAGGACAAGCTCGGCAACCGGTCCAACGCGTCCAGCGAGATCGAGCTGGACGGCGCGCTCGGCACGCTCGTCGGCGACGAGGGCCGGGGCATCGCGACCATCCTCACGATGGTCAACCACACCCGGCTCGACTGCGTGATCGGGGTGGTCGGGCAGATGCGGGCCGGGCTCAGCCAGGCCGTCCACCACTGCCGGCTGCGGTCCGCGTTCGGCCGGCCGCTGGTCGACCAACCGCTGATGCGCAACGTGCTGGCCGACCTCGCCGTCGAGTCGGAGGCCGCGACCGCCACGATGTTGCGGTTGGCGGGGGCGTACGACCGTGGCGAGCAGGCTTTCGCTCGCCTGGCCACGGCCATCGCCAAGTACTGGATCTGCAAGCGGGTGCCGATGTTCGCGGCCGAGACGCTCGAGTGCCTGGGCGGCGCGGGCTACGTGGAGGAGTCGCCGATGCCCCGGCTGTTCCGGGAGAGCCCGCTCAACGGGATCTGGGAGGGCTCGGGCAACGTGATCTGCCTCGACGTCCTGCGCGCCGCCGCCCGCGAGCCCGAGTCGGTCGCCGCCCTGCTCGACGAGGTCGCCTTGGCCCGCGGCGGCGATGCCCGCCTCGACCGCGCCGTCGACGACCTGCACGCCGAGCTCGCCGACAGCGCCGATCTGGAGGTGCGGGCCCGGCGCATCGTGGAGCGCGCCGCCCTCGTGCTCCAGGGCTCGCTCCTGGTGCGCAACGCGCCGGCCGCGGTGGCGGACGCGTTCTGCGCCACCCGGCTCGGCGGGGACGGTGGCCGCGCCTTCGGCACCCTCCCGCCCGGCGCAGACCTCGGCGCCATCCTCGACCGCGCCTGGCCCACGCCTTAGCGCGACCACCAGCTCGAACTGGGTTGGGATCCCGCCGCGTGCCCGCGCCCGGCCGGGCCGAGCCGAGCCAGCTCGCAGCGGGGACGCACGTTCGGCGCCAGCGCTCGTTGCAAATCGGACAATTGTGCGTAAAACCATGAACTGCTGAAACTTCCCGGGTACCCCCTAAGGGTACAAACCACTCGGCGGAGGAGCAGGATCATGGGGACCAAGCAGGCGGACCTGGACGGCGCGCGCCCGCGCGCAGACCGCACACCACGGGAGACGGGCAGGTGGCAGCGGGGCCACATGGCGCTCGCGGGCGCGGCGGTCGGCATCCTCGGCATCGGCAGCGGCGCGGCGATCTGGACCAACGCCGCCGGCGGATCGACCTCGGCGTCACCCGCGACGGCTCGCTCGGCATCACCGTCGGCGGAGCCGCGGGACGGCAGCCGCGATTCGTACTCCTGCTTCACCGGCTGCTCGAGCGCGCTCACCAGCTCGACCATCTGCCGCCAGGGCCGCGACTACTCGATCACGGTCACCGACAAGCGCAGCCGCGTCGTCGTCATGTCCTTCCACGGGGGCCTGATCGAGCACAAGGCGTCCGGGGTCTCGCTCGGGCTGTCGCGGCGGTTCGGCTGGAGCCGCTACGACTTCAACGGCCACGCGACGTCCGGCTGCCTCGCCGGCAAGAGCCAGTTCTCCCGGCTCCACGTCACGTCGCCCCACTTCAACGACCCGGCGCTGCTCCGGCTGGTGGCGAGCGCACCCACCGCGGTGTCGATCCACGGCTACTCGCCCTACCGCGGCCTCTCCACCGGCGAGGTCTGCGTCGGCGGCGGCAACCAGGCCGAGGTCGACACGTTCATCAGCGCGCTGGCGGCGAACGCGGGCCAGTGGTCGGACTACGAGCTGCGCGGCGTCACGGCCAGCGGCGCGGCCGGGTGCAGCGACCTCACCGGCACCGGGCCGCTCAACCCGATCAACCGCAACCGCAACGGCGGCCTGCAGCTGGAGATGAGCCCGCAGATGAAGACCGACCTGACCGACTCCAGCTCCTCGAACGACTCGCTGCGGGACGCGGTGTACGGCGCGATCGGGACGGCGATGAGCCAAGGCTGACGGCACCGCGACCCCGCCCCCACCTCCCCCGAATGTGGAGTACAAGCGGTTGTGGCGACGACCGCTTCTACTCCACATTGCCGGGGGGGCGGTTGCGGGTCAGCGGCGGGCGGCAGCGCGGAGCTGGGGGGCGAGCCAGCGGGTCGGGGGCTGGGCGCCGGGGCCGCGGAAGTGGATGCCGTCGGGGCGCAGCTCGACCCCGCCCAGGTCAGTCGCACAGGCCGGCCACACCGGGCACGTCCAGGCGGCGAGGTCGGCCAGGCGCGCATGGGGGTTCCTGCGGGCGACGTCCGCGAGGACGCGGTTCGAGCACTGCTGGCGCTGGTCGAACAGGGCGGGATGGTCGCCCTTGATGATGCGCGCGGACGCGGTCGGCGCCGTGGCGAGCACGACGGTGGCCCCGCGGGCTGACAGCGTGGCGACCGCGGCGTCGAGGCGCGAGCGCCAGCGCTGGTCGTAGGCCGGATCGCACGGCCACACGGACCGGCCGCCCACGTCGACCGGCACCACGCCGGTGAACCCGCCGAACAGGACGAGCACGACGTCGGGCCGGGTCGAGTCGACGAGCGCCGGCCACTCGGGGCTGCAGTTGCGGATGCTGGCATCGACGGGATGGCCCACGTCGAGCATCAGCGTGCAGCCGATGCGGGCGGCGTCGATCACGCGCAGGCCGAGCTCGCCGGCATGCGGCACGAGGCCGTCGAAGGCGAGGGCGAACGCGACCGAGTCCCCCACCACCAGCACCTTGGGCGCCGTCACCGGACCGACCGTGTAGCGGGCCGCGATCCGCCCGCCACCCGGGACGTGGATCGCCGGGTCGAGCGCCCCGCGCGTCCCGATCACCAGGGCGAGCGCGGCGAGGCCGACCGCGATCGGCGTGAGGGTCCGGGTCCCCAGCCGGCCGAGCGCGCCGCGCCGCACGGGCCGCTCGAGCACGACGAAGGACACGGCGGCCGCTGCCAGCGACGCGCCGACCCGGACCGCCACCAAGCTCCAGCCTTCGAGCCCGTGCCAACCAGGCTGGAGGTACTGGTAGATCGGCCAGTGCCACAGGTAGAGCCCGTAGCTGACGAGCCCCAGCCAGCGCAGCGGGGCGAGCGACAGCGCCCGGCGCAGCGGGCTGGCGCCGGGGGTCGTCACGTCGAGCAGCACGACCGTGGCCGCGATCCCGCAGGCCAGCAGCCCGCCGCGGTAGAGCGTGCTGCTCGCGCCGTCGAGCCGGGTCCACGCAAGCCCAAGCCCGGCCGCAGCAAGCAGGCCGGCGGCGGC
>JAODBM010000060.1 GCA_025463985.1 Acidimicrobiales bacterium
GTAGCCCAGCGCGGCGGCCGCCAGGCCCCCGGCCACCGACGCCACCACGTAGGCCGCAGCCATGCCGGCGCGGTCCGTGCGCACGAGCGTGATGCTCTCGTAGGAGAAGGTCGAGAACGTCGTGAACGCCCCGAGAAACCCCACGCCCAGCGGCACGGTCACGCCCTCCGGCCAGTTGCGCCGCACGCCCGCGGTGAGGAGCGCGCCGAGCACGAACGAGCCGCTGAGGTTGATGGCGAGCGTGGCCCACGGGAAGGTCCGCACGCCGATCGCGGCGCCGACGCCGTAGCGGCTCAGCGCACCGAGCGCGCCAGCCAATGCGATCAACACCAGCTTCACCGCGTCCCACCCCGTGCCATCCCGGCCCAAGGATGGCCGAGCGGCATGGCCCGGTCCCAATGGGCCCAGTCGCGCCCCGACGACCGCAGGTCGCCGCGGCGCCGCTATGGCCCCCGCGGAGCGAAGAACTCGAGCGCGATGTTGTCGGGGTCGCGGAACGACAGCCCCGATCCATATGGGGCGTCCACGATGCCGGAGGTGGTCACCCCGAGCTCGCCGAGCCGAGCCTCCCAGTCCTCGAGGTCCGAGCGGCTCGCGCACCCGAACGCCACGTGATCCAGCCCCGGCCGCAGCTCGCTGAACGGCTCGCTCGATTCGAGACCTGGATGCTCGTGGATGCCCAGCAGCGTGCCGCCGATCAGCCACACGACGTGGTGGAACGCGCCCGCATCTTCGTCGAGCACCGGATCGGAGCCAAAGAGACCGCCGTACCACGCACGGCTTCGTTCGAGGTCGCTGACCGTCAATGCGACATGGGTGAGTGCCGGGAAATCAACCATCTGGTCCTCCTCGAACGCACGCTGAACGGCCAGAAAGCTACTGGCGCAGATCGCGTCGTGCCTCGGCCGCGATGATTTCCGGACTGCGCTTCCGTCGGATCACGAGCAAGCTCTGCATGCCCGCCGTACCCCCAGCCACAGGAGACCGCAATGCCGCGCATCGTTCCCAACCTCTGGTTCGACACGGAGAGCAAAGAGGCGGCCGAGTTCTACGTCTCGGTGTTCCCGAGCTCGGAGGTCAAGGAGATCTCCTATTACAACGAGGCCGGTCCGGGCGAGGCCGGCACGGTGCTGACCGTCAACTTCTCGCTCGACGGCCAGGACTTCACCGCGATCAACGGCGGGCCGCAGTTCCCGTTCAGCGAAGCGGTCTCGATGATGATCGCCTGTGCCGACCAGGCCGAGGTCGACTACTACTGGGCGAAGCTGACCGAGGGCGGCGGCGAGGAAGGGCAATGCGGCTGGCTCAAGGACCGCTATGGGCTGTCCTGGCAGGTCACGCCGCCCGGCATGGAGAAGGCGCTGGCCGACCCCGATCCGGAGCGTGCAAAGCGAGTGATGCAAGCGATGCTCGGCATGAAGAAGCTCGACATCGGGGCGCTCGAGGCCGCCGCCGACGGGGTCGACC
This sequence comes from Acidimicrobiales bacterium, assembly GCA_025463985.1. GTDB lineage: Bacteria > Actinomycetota > Acidimicrobiia > Acidimicrobiales > Iamiaceae > JAODBM01. The sequence continues at coordinate 1,468 of JAODBM010000060.1, forward strand.
CGGAACCCGCATGAGCTGAACGACCCTTGACGGCCGCGCGACGCTCGGCCGCGATGGACCCGCGCCGCTGACTGGAGACCGCGCATGAAGTGGCCCGAGGGATTCCTGTGGGGGACCGGCGCCTCCTCGACGCAGTGCGAGGGCGCGGCACCCGCGTCGGACTGGTGGGACTGGGAGCGGGCCGGCCACGCGCCCCGCTCCGGCGACGGCAACGGCTTCGCCGCCATCGACCGAGGCGTCGACGTCCGCGGCTTCTTCCACTGGACGGCCACGGACAACTACGAGTGGCTCCACGGCGACGAGGTCGCGTTCGGCCTCATGGACCGCGACCGCAACGTCCGACCCAGCGCGAAGGTGCTCCAGCGTGAGGCGCTGCCGTGAGCGTGCGTCCGGCCGCCGACGCCCCCAAAGGATGATCATGCGCTCGTTCGACCCTCGCACCCTCGACCCGGCGATCCGGCTGGCCGGCATCCTCGACGCCCACCCGACCGCCGACGGCGTGCTCCTCAGCCGCCTGACCGCCGCCGCCCAGGCCCAGATCATCGATCCCGCCCTCCTCTGGACGGCCACGATGCCCTCCGGCGGGCGCATCGAGATGGTCTCGGACACGACGGCGATCGAGGTCGATGTCCAGCTCACCCGCCTCGCCTGGGGCGCCGACGATCCCATGCCGGCCCCGGTCGACCTGGTGGTCGACGGCGAGGTGGTGGCCGGCGAGCGGGCCGAGGCCGGCCACACCCTCCGCCTGCGCGATCGGCGCGGGCTGGCCTTCGACCTCGAGCCCGGTGCGCCGGTCACGATCCGCTTCGACGGCCTGACACCGGTCGACAAGCACCTGGAGGTCTGGCTGCCCAACAACGCCTCGGTCGAACTGCTCGCCGTCCGCATCGACGACGGCGCCACGTTGTCGCCGCCCCCGCCAGCCGACCGGCGATGGGCGCACTACGGCAGCTCGATCAGCCACTGCGCCGAGGCCGACCGGCCCACCGGTGTCTGGCCGGTCATCGCCGCTCGCCGGGCGGGCGTGGACCTGCAGAGCCTCGCCATCGCCGGGCAGTGCCAGCTCGACCAGTTCACGGCTCGCACGATCCGCGACCTCGACGTCGATCTCATCAGCCTCAAGGTCGGGATCAACGTCGTGAACGGCGACACGCTCCGGGAGCGGACGTTCGTGCCCGCGCTGCATGGCTTCCTCGACACGATCCGCGACGGCCACCCGACCACGCCCATCGTGATGATCACACCGATCGTCTGTCCCGTCGTCGAGGACCACCCCGGCCCGACGGTCGCCGACGAGAACGGCCAGTGCCAGCGCATCGAGCCACCGCTCGACGACGTCGAGGGCGCGCTCACCCTCCGCCGCATCCGCCAGCTGATCGAGCTCGTGGTGGCCGCCCGGCGCGCCGGCGGCGACGACGACCTGCACCTGCTCAGCGGCCTCGACCTGTTCGGCCCCGACGACCTCGCCGAACTGCCCGACGGGCTCCACCCGAACCCAGCCGGCTACGCGCGCATGGGCGAGCGCTTCCACGACTACGCCTTCGCGCCGGGCGGTCCCTTCGCCGACGCGCTCACCGGCTACTGACCCCGGTGGACCGGTGGTGGGGCCGCCGGCCGTTCGGGTGCGGAGTGGTCGCTCGGCGCGGCACGGGGCCAGACTCGGGACGTGGAGCGCATCGTCCTCTTCCTGGTGCTCGCCGCGGCGGCCGGCGCCGTCGCCTGGGTGCTCCGGCGGCGCTCGCAGGACGCCCCGACCCAGGGCAGCTCCTGGGCGGTGCCGGCGCAGCTCGACCGCGCCGACTTCGAGCGGCCGGACGCGGCCTGGCTGGTGACCGTGTTCTCCTCGGCCACCTGCCTGTCGTGCCAGGCGACGTGGGAGAAGGCGCGGCTGCTGGCGTCCGGCGCGGTGGCCGTCCAGGAGGTCGAGGCCGTCGAGCACCGGCCACTGCACCAGCGCTACGGCGTCGAGGCGGTGCCCATGGTGCTGGTCAGCGACACCACCGGTGCGGTGCGGGCCTCGTTCGTGGGTGAGCCGAGCGCGACCGACCTGTGGGCCGCGGTGGCCGAGCTACGCGAACCGGGCTCGACCCCTGAGGGCTGCGACCACGGCCAGCCCGGCACCTGACCCCGAGCGGAGCTAGTCCTCGCTGGTGGCGTGGAAGGGCTGCGGCACACCCACCGGGGCGGTGGTGCCACCCCCGCCCATGCCGACCAGGCGGTCGACCTCGGCGCCGTTGATCGTCTCGTGCTCGAGCAGGCTGCGGGCCACGAGATCGAGACCGTGGCGGTGCTCGGTGAGCAGCTCTTCGCAGCGACGCTCGCAGGCCCGCAGGATCTTCTCGACCTCTTCGTCGATGACCCGAGCGGTGTCGTCGGAGTAGTCGCGGGCGTTGTGCATGAGGTCTTCGCCCAGGAACACCTGGCCGTTGGAGCCCCAGGCCATCGGCCCGACGCGATCGCTCATGCCCCATTCGCGCACCATCTTGCGCGCCCGCTCGGTGGAGACGACGAGGTCGTTGTTGGCGCCCGTGGACACGACGCCGAACACCAGCTTCTCGGCGATCCGGCCGCCCATGGCGACGACGATCGACGACTCGAGGTAGCGCTGGTCGTAGGAGTGGCGGTCTTCGACGGGCAGCTGCTGGGTGACGCCGAGCGCCATGCCCATCGGGAGGATCGTGACCTTGTGGACCGGGTCGGCCTCGTCGAGGACCGCGGCGCACACGGCGTGGCCGGCCTCGTGGTAGGCGGTCAGCTCCTTCTCCTTGGGGGAGAGGGCCATCGACTCTCGCCGCTGGCCCATGAGCACGCGGTCGCGGGCGTAGTCGAAGTCGTCGGCATCCACGGTGT
>JAODBM010000084.1 GCA_025463985.1 Acidimicrobiales bacterium
GGGACTGCTCGATCTCCATGCGCGAGTCGGCGATCCACTCGCGGATCACGCCCTGCTGGGACAGCTGGCGCCCGAACGCCGTGCGGCTGGTGACCCGGCGGCACATCAGCTCGATGGCCCGCTCGGCTGCGCCGATGGCCCGCATGCAATGGTGGATGCGGCCGGGCCCGAGGCGGGCCTGGGCGATGGCGAACCCGCCGCCCTCCTGCCCGAGCACGTTCGTGACCGGGACCCGCACGTCGGTGAACTGGATCTCGCAGTGCCCCTCCTGGTCCATGTAGCCGAACACCGGCATGGCCCGGATGACGTCGACGCCTGGCGTGTCGCGGGGCACGAGCACCATCGACTGCCGCAGGTGCCGCGGCGCGTCGGGATCGGTCTTGCCCATGAGGATGAAGACCTTGCAGCGCTCGTCGGCGGCGCCGGAGATCCACCACTTGCGGCCGTTGATCACGTAGTCGTCGCCGTCGCGCTCGATGCGGCACTCGATGTTGGTGGCGTCGCTCGACGCGACGGCGGGCTCGGTCATAGCGAAGGCGGACCGGATCTCGCCCTCGAGCAGCGGCTGCAGCCAGCGCTCCTGCTGCTCGGGCGTGCCGAACATGGTGAGGATCTCCATGTTGCCGGTGTCGGGCGCCGAGCAGTTGAGCGCCTCGGACGCGATGTGCGACCGACCGAGGATCTCGGCCAGCGGCGCATAGTCGAGGTTGGACAGGCCGTCGGTCCACTCGGTCTTGTGCGGCAGGAACAGGTTCCAGAGACCCTGCGCCCGGGCTTCCTTCTTGAGGTCCTCGATGATCTGCGGGTGCAGGTGCGGGTCGCCCGAGGCGGCCATCTGCTCCTTGTAGACGGGCTCGGCCGGATAGACGTGCGAGTCCATGAAGTCGAGCAGCGTCGCCTGCAGCGTCTGGGCCTGTGGGGAGAGCGCGAAGTCCATGCGCCGCACCGTACCGTCCCGTTCGACACGCCGGTCGAGGCGGCGCAGGCGGGAACGTGGTGCGGCGGCCGCCGGGCTCAGCGGCCCGCGCCGCCGGCCTGCGCGAGCTGCAGGTGCCGCTCCCTCGGGGCGACGGCGGGTCGCTGCTGCTGGTGGGCGACGTCCTCGATGGCCCGCACCAGGGCGGGAACGAAGCGTCGGGCGTCGCGCACCGGCGCCAGGTGGTCGCCGTCGACGACGTGCACCGTCGCTCCCGCGATCGCCTCGGCGAGCAGGCTCTGGCGGCGGGTCGGCACGACGTGGTCGCGGAGGTGGACCACGACCGAGGTCGGCACGTCGACCGCACCGATCCAGCCTTGCGAGCTGAAGCGTCCGAGCGCGGCCGCGGCCTCGATGACGGCGGCGGGGCTCAGGAGCGCGAGCTCCTGGCGGCCCCACTGGTGGAGCGGCCGCTCGAGCGCGTCGGACGGCCGCACGTGGTCGAGCGCCCAGCCGACCAGCCCCGGCGTGGCGCGGACCAGTCGCTGCAGCAGCGGCACCGTCGCGAACATCACCTGTTCGCGGAGCTTCCCCGAGAACTCCCGGCTGGTCGCGCACAGGACCAGGCCGGCGATGCGCTCGGGGTGGCGGCGCCACATCAGCTGGGCGATGGGGCCGCCCATCGAGTAGCCGACGGCGATGGCGTGCCGGATGCCGAGGACGTCGAGCACCGCCACGGCGTCGTCGGCCGCATCCTCCAGCGTGAACGGCGCGTTGCGGATGCCTCGTCCGTGGCCGCGGTGGTCGATGGCGACGACGTGGAAACGGGCGGCCAGGGACCCGTACGAGGAGGACCAGTTCAGGTCGGCGGTGGCACCCAGCCCATGGAGCAGCATGATCGTCGGCGCTCCGGGCGGCCCCGCGATCTCGCGGATGAAGGTCGTGCCACGGCCATCCAGGTGCAGCGTCCGGCCGGGCGGCAACCACGGCGTGCGTGGACGCTCGGAGGCGGTGGGCACGACGTCCGGCCGGATCGGGACGACGGTCGCGGTGGCGGCGACCGCCACTCGGCGGTCGTCCGGGGCGACGTCGGGCACCGTCGTCGATCGACGTTGGCGGCTCGTGCTCATGGAGGCAGTAGGACAGCCTCAGCGGGACACGTCAGCCGTAGCGGTTACTCCTCGTGCCGCGCGATCACGCCGATCAGCAGGTGATGCCGAGGTCGATCGGGACGACGGTGCCGGTGATGCCGTCGGCCTCGTCCGACACCAGGAACGCGATGAGCGCGGCCGGCTGGCTCGGGTCGAGCATGCGGTTCCCGGGGGCCGTGTTCTTGCCGATCAGCGTCCAGTCCATGTCGGCGGGGAAGTCGATGGCTTCGATCATCGGCGTCTCGACCCCGCCGGGAGCGATGGCGTTGCAGCGGATCCCGCGGTTCACGTACTCCCATGCCAACGCCTTCGTGAGCAGGACCACGCCGCCCTTCGACGCGCAGTAGCCGGCGTTGTAGGCCTGGCCGAACATGCCCGCCGACGAGGCGACGTTCACGATCGCGCCGCCGTGCTCGAGCATCGAGGGGATCACGGCTCGGGCCATGAGCCAGGGCCCTTTGAGGTTGACGTCGACCATCAGGTCCCAGTCGGCGACCGACATCTCGTGTGCGTGGGCGAAGCGCAGCACGCCGGCCACGTTCACGAGCACCTGCGCCGGTCCACCGAGCTCGGCCTCGGCCCGGGCGACCGCGGCTTCGGTCGAGGCCTGGTCGGTCACATCGGCTTCGAGCGCGATCGCCGTCCCGCCCCCCGCGACGATGCCGGCCGCGGTCTCGGCCACCCCCGGAGCGCGGTCGAGGCACGCGACCCTCGCGCCGTCCGCGGCGAGCCGTTGCGCTGTCGCGCGCCCGATGCCCGACGCCGCGCCGGTCACGATCGCCACCCGGTCCCCGAGCCGGGTCGTGTCTGTCATCACGTCAGCCCCATCGTCGTGTCGTCTCGTGCTGGACGCCAGACCCTAACGACCGCCGGTGCTGCCCTCCCGGAGCGGTGGTGGCGCGTGGGACGATCGTTCGGTGGACGAGGGGAGCGAGCTGATCCAGGTCACCCGCACGGTGGCCATCCCGCGCGCCGAGGTCGAGACGCGGTTCACGACCTCGGGCGGTCCTGGTGGGCAGCACGCGAACAAGACGGCGACGCGGGTCGACCTGCGCTTCGACGTCGAGGCCAGCAGCGCCCTGACCGACGAGCAGAAGGCGCGGGTCGTCGAGCGGCTCGGTTCGCCGGTACGGGTCGTGGTCGACGACGAGCGGTCACAGCTGCGCAACCGCGCGCTCGCCTACGAGCGGCTGGCCGCTCGGCTTGCTGCGGCGCTGCACGTCGAGCGCCCCCGCCGCGCCACCCGCCCGAGCAAGGGGGCGAAGGAGCGGCGGCTGCAAGCAAAGCGCCAGCGGTCGGAGACCAAGCAGCAGCGCCGCCCCCCGTCGCGCGACTGACCGCAGCCCTCGTCCCCCCGCGGCGCCACGGTCAGAGCAGGTCGGGTCGGTGGGCGCGCAGCGCGGCGCCGATCTGGCCGGTGCGCCACTCCGGCTCGAAGTCCGAGAGCGGGATCACGCGGTCCCAGGCCTTGAGCGTGACCTGGCGGCGCGTGCCGGCGTCGAGCGTCCACCGCAGGCCGGACTGCGTGAGCACGAGCGCGTCGGCCGGGCCCGTCGGCAGGGTGACCTCGCCGATCCGGTCGATGTCGGCCCAGGCGGCGCGCACGACGAACGACCCGGGCTCGAACTGGACGCCGGTGTCGTCCAGCCGCAGGGTGGCCTGGCCCTGCTGCCGCACGCCGAACATCAGGAACGCGGTCTGCACCACCGTGTAGAGCGCAGCCGTCAGCCAGTTGACGACGACCCCGAGGATGGCCGCGACCGGCAGCGCGGCGAGCAGGAACAAGAGCAGCATCCGCAGCGAGCGGGCCCGCCGGCTGGACGCGTCCGGGGTCAGCACGAGGGTCACGACGACCTGTCCTAGCAGGTGGGTTCGGGACCGCTTGCTGTAGCCCCCATGACCCGGGTGTTTGACAGCAGTAGGTGTGATGACCTTCCCTGTGCCGCGTGGCCAAGCCTCTCGTGATCGTCGAGTCTCCTGCGAAGGCGCGCACGATCGCGGGCTTTCTGGGCGGTGACTACGTCGTCGAGTCGTCGGTCGGCCACGTCCGGGACCTGCCCTCGAAGGGCCTCAGCATCGACGTCGATGACCACTTCACGCCGACCTACGAGGTGCACGCGTCCAAGAAGGACGTGATCCGGCGGTTGAAGGCGCTGTTGAAGGACGCCGACGAGCTGTACCTCGCTACTGATGAGGATCGCGAGGGCGAGGCCATCTCCTGGCACCTCCTGCAGGTGCTGCAGCCGAAGGTGCCGGTCAAGCGCATGGTGTTCCACGAGATCACCCGGGCCGCCATCGAGCACGCGGTGGACAACTGGCGCGACATCGACGAGGGGCTGGTCGACGCGCAAGAGACGCGGCGCATCGTCGATCGCCTCTTCGGCTATCCGGTCTCCGAGGTGCTGTGGCGCAAGGTCAACGCCGGGCTGTCGGCCGGTCGGGTGCAGAGCCCCGCGGTGCGCCTCGTCGTCGAGCGCGAGCGCGATCGCATCAGGTTCCAGACCGCTGACTACTGGGACCTCGACGCCGGCTTCCCGACCGATCCGGCCTTCACCGCCACGCTGGTCGGGGTCGACGGGACGCGCGTGGCGTCGGGCCGGGACTTCGACGAGACCGGCACCATCACCCGCGATGTCGTCGTGCTCGACGAGGCCCGCACCATCGAGCTGCGCGAAGCCCTGGCGGGCGCCGACTTCTCGGTGCGCTCGGTGGAGGAGCGGCCGTTCACCTCGAAGCCGAAGCCACCGTTCATGACGTCCACCCTGCAGCAGGAGGGGGGCCGCAAGCTGCGGATGAGCTCGGCTCAGGTCATGCGCGTGGCGCAGGACCTCTACCAGAACGGCTACATCACCTACATGCGAACCGACAGCACCACGCTGTCGGACACGGCGCTCACCGCGGCCCGCCGGCAGGTCGGCGAGCTCTACGGCGCCGAGTACCTGCCGGACCAGCCTCGCACGTACGACCGCAAGGTGAAGAACGCGCAAGAGGCCCACGAGGCCATCAGGCCGGCCGGCGAGGCGTTCCGCACCCCCGAGTCGCTGCGCGGCGAGCTGCGCACCGACCAGCTGCGGCTCTACGAGCTGATCTGGAAGCGCACGGTCGCGTCGCAGATGGTCGACGCCCGCGGCCAGTCCGTGTCGGTCCGCATCGGCGCGGTCGGGACCGGCGGCGTCGGTGGCGTGGACACCGAGGTCGCCGCCTCCGGTCGGTCGATCACGTTCCCCGGGTACCTGCGGGCCTACGTCGAAGGCGCCGACGACCCCGACGCTGCGCTCGACGACCGCGAGACGTTGCTGCCGGTGCTCGCGGTGGGCCAGGCCCTGCCGTCGCCCGACCTCGAGGCGAAGGGCCACAGCACGTCGCCGCCGGCTCGCTACACCGAGGCCTCGCTCGTCAAGCGGCTCGAAGAGCTGGGCATCGGGCGCCCGTCGACCTACGCCTCGATCATGCAGACGATCCAGGACCGCGGCTACGTCTGGAAGAAGGGCACCGCGCTCGTCCCCAGCTGGACGGCGTTCGCGGTCATCCGCCTGCTCGAGGAGCACTTCGGCGACCTCGTCGACTACGCGTTCACCGCCCGCATGGAAGACGAGCTGGATGGCATCGCCCACGGGTCGGTCCAGCGCGAGCCATGGCTCAACCGCTTTTGGTTCGGCGACGAGGCCGGCGAGCAGACCGACGAGCTGGCCGGCACCTCGCCCGGGTCACCCGGCCTGAAGGCGCTCGTCGAGCGGGGCAAGGACGGCATCGATCCCGCCGAGATCAACGTCGTGCTGCGCTTCGAGACGCCCGACGGCGAGCCGATCCTGGTCAAGCCCGGCAAGTTCGGGCCGTACCTCAAGCGTGGCGACCAGTCGGCGTCCATCCCCGACGACCTGCCGCCCGACGAGCTCGACGTGTTCAAGGCGCTCGAGCTGCTCGAGGCGCCGAGCGGCGACCGCGTGCTGGGCACCGATCCCGAGACGGGCCTGGACGTCATCGCCAAGGCCGGCCGGTTCGGTCCCTACGTCCAAGTCGGCGAGATGCCCGAGGGCAAGGGCAAGCTCAAGCCGGAGGACAAGCCCAAGACGGCGTCGCTGTTCAAGACCATGACGCTCGAGCGGGTCACCTTCGACGACGCCATGCAGCTGCTGTCGCTGCCGCGCGTGGTGGGCGTCGATCCCGCCGACGGCGAGCCGATCGAAGCGCTCAACGGGCGCTATGGGCCGTACCTCAAGAAGGACAAGGAGACCCGGTCGCTCGAGAACGAGGAGCAGATCTTCACGGTCACCCTCGACCAGGCGCTCACGATCCTCGCGCAGCCCAAGCGGGGCCGGAACCAGACCGTCGCCGCGCCGCTGCGAGAGCTCGGTGCCGATCCGGTGTCGGGCAAGCCGATGGTCCTGAAAGACGGGCGCTTCGGCCCGTACGTGACCGACGGCGAGACCAACGCGTCGCTGCGCAAGGGCGATGAGGTCGAGACGATCACCGACGAGCGGGCCTCCGAGCTGCTCCAGATCCGCCGCGACGCGGGCCCCGCGAAGAAGGGCGGCCGCAAGACCACGGCCACGAAGGCGCCGGCGAAGAAGGCCGGAGCCAAGAAGAAGGCGCCGGCCAAGAAGGCGGCCGCGAAGAAGGCCGCGGCCCGTAGGCCTCCCAGCGCCTGACGAGCGCGCAGACCGCACGACCGCTTCCCCTAACGTCGCAACCGTGTCCGACCCGCTTCCCGATGACACGGCGGAGCTCGCCGCGCTGGGCACTGGCGGTGGCGCTCAGCCCGCGGGTGGGGCCTCGTCCGTGGCGAGCGCACTGGACGGCGACGGGCGAGCGACGCCGCGTTGGAAGACGCGGGTGTTCGGGACGCCGGTCTTCTTCCGGCTGTGGCTCGCGCAGGTCGTGTCGGCCATGGGTGACTGGATCGGCTTCCTCGCCATCGCCAGCCTCGCGGCCCGCCTCGGCAGCGGATCGGGCGAAGGGGCGATCGGCCTCGTCATGGCGGCGCGCATCGCGCCCGGGTTCTTCCTGGCGTCGCTCGGCGGCGTCCTCGTCGATCGCTGGGACCGCAAGAAGGTCATGGTCGTCTGCGACGTCGGCCGGGCGGTCACGCTGGCGTTCCTACCGTTCGTGCACCACGTGTGGCAGCTGGTCGTCGCGTCGCTCGTGCTCGAGGTGTTCACGCTGCTGTGGTCGCCGGCGAAGGAGGCCTCGGTCCCGAACCTTGTGCCAGCCGATCACCTCACCAACGCGAACTCGCTGTCCCTCGTGGCCGCGTACGGCACGTTCCCCTTCGCGTCGGCGCTGTTCGCCGGGATGGCCGGGCTGGCCGCGTGGCTAGGCGGGTTCCACGCGCTGCGCTTCTTCGCGATCAACCAAGAGTCGGTCGGGTTCGGCTTCGACGTCGTCACGTTCGTGTGCTCGGCGCTGATCATCTCGCGGCTCCCGCTGGTCCACCTGACCCGGCGCGAGCGCGAGGCCGATCACGGTGGCGTCGACTGGAACCAGGCGTTCCACGAGCTGAAGGAGGGCTGGCGCTTCATCTTCTTCAACCCGGTCGTTCGAGCCGTCAACGTCGGGCTCGCCACTGGGCTCATCGGGGGCGGCATGCTCGTGCCCCTCGGGCCCGTGTTCTCGCGCGTGGTCCTGAACTCGGGTACCGCCGGGTTCGGTCTGCTCACGACGTCGCTCGGCCTCGGCGTCGCCATCGGCATCGGGCTGCTCTCTGTGCTGCAGAAGCGGCTGCCCAAGGCGCGGGTCTTCACGCTCGCGTTGTTCGTGGCCGGCGGCTCGCTGATCGCCGCCGCGTCGGGCGCGCAGCTGTGGCAGGCCTCGGTGTGCGTCGCGGTGCTCGGCGTGTGCGGCGGGGGCGTCTACGTCCTTGGCTTCACGCTGCTCGGCGAGAGCGTGCCGAACGAGATGCGGGGGCGGATCTTCTCGGCGCTCTACACGTTGGTCCGGCTCTGCGTGCTGCTCTCGTTCGCGCTCGGCCCGCTGCTCTCGTCGGGCCTCGGGCACCTGTCGCAGCGGTTCGTCTCCGGTCGGCTGCGGCTGGCGGGCGCCGAGTTCGCGCTGCCGGGCGTGCGGCTCACGCTCTGGCTGGCCGGCCTGATCATGCTGTGCGCCGGCGTTCTCGCGCACCGCTCGCTGCGAGGCGGCGCACGGGCCGAGGTGATGGTCGAGCCCGTCGGCGACGCCGAACCGTCGGCCGCGGCGTCGGCGGGGGTGCCGGACGGCGGCCGCTCGTGACCGCTCCGGCGCGCGGCAGGATGGGCCGATGACCTCCACCGCGCCGGCGCCCGACGCCTGGTCCGATGTGCTCGGCCAGGACCACGCGCTCGCGATCCTGCGCGGAGCGGTCAGCGACCCGGTGCACGCGTGGCTCTTCGTGGGCCCACCCGGCAGCGGCAAGCGGGCCGCGGCGCGGGCGTTCGCCGGCGAGCTGCTGGCGGCCGGCAGCAGCGGCGCGGAGGCCGAGCGCCACCGCGCGCTGGCCCGAGCCGAGCAGCACCCCGACCTGCTCGTGGTCGAGCGCGAGGGCGCCTCGATCTCTGCCGGACAGGCGGCCGAGGTCGTCACTCGCGCCAGCCGCAGCCCGATCGAGGGGGACCGCAAGGTGCTGGTGCTCGACGAGTTCCACCTCGTGCAGCCGGCGGCGGGTCCGAAGCTGCTGAAGACGATCGAGGAGCCGCCGCCCGGCACGTTCTTCATCGTCCTGGCCGAGGACGTTCCGCCCGACCTCGTCACCATCGCGTCGCGCTGCGTGCGCGTCGACTTCAACGCCGTCCCCGACGCGCTGGTCGTGCAGCGCTTGCAGGAAGAGGGGATCGACGCGGCGCGGGCGAGCGAGGCGGCGGCGGCGGCGATGGGTGACCTCGCCCGCGCCCGCCTGCTCGCCACCGACGACCGCCTCGCGCTGCGGGTCACCCTGTGGCGTGACGTGCCCCGGCGCCTCGACGGCCGCGGAGCCACCGCGGCCGCGCTGGTCGACGAGGTGCGGGCCACCATCGACGATGCCGAGGCCCCGCTGCGGGCCCAGCAGGCGCGCGAGGCCGCCGAGCTGACCGAGCGCATCGAGCGCTACGGCCAGCGCGGCTCGGGCGCCAAGCAGCTGGAGGAGCGGCATCGACGCGAGAAGCGCCGGCTCCGCACTGACGAGCTGCGCCTGGGCCTGGTCACGCTGGCGCGCGCCTATCGCGACGAGATGACCGTGGCATCCGACCCGCGCCCCGCGCTGGCCGCCCTCGCCGCCCTCCAGTCCGTGGCCGAGGCGCTCCTCCGCAACCCGAGCGAGGAGCTGCTGCTCCAGGCGCTCTTCCTGCGCCTGCCGTCGCTCCCGTAGCGCTTTCCCGGTCGGCGACGATCGGGCCGGCTGCTACCCTCGTCCCCCCACGCCCGGGTAGCTCAGACGGCAGAGCAGCTCACTCGTAATGAGCAGGTCAGGAGTTCGATTCTCCTCTCGGGCTCCAAGGCTCATCCGCCTTCGCCAGGTATCTGGCGATGAGCTCCTCATCGAGATCCGTGTACAGGTCGAGGTCGAGGCTGGCGCCGAGTGCCGCGATCCGCCGTATGAGCTCGGCGTCAAGTGTTCCGACGGGCGTCTGCTGCGCCATGTGGATGTGGACGCTGACCTCCGCTTCCAGCCCTCGCTCATCCGTCAGCCGGACAAAGGCTTCTGAGGGCAGCTCCAGGAGATCCAGAAGCTTCTCGATCATCCCCCGAAGATCGAGCGTCTGCCGTGGGCCGAACTGGCGCTGCCAGCCCGAGGATGTGCAAAGCCGCCCCCGGACAAGGGTCGGGTCGCCCTTGGTCCACACCTTGGTCGGCTGCACGCCGAGCAGGGGCGTCAGGTCGCCGAGGTCGCTGGCGTGGTCACACGCCAGCGTCAGCCAGACCCAGATGATCGGGTCAGCTTCCGGCCGCAGGCTCCGGTCAGACAATGGCCAGACCGGCGATGCCATCGAAGACGCCGTCGGAAGTCACCACGACGAGCCTCACGACAAGACGGCAGCGGCGAAGGAATCGTCCTCGTCGTCGGTGAGATCCTCGATCACCAGCGCATCAGTCGACACGAGGACCGGGGCCGCCGCGAGTTTCTACGTCGCTCAGATCACGCGGCAGGAGCGACGCTCCCTGCGGCCGCTCGCGATCAGCTAGCTCAGCGTTGCTCATTCGGCAACGCTACCGACGCCCGGTCCTCGGAGGAAGGCCTATCGACAGACGATGACTCCGGCCTGAGCGCTCGTCGACGACCATCGGGTCGCGCATGTCGTGGCCCCGATGCTTGGCCAGAGCGCCGTTAGGGTCACGGACGTGAGGCGGTGGTCGGTCGTGATCGTGGTCGGCGTGCTCGGGGCGTGCACGCACCATGCGGCCCCGGCGGAAGCGAAGAGCGACGCCGAAGTTGCGCACCGCGCTGGGTGCACGAAGGTCCGAACGATCGACAGGCTGGAGGCCGCGGCCATCCGTGGTTCGGCGGCCACTCGGGGCATCCGCTGCACGGTCGGGCACGACACGATCGACGTTTTCACGCGTGCACAGGTGCCCGCTGTGTGCCGGTCTCCCAACGATGCCTGCGGCGGGAGCCTCTCGAACATCGACCGCCTCCTCCAGCCGAACACGCCGCGCGGCCCCGAGTGCGTGCCGCGGTGGCTGCTGACCGCCCGCCGATGGTTCGTCGTCAGCAGCTCTCGTCAAGAGCTTGAAGCGCTGGAGCCGGTCGTGGGGGGCCAGGTGCGACCGATCCTTCCGCTGGGCTCGCCCGCGAGCTACCAGTTCCCCGGCTGTCCCAGCTGACGACGTGTGCCGTCGTGGCTGGCCGTGGAGCGGGCGATTGGATCGGGTGACCGGTGGCGCGGTCAGCGGGTGGCGTTGAGGCCGCCCTCTCTCCGGGTCAGGCGCTGGGCGAAGAGGATCGGCAGCACGGTGACGGCCATCACGAGGATGGCGACGACGTTGATCACGGGCCGCGAGCGCGGCCGGTTGAGGCTGTCGTAGATCCAGAGGGGAAGGGTGCGCTGGCTGCCGGCGGTGAACGTCGTGACGATGATCTCGTCGAACGACAGGGCGAACGCCAGCATCCCGCCCGCCAGCAAGGCGGTGCCGAGGTTGGGCAGCACGATGTAGCGGAACGTCTGCCAGCCCGAAGCGCCGAGGTCCATCGACGCCTCGACGATCGACGCGCTGGAGCGCCGTAGCCGGGCGAGCACGTTGTTGTAGACGACGACCACGCAGAAGGTCGCGTGGCCCACGGCGACGGTGAAGATCGTGAAGTTGACCCCGGCCAGGTTGAACGCCGAGCGCAGCGCGATGCCCGTGATGATCCCGGGGAGGGCCAGCGGCAGCAGGATCAGGAACGACACCGACTCGCGGCCGAAGAAGCGGCTGCGGTAGATCGCCGCGGCGGCGAGGGTGCCGAGCACCAGTGCCGTGGCCGTCGCCATGAGCCCGACCTGCACCGACAGCCGGAAGGCCCGCCAGATCTCGCCGTCGTGGGCGGCCACGCTGAACCAGTGCAGCGTCAGCGAGGGCGGCGGGAACGTCTGGGTCGCGCTCTCGGTGTTGAACGCGTACAGGACCACGATCAGGAGCGGCGCGAGCAGGAACACGACGCCGCCGGCCACCGCGAGCCGCAGGAGCCACGGCGTGCGTCGCGTGGCCGTCGAGCGCGGTCGCGCCTGCGAGCGCGGGGCGCTGGTCACAGGGCCTCGAACGCGCCCATGCGCTTCGCCGCGGTCAGGTAGATCGCCATGATCAGCATCGGCAGCACCGCGAACGCCGCGGCGAGCGGCAGGTTCCCCGCCGAGCCCTGGTACTCGTAGATGGCCTTGCCGATCGACGGCTGTGAGGTGCCGATCAGGGTCGGGATGATGAAGTCGCCGAGCGTGAGCGAGAACGTGAAGATCGAGCCGGCCACCACCCCGGGCTTGGCCAGCGGCCAGATCACGCGGCGGAAGGTGGTGCGGGGGTGGGCACCCAGGTCACCTGATGCATCGACGAGGGAGGCCGGCACGCGCTCGAGCGCGGCTTCGACCGGCAGGATCATGTACGGCAGCCACATGTAGACGAACACCAGGAACTGGCCCAGCAGCGAGGCGCCGAGGTAGCTGCCGCCGATGGTCGGCACCCGGAGCACCCGGTCGAGCAGGCCCGTCAGGCCCACCCGATGCACGCCCCACTCGATCACGCCGCCCTTCGAGAGGATCAGGTTCCACGAGTACACCTTCACCATGTAGCTCGCCCAGAGCGGCAGCAGCATCAGCACGTAGAGGGCCGCCTTGACCCGCGGCGTGGCGAGGCGAGCCATGAAGTAGGCGATCGGGAAGGCGACGGCGACCGAGGCGACGGTCACCGACAGGGCCATCACCGACGTGCGCAGCACCGTGTCGAACGTGACCTGGGTGAACAGCGCGTGCCACGTCGACAGCGTGAAGGAGCGCTGCACCTTGCCCGTGAAGTCGTCGAGGCTGAAGAACGACTGCACCAGGAGCGCGGCGAGGGCCCCGACGTAGAGGACCACCATCCACAGCAGGGGTGGCCCGAGCAGCAGGCTCAGGCGCAGGCGCGGCCGCCGGTACAGCCACGCGGACAGCCGCCGCCCCGCGGTGGGGCGCGGCGGCCCCACCGCGTCAGCGACCGGCGACGGGAGATCAGCCGTTCTTGATCTCCTGGTACTTCGTGACCCACGCGCTGTAGGGCACGCAGGTGCCGCCGTTCCCGAAGCAGTTGGTCTGGGGCGTCTTCCAGAACGAGATCTGGTCGAATTTGTCGATGCCGTTGGTCTTGCAGCCGTCGGCGCCCAGCAGGGCGTTGCCGGTGCATGCCGTCGGCACGGCGGGCACGGACCCGAACCACGAGGCCACGTCGCCCTGGGTCTTCTTGCCGAGCGACCACTCCATCCACTTGTAGGCGCAGTTGGGGTGCGGCGCGTTGGTGGCGAGCATCGTGGTGTCGGCCCAGCCGGTTGCACCTTCGGACGGGATGGTGCTGGCGATCGGCGCGGGCGGCGTGGCGGCGGCCAGCGTGTTCACCTGGTACGGCCACGAGCTGCCGACCACGGCGGCCTTGCTCTTGAAGTCGTCGACCTGCTTGGTCGTGTCGTGCCAGTACTGGCTCACCAGCTTGCGCTGCGACTTCAGCAGCGTGACCACGGCGTCGAACTGCTTCTGGTCGAGGGCGTAGGGGTCCTTGATGCCGAGGCTCGGCTGGTGCGCCTTGAGGTACAGGGCGCCGTCCGCGATCGCGATCGGGCCGTCGTAGGCCTCGACGCGCCCGACGTTGGACTTGCCGTCGGGGAGCGTCATCTGCTCGAACACCGGCTTCCACGACGTCGGCGGCGTCTTGAAGATCGACGTGTTGTACATCAGGACGTTCGGGCCCCACTGGTAGGGGACGCCGTAGGTCTTCCCGTCGACGTTGTACCAAGCGCCGCCCTGGAGGCGCTTGTCCACGGACGTGTAGGCGGGCACGAGATCGAGGTTGACTGCCTGGACCGTGCCGCCGCGGATGAGGCGCAGGCTGGCATCGCCCGAGGCGGTGACGAGGTCGTAGGACTTCGAGCTGGTCATCAGCTGGACCATCTCGTCGGAGGTCCCGGCCACCTTCACCGACACCTTGCAGCCCGAGCTCTTCTCGAAGGCCGTCACCCAGTCGTACTTCTTGTCGTTCTCGCCGCGCTCGACGTAGCCCGACCACGCGACGATCGACACCGCGCCCTCACCGGCGCCGAGCGTCTTGACCGCCGGCGCTTTCGCGGTGCTGCTCTTGCTGCCGCAGGCGGCGAGGAGGAGGACCGTGACCGAGAGGGTCACCAGCCACGGACGTTTCTGGCTCATGCGGATTCTCCTTGTGCGGCGGATACCGGTTGCGTCTCGGCGGGTGCGGCGCGCGGGGCCGGGGACGGCCCCGCGGAGAGCGACTGGTTGGCGGCGCGCGACCAGATGGCGCGCACGGCTTGACCGCGGGTGGCGCGGGCGCCGGCGGTCGAGCTGTTCTGCTCGATCACGGTGAGGTCCGCGCCGACGTCGAGCTCGACGAGGTAGCGCGTGTGCACGCCGAGGTAGAGGACGTCGCGGACGTGCCCTGGCGCGACGACCTCGCCCGCTTCCGCCGTGGCGTCGGCCGCCACCAGCCGGATCTTCTCGGGCCGGACGCTGATCGGCGCGGCGCTGCCGACGAGCGCCTCCGCGACCGCGCCGCTGAGGATGTTGGACGTGCCCACGAAGCCGGCGACGAACGAGCTGGAGGGCAGCTCGTACACCTCGCTCGGCGTTCCCACCTGCTCGATGCGCCCCTCGTTGAAGACCGCGATGCGGTCGCTCATCGTGAGCGCCTCCTCCTGGTCGTGGGTCACGAACACGAACGTGATCTCGACCTCGCGCTGGATCGCCTTCAGCTCGACCTGCATGGACTGGCGCAGCTTGAGGTCCAGCGCCCCCAGCGGTTCGTCGAGCAGCAGCACCCGCGGCCGGTTGATGAGGGCCCGGGCGAGCGCGACGCGCTGGCGCTGGCCGCCGGACAGCTGGCCCGGGCGACGGGCGCCGAAGCCCGTCAGCTGCACCAGCTCGAGGGCCTCGCCCACGCGTCGTGTGCGCTCGGCCTTCTGCACCTGGCGGACCTTGAGCCCGTAGCCGACGTTGTCGGACACGGTCATGTGCGGGAAGAGGGCGTAGTCCTGGAAGACGGTGTTGACGTCGCGCTCGTAGGGGGCGGCGCGCGTGACGTCGACCCCCTGCAGCTCGATCCGCCCGGCGGTGGGCTGCTCGAAGCCGCCGATCATCCGCAGGCACGTCGTCTTGCCCGAACCGGAGGGCCCGAGCATCGAGAAGAACTCCCCGTCGCGCACGTCCAGGTCGATCGCGTCCACGGCGACGACATCGCCGAACCGCTTCGTCACTCCGACGAAGCGGACAGCGGCGCCGCCGTTCCCCCCGGATGCTTCGGCCACGGCGCGAGTTCTACACGAGATGCGACACCCAGCGACGGGTGATCGGACGGCCACGGACCTGAAGCGCGAACGCCGGACCCGGCATACAGTGCGGCATCCCGTCGGGTCGGGGTTGCTGGGGGCGGCATGCGCAAAAGGTTGACGAGCGTCGCGCTGGTCGGGCTGCTGCTCGGCCTTGCGCTGGGTCCCGTCGCCGCCGCGCCCCGAGCGGGGCCGACCGATTGGAGCGGCACCTACGACGGCCATCTCGGCGCCGCGCTTGCGCTCGACAAGGTCTACACGGACACGATCCACTTCGAGGTGAGCGGCCTGGAGCTGAAAGGCGGGCTCGAGTTCCGCGGCGAGGGGGCCTCGAAGGGCAAGCTCCTCGGCGGCGACTTCAACCTCTCGCTGTGCATCCTCCTCAAGGTCAGCCTCACCGGCAGCGAGCTGAAGGGAATCCCGGTCCAGGGCGACGAGGTGGCCTGGACCGGGCCGGTCGACATCGCCAGCGGGGCCGGCGATCCCCAGAAGGTGGACTGCCGCACGATCGGGCCGAGCAAGTCGTTGCCAGCGAAGCTCGACGTGACCGTCGGGTCGAGTGGGCTGCGCGGCAGCCTCATCGCTGCGGGCAGCTCGGTGCCCTTCACCGCGACCCGCACCAGCGCGACCACGCCCGGCGGGGGAGGAACCTCCGGCCCGTCCACGTCCGCGCCCGACTCGAGCGGTGCGGGCGCGGGCACCACGCCCACGGGCAAGCTGCTCGTCAAGCTGATCGGCGACCAACTCGGTCCCACGGCCGCCGACAACGTGCTCAGCCGCCTCGACCGCACCACCGAGTTCGCCGGGTTCGACGTCGCTGGGCTCCATCAGCTCGACGGCCTGACGGCGTCGGACGCTACCAACCAGACGGCTGAGATCTTCGAGGCCGCCGTGCTGCTCGGAGCGGCGACGGCCACCGGGGCCGACGGCCGCACGACCGTCGCGTTCCCGAACGTGCGCGCGCTGGTGCCGGTCTTCGACAAGCTCGCCATGCATGCTGCGGGCCCGCCCGCGGACGCCAGCGCCCGTCGCGCGATGGCACGGCTGCTCGAGCTGGCCCTCGCGCTGGACGGCGCGCCGTGACTGGTTCGGAGCCGACGGCGTGGGCGCCGAGCCACTGGACGCCGCCTGACGGCGTGCCGGCCTGGCCCGCGCCTGATCCGACCGCCTTGCCGGCGCAACCGCTCGACGGGCACATCCAGGTGATGCTCCTCGCGCGCGGGGTCGCAGGCTGGTGCAAGGTGCGTTGCAGCAACGGCTGGGAGACGTGGGTCGACGAGCGCCAACTCGTTCCGCTCCCGGCCCCCGCGTCCGCCGCCGTGGGTGCCGAGGCGGATGCCGTCTCGACTGCGGCGACCCCAGGCGCACCCGCCGTGCCCGCGGCACCGGAGACGATGACACCTGCCGTCCTACCGGCGGTCCCAGGCGCGCCCCCCGTGCCCGCGGCACCGGAGACGGCGCCACCTGTGGTCCCACCGGCGTCCCCCCGTGCGCTGTGGGCGCCGCCGTTCCCGGGCGCGCCGGCGGGCGCCACCGTGCCGGTGGCGGCGCGCCGCCGAGGCCCGCAGCCGCTGGTGATCGCGCTCTTCGTGCTCATCGTGCTCGCCATCGCCGGCATCGTGATCGCCGTCGCGTCGCGCTCGACGGGCCCGAGCGCACAACCGGCCGCCAGCTCCGCCGGCTCGACCGTGCCGCGCGTGCCGACGCTCCGGCCGTCGCTCACGGCGCCCGCCGGGTGGCTCACGAGCGCCGACGGCAGCACGGCGGCCCGTGACCAGGCCGATCTGGCCTCTGCAGACCCGTCCGGCCCGCGGGCCCGCTTGCTCGCCGATGTGGCCGCACCGACGGTGGCATCGATCAAGGCCGCGTTCGCGCACCCCACGCCGTTCTCGCTGAGCGATCCCGCGAGCACCGCGGTCAGCGGCCGTACGGCCGTCGCCATCTCGACGGCGGAGATCCTCCCGAGCGGGGCCACCGTCGTGCGTCGCTACGTGACCGTCCGCACCGGGCCCGGCAGCGCCGCGCTGTTCATCCTCGAGGACCTGCTGGCCAACTTCGACAAGGACAAGGCGACCCTCGCCGCGATCCCAACCGTGCAGTAGGCGCACGACCGATCCGGCCGAGCGGGTCTTCTGTCGTCCGATGACAGCTAGGCCTCGGGATCCGGCATAAAGTCCGGGGATCCCAGTTGGGCGGGGACGATGCGGGAGAGCCATGGGCAAACGGGTCACGATCGTCGCGCGGGTCGAGCAGTCGTCCGCGCTCGGCCGGGACGCCGCGCGGTGAGCGATCCGAGCACGACCGGCTGGTCGCCCAGCCACTGGACGCCGCGCGAAGGGGTCCCGGCCTGGCCCACGCCCGACCCCGCCGGCCCGTCGGCGCGCCCGCTGGAGGGTCACGTGCAGGTGATGCTCATCGAACGAGGGTTCGCGGGCTGGGCCAAGGTGCGCTGCACCAACGGCCGTGAGGCGTGGGTCGACGAGGGACGGTTGGTGGCGCTCGCACCGCCGGCCGCGCTCGCCGGCTCCGGGTCGGGCGGGGCCCCGCGTCCGCGCCCTCACCCGGTGCCACCGGCGCTCGCCCCCGCGAGCGATGCGACAGCCCGGCGCCGGGGTGCCCGGCCGCTGGTGATCCTCTTGGTCGCGCTCGCCGTGCTCGTGATCGTGATCGTGGTCGTCGTCGTGGTCCTCGCGCGCTCCCCGGCGTCCGGCGGCCCGCGGGGCGCGGGTGCCGCGCCGGGCGCCGGGGCGATCCTGACCCTCGGCTAGAGCATCCGCTCCCACGACGGCGGGAACGGCGCATCAACTACGTTCATGTGGTGGGGACGGGCGAGGGGGAAGGCCAGGTGAAGCCTGGACGCGTGGTGGCCGGCATCCGCGTGGACCCCAGCCCAGTGTTCAAGCGGCGGCGACGGATCGCCGGTTCGGGGCTGGCAGTGTTCGCCGTACTGGCCGTCGCCGTCGCGACGCTCGCTCGCATGGGCCACGACGCCGCGGCCCCACCGGCCGGCCGGGGCGGCACGGCCACTGCGGTCGCGACCGCCACCACGACCGCGCCCACCCCGACCTCGGCCGCGGCCGCCGCGCTGGTGAGCCCGGTCGTCACCGCGCCGCCCGTCGTGTCGGTCGCGTCGCGCCTCGTGAAGCTGCGGGTCGTCGGCGGCGACATCTCACCGAAGTCGGTGGTCGCGTCCGGCCATGGCCTCGTGTTCGCGCAGAACATGATGTATCGGCACTCGGTGACGGTCTACGACGCCGAGGGCGCGCAGAAGGCGACGATCCCCGACTCGGTCGACCTCCGCAGCTTCGGCTTCGACCAGTACCCGGGCTCGTCCTACAAGGGGGCCCCGGTCGAGGCCGCCTTCACCACCGACGGCCGCTTCGGCTACGTCTCGAACTACTCGATGTACGGCCCGGGGGTCGGGCCCGAGGGCAACGACTCCTGCACCAAGGCGTCGCACGTCGACCCGAGCTTCGTGTATCGCATCGACGCGCAGACGTTGCGCATCGACCAGGCCATCAAGGTCGGCGCCGTCCCCAAGTACGTCGCGATCACTCCCGACCAACGCCACGTGCTGGTGTCGAACTGGTGCACGTTCGACCTCAGCGTGATCGACGTCGCCACCCACGCGGAGGTGCAGCGGATCCCGCTCGGCCCGCACCCGCGGGGGATCGTGGTGTCGCCGGACTCCCGCGTCGCCTACGTCGCGGTCATGGGCTCTCGGGACATCGCGCGCGTCGCGCTCGACGGCTTCGCCGTGACGTGGTTCCGCAACGTCGGCTCGGGGCCGCGCCACCTGGTGCTGAGCCCGGATGGCCACTGGCTGTACGTGACGACCAACGGCGACGGGCACGTCGTGAAGCTCGATGCCGCGACGGGCGTGGCCGTGGCCCGGGCCGTGACCGGTCAGGCACCGCGGAGCATGGCGATGGCGCCCGACGGCCAGGCCCTGTACGTCGTGAACTACGAGGCGAGCACCTTGTCCAAGGTCCGGACCGACACGATGACGGTGATGCAGACGCTGCCCACCGGCCACCACCCGATCGGGGTCACCTACGAGCCCACGGCCAACCGCGTGTGGGTCGCGTGCTACTCGGGCTCGATCATGATCTTCAACGACGCGTGATCTTGGCCGTGGCGTCGCGCCGACGGCCAGCGCGCCCGGCCGCGGCGGCCGTGAGATCCGCCTGAGGAGGTGCCCGTGCCGCGACCGATCGACCTCATGACGGGGACGGCGACCGAGCCGGGGCTCTTCGAGCTGTTCGCCGGCATCGTCGAGCGGGGCGAGGGCTTCCCGCAGCTTCCGCCCCTGCGCACCGAGGAGTACGCGGCAATGTGGGGTGCCGCGACCGCGGTCGTGATCGCGCGGATGGACGGCATACTCGCCGGTGCGTCGTACCTCAAGCCCAACGGTCCCGGACTCGGCGCGCACATCGCCAACGCGGGCTACATCGTAAGCCCCGAGCACCGGGGGATCGGCGTGGGGCGCCGCCTCGTGGAGGACTCGATCCGGCGCGCGCCCGCGCTGGGGTTCGACGCCATCCAGTTCAACTTCGTCTTCGAACGCAACCCGGCGCTCGGCCTCTACCTCGAGCTCGGCTGGGTCGTGATCGGGCGCATCCCGCGAGCGCTCGTCGATCAGGATGCGCTCATCCTCTGGCGGGCGACGCCCGGCGAAAGCGGCGACGCGCCGCCACCGCCCACGAGGGGCTGACCGATCCCGCGTGGCGCGTCGGCGTTTCCTGCCGCGCCGGGTGGGGGTAGGCGCCGCCGATGGACGAGGTCGTGGCCGGCTACCGGCTGGAGGCACCCCTGGGTCGTGGGAGCGGTGGCACCGTCTGGCGGGCGCGGCGACCCGGTCCGATCGCGCGCGCGGTTGCGCTCAAGCGGGTCGGCGCGGGAGCCGGGCCGACAGCGATCGACGATCTGCGGCGTGAGGCCGCCGTGCTCGCCTCGCTCGACCATCCGCACGTGGTCGCCGTGCTCGAGGTGGTGGCCGACCCTCCTGGCGTGGCGCTGGTCATGCCGCTGGCCGCCGGCGGCTCGCTGCGTGACCTCCTCGATGACCGCGGCACGCTGACGCCGGGGGAGACCGTGGCGGTGCTCGCTCCGGTGGCGGAAGCGCTCGCGTCGGCCCACCGGCGCGGCATCGTCCACGGCGACGTGAAGCCGGCCAACGTGCTCTTCACGAGCGACGGCGAGCCCCTGCTCAGCGACTTCGGGGTGGCCCGCTTCGTCGGCCCGGCGGAGCCTGGCGCACCCGTGGCCGGCACCGCCGGGTACCTCGACCCGGCGCGCCGCCACGCGCCGGTCGATGCCCGATCGGACGTCTACAGCTTGGGCGTGGTCGCCTACGAGGCGCTTGCCGGCCGGCCGCCATACGCGGGGCCCAAGGCGGCCGCGGTCGCCGCGGCTGATGCCGGAATCCACGTCCCGCTGACCAGCGTCCGCTCCGTGCCCGGAGCGCTCGCGTCGGTGGTCGAGGCCGCCATCGACCGCGAGCCGCTCGCGCGGCCGTCGTCGGCGGCCGACCTCGCCGCGGCGCTCCGAGGTGCGGTGGACCCCGCGGAGGTGGTCCTTCCGGCCCGCGTCGCGCCGGTCGGAGGTCGAGCGGAGGAGGCTCGCGTCACCGAGGCCTTCGGCCCGCAGCCGATCACGGCGGCCGCGCCGCCTGCGGGCTCCGCGCGGCGCCATCGGTGCCTGGCGTTCGCGGCGATCGCCGGTGCCGCGGTGGTGGCTGTCGTCGCGGCCGCGTCCGGCGCCGCGGTGGTCCGCTCTCGTCACCACCATCGCCACCATGATCAGCGGCGGCCCG
>JAODBM010000093.1 GCA_025463985.1 Acidimicrobiales bacterium
CGGGCCGCCCACCTGGCCGACGGCGAGGGTCGACATCGGCACGCCGCCCAGCGGCCACACCCCGCGCAGCGCCTCGCTGAGCACCCAGGCGCCGACGAGCGCCGGGCGCCGCCCGGGCCCCGGCGGCACGAGCGCGAGGAACGCGCCGAGGATGGCCGAGAAGAGCAGCACGGCCACCACGTAGCCCGGCGCGGTCAGCTCGCTCATCCAGAACATGGTCGGCCCGAACAGCGCCAGGCCCACGAGGGAACCCCGCTTCCAGCGGCGCTTCCACGGCATGTCCGCCACCAGCCGATCGACCAGCGCGAGCCCGACGAAGGCCAGCGGCCAGAACCCCGCGGGCGGCAACGACAGGGCGATCAGCCCGCCGGCCACGAGGCACGCCGCCGCCGTCCGCGCCCGCGCCCGCACATCGGGAACTGGGCGGGGCCCCGGTCGTTGGGGCGACGCGGATCCCGCCCGGTTGGGTGGGGCGTCGGTCACCGGGAGCGGTCCGGAGCGGGGGCGACCAGCCGGTCGGCGGCCTCGAGCCCCTGGCGGATGCACGCAGGGACGCCGAGGCCCCGGTAGGCGGCTCCGGCCAGCACGACCCGGGGCGTGGCGGCGCGCAGCGCGGCGTCGATGCGGTCGACGCGGTCGAGGTGGTCGGGCGCGTACTGCGGGAACGACGCCGGCCAGCGGTTGACTCGCACCTCGGTGGGCGCGCCGTGGAGCCCGAGGACGGCGTCCAGGTCGTCGAGGAGGCGGGCGACGAGGTCGCGGTCGTCGAGGCCGAGCTGGCGGTCGTCGCCGTGGCGGCCGGCCGAGGCCCGCAAGATCACGTCGTCACGGTCGGGGTCGCGCAGCTGGGCCCACTTGCTGGTGGCGAACGAGCAGGCGGTCAACAGCCGGTGCTGGTCGCGGGGCACGAGCAGCCCGCTGCCGTCGAGCGCGTGGGCGACGTCGGCGCGGGCGAAACCGAGGGTGACCAGGCTGACCGAGGCGTACTCGATGGCCGCGAGCAGCGCAGCAGCGTCGGGAGCGAGGCGAGCCACGGCCGCAGCCGCCGCGGCGGCCGGGCAGGCGAGGACCACGCCGTCCACGGCGAGCGCGCGGCCGTCGTCGAGCACGACCTCCACGCCGCTCGGGCCGGCAGGGGCCACCGCGGCCACCCGCCGCCCGAGCCGCACGTCCAGCTCCGGCAGCAGGCCCGTGAGCGCGTCGATGAACCGGCCCATGCCGCCGAGGGGAGCGGCGAAGATCGGTGCCGCCGGGTCGACCGCGGCCACCTCGCGCTGAGCCCGGCAGGACCGGATGAGGCTCGGGTCTCCGCTGCGGGCCGCGGCATCGATCTGCGCGACCACCGCGGCCAGGCTCAGGCGCTCGGTGTCGCCGGCGTTGATGCCGCCGACCAGCGGGTCGACCAACCGGTCGAACACCTCGTCGCCGAGGCGCCGGCGGAGGTACGGCGCGATGGCCACGTCGGCCCCCACCAGGGCGGGATCGGCCGGATCCGCCGGGCGCTCGAGGTCCTCGGCGGCGCGGGCCACGCCCGTGGCGGAGACGATGCCGCTGGCGGCGAGCGCGTCGAGGTCGGTGGGAACGCCCAAGACCTGGCCGGCGGGAAGCCGGCGCAGCCCGCCGTCGGTGGCGACGAAGGCCGACCGCTCGGCGGGGGAGATGAGCTCGTCGTCGATCTGCAGGTCGCGGCACAGCTGGAGCGCCCACGGCACCCGCAGCAGGAAGGCGTCCGCCCCTTCGTCGACCGGCCGGCCGGCGAAGACTGACGTGCGGAGCTTGCCGCCCAGCTCGGCGCCGGGCTCCACCAGCGTCACCGCCGCGCCGCGGAGCGTGAGCCGGTAGGCGGCGGCCAAGCCGGTGATCCCGCCGCCGGCCACGACGACGTGCCGGCCGGTCACCGCGCCTCCCCGACCGGTCGGCCGCTCACGCGGTCGGCCATGGCGCGCCGAGCGCCTCCTGGTCGCCGTCGGCGGCCCGCAGCACCCGGTCGGCGAGGGCCGCGAGCACCACCCGGTCGTCGTTGAGCGAACGGGTGCGGGCGAAGGCCAAGCCCAGCGCCTCGGCGGCCTTGCGGGCCTCGATGTCGAGGTCGTAGAGGACCTCCAGGTGATCGGCGACGAAGCCCTGCGCGCACACCAGGACGCCGTCGGCTCTGCCGGTCGCCGCCAGCTGCTCGATCACCGACACGACGTCGGGGCCGCGCCACGGCTCGGGCGTGGCACCGGCACTCTGCCAGGCCACCGACCACCCGGCCCACGGGTTGCGACCGGTGCGCTGCGCCACCTCGCGGGCGGTCTCCCGCAACTGCTCGGGGTACGGGTCGCCGGCCAGGACGCGCTCCGGGAGGCTGTGCGCGGTGAACAGCACCTTCGTCTGCTCGGGCAGCGCGGCGAGCCCCTTGGTGACGGCGTCGGTGAGGAAGTCGAGGTAGGCGGGCTCGCGGTGCCAGGAGCGGATGCCGACGTGGCCGACGCCGTGCGCGGCGGCCGCTTCAGTGGCGCGGGCCTGGTACTCGCCGACGCTCGCGCCCGAGTAGTGCGGAGCGAGCACGAGGCCGACGATCTGCCGACAGCCGGCGGCGGCCAGCTCGGCGACCGCGTCCTCGATGAACGGTGCCGCGTGCTTCTGGCCGAGCCGCACCGCGAACCGGTCGGGCGCCAGCTCGTCGAGGGCCTCGGCCAACGCCGTGCGCTGCGCCTCGGTCCGCTCGGCCAGGGGCGACACCCCGCCGAGGGCCTCGTAGCGGCGGGTGAGGTCGGCCAGCTGCTCGGGCGTCGCCGGCCGACCGCGGCGGATGTGGGTGTAGTACGCCTCGATGTCGGCCGGCGACCGGGGCGTGCCGTACGCCATCACGACCAGCCCAACGCGTTCGACCATCAGCGTCTGCTGGGCTCGGGCCGCGGCGCGGTGGCGACGGCGGCCACGGCGGCGTCGAGCGTGCCGTCGGTTCGGCCCTCGGCGTGCACGAGCGCAGCCACCTGCTCGAGGATGCCGGGATCGGTCTCGGGCAGCACGCCGTGCCCGAGGTTGAAGACGTGGCCCGGGTGGCCGCCGTTGCGCAGCAGCACCTCACGGGTACGGCTGGCGGCCACGTCCCAGGGGCAGAGCACCGCGGTGGGGTCGAGGTTGCCCTGCAGCGCGACGTCGTCGCCGAGGCGCCGCCGGGCGTCGTCGAGCTCGACCCGCCAGTCCACGCCGACCACGTCGGCGCCCGCGTCGCGCATCAGCACCAGCAGCTCGCCGGTGCTCACGCCGAAGTGGATGCGCGGCACGTCGAGGTCGCCGACCCCGGCCAGCACCTTGGCGCTGGCCGGCATCACGAACCGGGCGTACTCCCGTGGCGACAGCGCACCTGCCCACGAGTCGAACAGCTGCACCGCCGATGCCCCGGCGGCCACCTGCGAGCGCAGCGAGGCCAGCGCCAGGTCGGCGAGCCGGTCGAGCAGCGCCAGCCACAGGTCGGGGTCGCCGTACATGAGCGCCTTGGTGCGGGCATACGTGCGCGACGGGCGGCCCTCGACGAGATAGGACGCGACCGTGAACGGTGCCCCCGCGAACCCGATCAGCGGCACGTCGCCCAGCTCGGCCACCACGTTGCGCACGGTCTCGAGGACGTATGGCGTGTCGGTCTCGGCGTCGAGCGGACGGAGGCGATCGAGGTCCGCCTTGGTCTCGAACCGGCGCTCGACGACCGGCCCCACACCTGGCGCGATGTCGACCCCGAACCCGATGGCCGCGATCGGCGTGACGATGTCGGAGTAGAGGATGGCGGCGTCGGTGCCGTAGCGGCGCACGGGCTGGAGCGTGATCTCGGTCGCCAGGTCGGGCGTGCGGATGGCGTCGAGGATCGAGCCGGGGCCCCGGATGGCGCGGTACTCGGGCAGCGACCGCCCGGCCTGGCGCATGAACCA
>JAODBM010000170.1 GCA_025463985.1 Acidimicrobiales bacterium
CCGTTGATCGTGACCTTGGCCTCGGTGGCGTCGCCCACGACGCCCGAGACGATGGCCTGCTCCATGTCCGGGTCCTCCTCGATGATCCAGGTGCCGGGCTCCCACGTGAAGCTCGACCGCACGTGCAACGGGACGTGGTGGGTCCGCGCGTACTCGACGGCGCGCATGGCCGGCTTGGGGCAGCCCGCCGCGCACATCTCCAGCATCTCGTCGAACGAGATCCGGGCGATGCGGCGCGCCGTGGGGACCACCCGGGGATCGGTCGTGAACACGCCCGAGACGTCGGTGTAGAGCTCACACGTGCCCCCGAGGGCCTGCGCGAGCGCGACCGCCGTGGTGTCCGAGCCACCGCGGCCGAGGAACGTGACGTCGCGCTCGGTCGAGACGCCCTGCGAGCCGCCCACCACGGGAACCCGTCCGGCGTCGACGGCCGCGCGCACCCGGTCGGCGCGCACCTCGAGGATCTTGGCGTTCTGGTGGTTGGTGTCGGTGATGAACCCGGCTTGGCTGCCGGTGAACGAGTCCGCCGGGATGCCGAGGTCGTGGAGGGCCATGCAGACCAGCGCGGTGGCCTTGCGCTCGCCGGCGGTGATCAGCATGTCCATCTCGCGGCCCGGGCGGGTGCGCGAGACCTGCGACGCGAGGTGCAGCAGCTGGTCGGTCTCCTTGCCCATGGCGCTCACGACGAGCACGACCTGGTCGCCGCGCCGGCGCGTGCGAGCCACGTGGTCGGCCACTTCGCGGATCCGCTCGGGATCGGCGACCGACGTGCCTCCGAACTTCTGCACCACCAACGTCACGGCGCCGAACGGTACCGGAGCGCCCCGTTCAGGCGACAACCGGTAGCGCTGGGGCCGAGCGCGAACCGGTCAGGGCTCGAACGTCCAGGAACCTGCCGGGATCTCCGGGCCGTCGATCATCACGCCCCAGCCGCGCAGCTGCGCCACGCCGGTGGAGATGTCACCGCCGACCAGGGTGCACAGGGCCTTCAGGTCGTCGTGGCGCAGGGACAGGATGCGGCCGTTGAAGTCGCCGCGCGCCTCGATGATGGAGCGCACGAAGCGGCGGATCGGTGCTGAGGGGTCGATGGCCTCGAGGGCGGCGAGGTCGAGGACGATCTTGCGCCGGTCCGGGGACGCCGCCATCGGCTGCGGCTCGCCGAGGAGCACCGACACCGGCACCTTGTAGAAGTCCGCCAACGACTTGAGCCGGGGCAGCGACAGCGTGCGGAACCCGCGCTCGTAGGCGCCGATCGCCGACGCGCTCCAGCGGCCGCCGGAACGCTCCTCGGCGTCGGACAGCGAGAGGCCCTGCGCCTGCCGGATGGCCCGCAGGCGCTGGCCGACGGCGCGGCTGAACGCCTGCTCGGCCGCGCTGACCTCAGCGTCGGTGACCTCGGCCCGGTCGCCGCCCTCGGGCGGCTTGCCCGTGTCCACCGGCTGACCCATCGCTCCATCATGCCCGCCCAGGACCCCTCGGCGGACGACCACGCGCCGGAGTCCGGGGCGGCGACCCGGTCTCAGTGTGGTGAGGCGAGTCGGTAGGGTGCCCGGCCGTGGGAACCGAGAAGCGAGAACGCAAGAAGGCGGGGCGCCAGAGCAGGCTCGAGGCCGAGCGGGCGGCCGCAACCCGGTCCCGCCGGCTGAAGGGCCTGCGCAACCTCGTCGTCTTCCTGATCCTGCTGGCGATCCTCCTCTACGCCCTTTCCGGCTGCAGCAGCTCGAAGTCCACCAGCGTCAAGGCGGCCGTGACCGCCCCTGCCGCAGGCGCGGCCGCGACATGCCCGCCGGCCACGGGAGCACCCCGCACCATCGATCTCACGGCGGCGCCGCTCTCCTGCCTCGACAAGGGCAAGAGGTACACGGCGATCGTCACGACCAGCGAAGGGCAGGTCACGGTGGCGCTGGACACGACGCGCACTCCCAAGACCACCAGCAACTTCGTCGCCCTCTCCCGGTGGAAGTTCTACGACGGCACCGCCCTCTTCCGTACGGAGCGGGCCAGCGGGATCATCCAGGGCGGCTCCCCGCACACGCAGGACAACAGCGACCCTGGGCCGGGCTACACGATTCCCGACGAAGGCGGACGCTTCACGTCCGCGGACTATGCGCCGGGCGTGCTGGCCATGGGTCGCACCGCCGAGGCGAACAGCGGCAGCGCGCAGTTCTTCTTCCTCGCGAACGAAGGCGGGCGCTACCTGGGCGACCCGGCTGGCGCCGGCCAGGGCGCGGGCACCTATGTGGTGTTCGGCAAGGCGACGAAGGGCCTCGACGTGCTGCAGAAGATCGCTGCGCTGGACGACGGATCGGGCGCGCCGACCAAGCCGGCCAAGATCGTCTCGATCCGCATCGTCGAGTCCTGACCCAGCGGCTCGAAGCCGACGACGTCAGGACGGGAGCGCGGAGAGGTCGGCCGGCACGCCGCCGACGAAGACCGCAACCTGTCCGGCGCCCTCGGCCCGCCAGGACCCGTCGGGATCCCGCACGAGCGCGGTGCGCTCGTCGATGCCGGCCAGCACGAGGTCGTCCGGGCTCATCTTGAGCGTGCGGTGGGCGGCATCCTCGGACCAATGGTCGTGCGCGGGGATGACGGCGAGGTTGGCGATCATCCCGAGGCCCAGCGTGAACGCGCCGCCGCGGGGATCGACCATCGGGTCGCACAGCACCATCGCACCGGCGGACGAGCCGGCCACCACGGCACCGCCCGACCAGGCACCGACCAGGGCGTCCCATGCCGGCGAGTCCTTCAACACCGAGCGGACGTGCATCGGCGAACCGCCGACCAGGTACAGGAAGCGGGCGTCGGCGATGGCCGACACCTTCTCCGGATCGAGCGCATCGGAGCGGGCCAGCACGTCGAGCCCTCGTGCCGCGACCCCGAGGCCGCCGAACCACTCGACGGCCCGCTCGACGAGCCGACCGGGATGCTCGTAGGCCGCTCCGGTGGGCAGCACGAGGACCTCGCGGGCGCCGCTGGCCTCGAGCAAGGCCGCATCGAACGTGCAGCCGTCTGTGAACTCACCGCCGCCGACGAGCGCCAGGGGACCGGACATGCCCGGACCTTACCGGGAGTGGCCGCGGCCCCCATCCCACCGCCAACTTGGCTTTCGACCAGTACCGCTCGGTAACTTGACCCCCCATGACCATCAAGCGCATCGGGATCCTCGGCTCGGGGATCATGGGTTCGGGCATCGCCGAGGTGGCCGCCAAGTCCGGGCACGAGGTGGTGCTCCGCTCGCGGGAGTTGGCCACGGCTGAGGCCATGGTGGGCGGGCTCGAGCGCTCGCTCGGCAAGCAGGTCGACCGCGGCAAGCTCAGCGACGAGGACCGCAAGGCCGTGCTCGGCCGAGTCCGGGCCACCGCCAACCTGCACGAGCTGCACGACTGCGACCTGGTGATCGAGTCGGTGGTCGAGGACCTCTCGATCAAGAAGGCGCTCTTCAAGGAGCTCGACCTGGTCGTGAAGGACGAGGCCATCCTCGCCACCAACACCTCGACGCTGCCGGTCATCGAGATGGCGATCGAGACCGACCGCCCGGACCGGGTCTGCGGGGTCCACTTCTTCAACCCGGCCCCGATGATGTCGCTGGTGGAGATCGTTCGTCCCTTGACCGCGTCCGACGCCACCATCGCGACGGTCACGGCGTTCGCCGATGCCTGCGGCAAGGACCCGGTCGAGGTCAAGGATCGAGCCGGGTTCATCGTGAACGCCCTGCTGTTCCCCTACCTGAACAACGCCGTGCGGATGCTCGAGAACGCGACCGCCAGCCGCGACGACATCGACACGGCGATGAAGGGCGGCTGCAACTTCCCGATGGGGCCGCTGGCGCTGCTCGACCTGGTCGGGCTCGACACCTCGCTCGCGATCCTTGACGCGCTCTACGACGAGTTCCGCGACCCGAACTACGCCGCAGTGCCCGCGCTGCGGCGCATGGTCAGCGCCGGCCGCCTGGGCCGCAAGTCCGGCCACGGGTTCTACGACTACACGAAGAAGTAGCGGGCCAGCGGCGTCGGCCGGCTGATCAGCGCCCGGCGTCAGAGCCGGCTACGGGCGGCGATGAGCTCGGGGAAGAAGCGGTCCGACGTGGTGGCCTGCAGGTACGCGCTGCCGCTCGAACCACCCGTGCCAATCTTGGTCCCGATCTGGCGCTCGACGGCGAGGGCGTGGCGGTAGCGCCACTGGGCCACCGCACCGTCGTACGCGACCAACGCCTCGGCGAGGTCGGCGAGGCCGACGTCGGCCACCGCGTGGCGCACCACGTCGTCGACGGTGCGACCGGCGGCGGTGAGGGTCCGCAGGAACAGCTCGCGCAGCGACGGCTCACGCGATCGGCGCGCCAACCGGTCGCGCTCTTCGCCGCCGAGCCACGGGTCATGGAGGTGGTCGCCGACCCCGCCGCCCGACGAGATCTCGATCTCACGGAACTGGACCGACTGGAAGCCGCTGCCGGTGCCAAGGCGGTCGCGGAAGCCGAGGTACCCCATCGGCGTCAACGTGTCGAGCACGTCCCACGAGGCGACCAGGCTCTTCCACACGGCCGTCATCCGCTCGAGCGCCGCCGTCGTGGCCCGCAGGTCGTGGGCCGCGAGGCGCTCACGAGCGCGGTCGAGCTCGCGCAGCACCACCGTGAACCACAGCTCGTGGGCTTGGTGGATGACCACGAAGAGGAGCTCGTCGTGCGACTCGCCGCCGGGCTGGAGCCGCAGGAGATCGGGGAGGCGCAGATAGGAGGCGTATGTCGGGGAACGAGGATCGTCCATGTCGAGGCTCGAAGCGTTGGGGGCAGGTTGGTACCGTCGCCCCCGACCCGGGACAGTCGCGAGGCCGACCGTACCCGCCTTCACCCCGACCGGAGTCGCACGTGCCCGACGCCCAACGTGGACTCGCCGAGCAGCTCGACGCCGCCGACCCCCTCGCCCACCTGCGCGAGCGGTTCGTCGACCTCCCCGATGAGGTGATCTACCTCGACGGCAACTCGCTCGGGCGCCCCCCAGCGGCGACGCTCGATCGGCTGGACCTCGAGGTGCGCTCGGTATGGGCCCGCGAGCTGGTCGGTGCCTGGGAGCACTGGCTCGACCTCCCCACCGACGTCGGCGACCTGCTCGGCACCACGCTGCTCGGCGCCCGCCCTGGTGAGACGGTCGTGGCCGACACCACGTCGATCAACCTCTACAAGCTCGCGTGGGCGGCGGTCGCGGCGCGGCCGGGGCGCGGCACGGTGGTCACGTCCGCGGACAACTTCCCGACCGACCACTACGTGCTGCAGGGCATCTGCGCGCACCAAGGGCTGCAGCTGGTCACGGTCCCAGCGGCAGCCGAGGGCGGTCCCGACCTCGGCGCCCTCGAGCGCGCGATCGGGCCCGACGTGGCGCTGGTCTCGCTGTCGCTCGTCGACTACCGCCTCGGCGCGCTGACCGACATGCGCACCGTCAACGCCCAGGCACACGCGAGCGGTGCGCTCGTGCTCTGGGATCTGTCGCACGCCGCGGGTGCGGTGCCGCTCGCGCTCGCGGCGGACGGGGCGGACCTGGCCGTGGGCTGCACGTACAAGTACCTCAACGCCGGGCCGGGCGCGCCTGCCTTCCTGTGGGTGCGCGGTGACCTGCACGCGACGTTGACCCAGCCCATCTGGGGGTGGTTCGGCCAGCGCGACCAGTTCGCCATGGCCACCGAGTACGAGCCCGAGCCCGGCATCCGCCGGTTCATGGTCAGCTCGCCACCGGTCGTGCTGCTGCGGGCCGTTGAGGCGGGCGTCGAGCTGCTCGGCGAGGCGGGCATGGAGCGCCTGCGCGCCAAGTCGCTCGCGCTGACCGGGATGCTCATCGACCTGGCCGACGCGTGGCTCCGCGAGCTCGGCTTCGAGGTGGTGACGCCCCGGCCGGAGGCACGCCGAGGTGGCCACGTGGCGCTGCGCCACGCCGACGCCCGCCGCATCGGCCGGGCCCTGATCGAGAAGGCCGCGGTGATCCCCGACTTCCGAGGGCCCGACATCCTGCGCCTCGCGCCCGTCCCGATCGCCACCCGGTTCGTGGACGTCTACGACGCGCTGGCCCGGCTGCGCGACCTCGTCCGCAACGGCGAGCACCTCGACGTCGAGGTGACCGGCCGGGTGACGTGAGCGCCTCGCCGACACCGGATGACGGGCCGGGGTGCCAGACTCCGTCGCCGATGGACGCGCCGCGCGAGGGACCCGCCCCCTCGGCCGCCGGTCGCGGTCGACTCAGGGCGCGCCGCGCCGCGCCCATGGCGCGGTGAGCCCGGCCGTCGAGCCGCCGGCCAGCCGGTGGCAGTTCCCCTCGCCGGACTCGGCCGACGAGCACGGCATCGTGGGGCTCGGTGCCGACCTCGAGCCGGGCACGATCCTGGCCGCCTACCGGCGCGGCCTGTTCCCGATGCCGTTGCGTCGTCCGCGGGCCGTGGCCTGGTGGTCGCCCGACCCACGCGGCGTCCTCCCGCTGGAGGGCCTGCGGATCTCGCGCTCGCTGCGCTCGGCCTGCCGCCGCTTCGAGGTGCGCGTGGATACGGCGTTCGTCGACGTGCTCGAGGGCTGCCGCGATCCCCGCCGCCCACACGGCTGGATCGACCGCGACATCACCGCCGCCTACCAACGTCTGCATCGGTTGGGCTGGGCGCACAGCGTCGAGGCGTGGACGCCCGACGGACGGCTGGCCGGCGGCCTCTATGGCATCGCGATCGGCGGGCTCTTCGCGGGTGAGTCGATGTTCCACCGCGAGCGCGACGCCTCGAAGGTCGCGCTCGTGGGCTTGGTCCAGCTGCTCCGGGAGGGCGGCGCCACGCTGCTCGACGTCCAGTGGACGACCGAGCACCTCGTCTCGCTCGGAGCGGTCGACGTCCGGCGCAGCGACTACCTCCGGCTGCTGGCCGAGGCGCTGCGACACCCGCTCCCGGCCATCTTCGCTTGACCGACGCCTCGGACCGCCGGCGTGCTCCACGTCAGCCGATCGTGGTCGGGGTTGGGCACGGGTGGGGTGGCCGGAGCAGTTGCGTTGGGGACGGTTGCGGCCGCTACGGTCGCCCACCATGTCGAGCAACGGTCCCGAGCCGGTCCCGACGCTCGGGCCCGTGCCGGGGACGGACGCCGCAGGGCTGGTCCGGCACTTCCGGGGCCCGTTCGCTGGTGGTCCGCCGCCCGACGCCCTCGTCACCGACGCCCCCGACCTCGACCGCTTCGGGGTCGCGGAGCTCCGCCGCATGGTGCTCATCGGGTTCGTCGTCGTCGCCGCCGTGCTGCGGGCGGTCGGGGCCTGGGTCGTGCAGCGCCGGGGCCGTTCGTTGGCCACCGCGGCGTCCGAGGGCCTGGTCACGGCGTTCGAGCAGCTCGGGCCCACCTTCGTGAAGCTCGGGCAGCTGGTGGCCTCGTCGCCCGGCCTCTTCCCCACCGCGTTGGCGGATGCCTGCCTGCGCACGCTCGACGAGGTCCCACCGTTCGACCCGGAGACCGTCCGCCGGTTGATGACCGAGGACCTCGGGCGGCCACCGAAGCAGGTCTTCCTCTCGTTCGACGATCGCCCGCTGTCGGCGGCCTCGATCGCGCAGGTGCACGCCTGCACGCTGCCCGACGGCCGCGAGGCGGTCATCAAGCTGCAGCGGCCGGACATCGCCCACCGCATGCACACCGACCTGCGGATCATGCACTTCCTGGCGGCCAAGCTGCTGGCCCGCTTCGAGGTCGGCCGCCGGGCCAACGTGGTTGGGATGGTCGAAGACCTGCACGAGGTCACCAACCAGGAGCTCAACGCCGCCCTGGAGGCCTACCGGCAGACCCGGTTCCGGGATCACATCGGGGCGTTCGGCGACAACGCGCAGGTCACCGCCCCCGAGGTGTTCTGGGACTACTGCGGTCCGCACGTGATCTGCATGGAGCGCATGTCCGGCGTCCCGATGGACCAGTTCGACGTGATCTCCGAGCGCGGGATCGACGGCGAGCTCGTGCTGCGGCGGGGCATCAAGGTGTGGATCGAGGCGGCCCTCGTGCACGGCCCGTTCCACGGCGACGTGCACGCCGGCAACCTGTGGGTGCTCGACGACGGGCGGGGCACGTTCCTCGACTTCGGGATCATGGGCGAGCTGCCCGCGGCCTGGAAGGGGGCCCTGCGCGACATCCTCTTCAGCGCCATGATCGACCAGGACTATCGGCGCGTCGTGCGGGCCTATCAGTCGGTCGGCGTGATGCCCGCGGACGTCGATCCCGAGGTCGCCGGTCCCCAGATCGCGATGATCATGGAGCCGATGCTGAGCCAGGGGCTCGGCGGGATCAGCCTCGGCGAGGCGCTCAAGTCGAACCTCGAGATGGCCGAGCAGTTCGGCGCCACCGTCCCTCGCGAGCTGGTCCTGATCTCCAAGCAGCTCTTGTACTTCGAGCGCTACGCGAAGTCGCTGGCGCCGGACTACGTGCTGGCCCGGGACGTCTACCTGCTCAAGAACATCTTCCCGGACGAGGTCGCAGCCGTCGCCGCCGCCAGGGGCATCGAGCTGCCGGACTAGCCACCGCGCCCGGCCGCTCCGCAATGCACCTCCAGGCCGGCCGCGGGAGCAGAGCGACTCCGCCCGACGCGGTCGAGGAGGGCCGAGCTGCGGGCCGCGGCCTGCGAGTCGGAGCCCGTGCCCGTGAGGGCCGCGGCCGACTGGGCCGCAGCCACGGCATCACGCGCGGCGCCGCGCGCCTCGTAGCGCTCGCCGACCTCGCACAGCGCGGTCGGGTCGCGCTCGGCCCAAGCCCGGGCGTGGTCGCCCCATTCGACGATCCACGGCGATCCGATCTCCGCCGCCAGCTCGACCAGGCGCTCGCACTCCTCGCCCGTGGCCTCCTGCAGGTGGACCAGCTCGTGCAAGAGCTCCGCCTCGGAGAGGACCTGCTGCTGGTGGAGCACGTTCTGCACCGTCTCGCGGAGGATCCTGGCCGCCTGGCCCACCCCGGCGCCCAGCGCGAGCTCGTAGTGCGCCATCCCGCGGGCGGTGCGGCCGGCCATCGGACCGGACATCCCGAGGCCGGCCTGGCGCAGCCCCTCCATCGCCTGTTCGGCCTCGGCCGGCAACCCACACGAGGCGGCACTCTCGACGAGCGCGCCCACGGCGGCGTGATCCAGGTTCATGCCATGGAGCGACTCGACCGCGTCGCGGAACCAGGCCATCGCCTCGCGGCCGAGTCCGCGCTCCAGGGCGAGGTAGCCGAGGCCGAGGGCCGCGTTCTGCCGGGCCAGGAGGTCGGGTGGCGCGGTGGCATCCCGGTGCAGGGCCACCGCCGACAGCTGGGCGGCGTCGAACGCGCCGAGGTAGAAGTCGAGGATCACGGACACCGATCTGGCGAACATCGACCGAGTGTCGGGGGCCCCTGCGGCGGGGCCACGCACCTGCACCCGCAGCGTCGCGAACCGGCCCGCCAGCAGCAGGCTCGACAGGTAGATCGCCTCGGCGATCGGATCGCCGTCCACCTCGACGCCCTCGAACGCGCGCAGCGCATCGATCGGCCGTCCTGACATGAAGTGGGTCGACCCCACGACGGTCCCGAGGTCGATCGCGCCGGACCCGGCGGACGCTCGGGCGGCGGCGATCAGCTCGCGGGCCGCTTCCACATCGTTGAGGGTGGCAAAGTTCTGGGCCCGCATGGCGAGGAGCGCGACGTACCGCGGGTGCTCGGGCGAGCACGTGGACTGGGCCTTGGCCAGCACCACCTCGGCTTCTTCGCACGAGCTGCGGCGCCGGATCGCCATGGACACGTCGGCGTACCGGAGCGCAGCGTCGATGGAGGCTGACCGGTCCCACCAGTCACGAGCACACCGGATCGCCAGCTCGAGGTCGCCGGCGACCATGGCCTGGGCGACGGCGACCTCAGAGTGGCGGGCCCCCTCGGCGACCACCGCCTCGCCACCGCGGAGGTAGTGGTGCGCGAGCTCGGCCGCATGATCAGCGAGCCCGTCGACCCCCTCGCCGTAGTGCGCCTCGAGGCTCCGGGCGACGTTGCGGTGGAGGCGCTTGCGGCTGACCGGGGGGAGGTCGCGGGTGAGCGCCTCGGCGATCAGGGCATGCGAGAACGAGTACAGGTCCGTGCCGGCAAGCCGATCGATCAGGCCGGCGCCGGTCGCCTCCCGAGCGGCGGCATCCACGCCTTGGCGACGGCCGGCCACCACCCGCTCCCACGTGGCGAAGCTGAAGTCTCGTCCCAGCATCGCGGCGCTGACGAGTGCCGACCTCGTCGGGCTGGACAGGCAGTCGAGCCGCTCGGCGATCATGCCGTCCACGGACTTGGGGATGGTAATCGCGCCGAGATTCTCGGCCCGCCACGTCCCAGCCGGCGACATGGTCAGCCGGCCGCTCTCGACCAGGTGGCGAACGATCTCCCGCACGAAGAGCGGGTTGCCCTCGCTCGCGGCGCGGACTCGCTGTCGCACCTCGGGCGACAGCGGTGCGCCGGCCACCGCGTCGGCGAGCTGGTCGGTGGACGATGCGTCGAGACCGGCGACCGAAACCATCGTCGCCAGGCCCGCGCCCGTCATGGCGTGGAACGCCTCGGCAACGAAGTCGGGGAGGTCGTTCCTGCGGTAGGTCGCCACCACGAACAGGTCCCACGCCGCGGCGGTGTCCACCAGCTGTTCCAATAGCGCGATCGTCGGCTTGGCCGCCCAATGGAGGTCCTCGAGGATCACCACGACGCCCGACTCGGCCGCTGCCGTGTCGAAGAACCGGAGCAGGCTCTGCTCGACGGCCTCGAGCGCGCTCACCGGGTCGACGATCACCGGATCCTCGAGCTGTGGCAGGCGCCGTCCGATGCTGGGAACCACCAGCTTGAGCGGGGTTGCACCCGCGCCCAATCGGCGCTCGAGCTCCGCGATGGGCGCCGCCGCCGTGTAACGGTCGAGCGCGATCACGAACGGTTCGTAGGAGAGGAACGTGCGGATCGGCGAACAGGTCCCGGACAGCACGGCGGTGCCCTGCCCGGCCGCCTCGTCGGCGAAGGCACGGACCAACCTGGACTTGCCGACGCCTGGGTCGCCACCCACCAGCACGACCTTCCCCGATGGCCCCTGCGAGGTGGACCACAGATCATGAAGCCGGGCCGAGAGTCGATCGCGGCCCACGATGGGGGCGTCGCCGTCGGCCTGGCCTCGCTCGTTCGACCCTGCCACGCGGCCTCCTCCCCGTCGACCACCCCTCCAGAGAACCGTGCGTCGGCTCCCCGAGGGACCGTAGGACCGACCCTGCTGCCGCCCGTCGCAGGAAGCTGATTTCCTGTGCACCCGGGCCAGGTGCGGCTCAGGTATGACAGCCACCTCGTCCGCGGCGGAGAATGGACACATGACGGACAAGGTGCAGCGTGACCAGCCGTGGATGATGCGGACGTACTCGGGCCACTCCAGCGCGGAGGCGTCCAACGAGCTCTATCGCACCAACCTGGCCAAGGGACAGACCGGGCTCTCGATCGCCTTCGACCTGCCGACGCAGACCGGCTACGACCCCGACGACCCCCAAGCGAGGGGCGAGGTCGGCAAGGTCGGTGTGCCGGTCGCGCACCTCGGCCACATGGCCACGCTGCTGGACCAGATCCCGGTCGGCGAGATGAACACCTCGATGACGATCAACGCGACGGCTGCCTGGCTGCTCGGGCTCTACGTGGCCAACGCCGAGAACCAGGGCGTGGCTTCCCAAGCGCTCCGGGGCACGACGCAGAACGACATCGTCAAGGAGTACCTGAGCCGGGGGACGTACATCTATCCGCCGCTCCCCTCCCGGCGTCTGATCGTCGACATGTTCGCGTTCTGCCAGGAGTGGATCCCGGCCTGGAACCCCATGAACGTCTGCAGCTACCACCTGCAGGAGGCCGGGGCCACCCCCGTGCAGGAGATCGCCTACTCGCTGGCGACCGCCATCGGGGTGCTCGACGCGGTGCGGGACTCGGGGCAGGTCCCGCCCGAGCGCATGGCCAACGTGGTCGCGTCGATCAGCTTCTTCGCCAACGCCGGCATCCGCTTCGTGGAGGAGACCTGCAAGATGCGGGCCTTCACCCAGCTCTGGGACCGCATCACCGAGGAGCGCTACGGCATCACCGATCCGAAGGCCCGGCGCTTCCGCTACGGCGTGCAGGTCAACAGCCTGGGGCTGACCGAGGCGCAGCCCGAGAACAACGTGCAGCGCATCGTGCTCGAGTCGCTCGGCGTCACCCTCTCGAAGAGCGCCCGCACCCGCTCCCTGCAGCTGCCGGCGTGGAACGAGGCGCTCGGCCTGCCGCGTCCGTGGGATCAGCAGTGGTCGTTGCGCATCCAGCAGGTGCTGGCGTTCGAGACCGACCTGCTGGAGTACGGCGACATCTTCGAGGGGTCGAAGGTCATCGAGGGCAAGACCGCCGAGCTCGTCGACGAAGCGCAGGCCGAGCTCGACGATGTGCTCGCGCTCGGCGGCGCGTTCGAGGCCATCGACGAGCTGAAGGGCCGCCTGGTGCGCAGCCATGCCGAGCGCATGCGTCGCATCGAGTCCGGTGAGCTGCCGGTGATCGGCGTGAACCGGTTCACCGAGACCGCGCCCTCCCCCCTCGACGGGGACGACAACATCCTGCGGGTGGATCCGGCCGTCGCCGAGCGGCTGAGCGCCGAGCTGGCCGAATGGCGGTCGAGCCGCGACAACGACGCGGTCAAGCGCAGCCTCGACGAGCTGCGGCGTGTCGCCCGGTCGGGTGAGAACGTGATGCCGGCCACGATCGATCTCGCGCACGCCGGCGGCACCACCGGCGAGTGGGCCGAGGTGCTGCGCGAGGAGTTCGGCGAGTACCGGGCGCCCACCGGCGTGGCCGCGGCGTCGGGCGTGGGCGGCGGCCTCGACGGCCTGCGGGCCGTGGCCGAGCGCTCGAAGACCATGGCCGGCGGTCCGCCCCGGCTCCTGGTGGCCAAGCCCGGGCTCGACGGCCACTCGAACGGGGCCGAACAGATCGCGGTCGCGGCTCGAGATGCCGGGTTCGAGGTCATCTACCAGGGGATTCGCTTGACCCCCGAACAGATCGTGGCGGTGGCCCGCGATGAGGACGTGGACGTGGTCGGGCTCTCGATCCTCTCGGGCAGCCACCTCGAGCTCGTGCCGGAGGTCGTGCGCCTCCTCCGCGCCGCCGGGGTCGACGCGCCGGTCATCGCCGGCGGGATCATTCCCGAGGCCGACCGCCCGAGCCTCCTGGGCCAGGGCGTGGCCGCCGTGTACACGCCCAAGGATTTCGAGCTGGCCAAGATCATGCGCGAGATCGCGGATCTCGTCGACCAGCAGCGGACCGGCCGGGCCTCCGGTGCATAGCCGCTGCCACCAGGGCATCTGCCCAGCGTCCTTGATTCCGGTGACATCGCGGCCGATGCTTCCAGCGTGATCGATCGTCGCGCGCTGCCTGGCGTCGCTGCTGGGATTGGGGGTCTCGTGGCCGCGGTCACCGGGGCCCTCACCCACAACCTGCTGCTCGTGGCCATCGCCGGCGCCTGCGCCCTGGTGTCCGGCCTGTCGACCCTCGGGCTGGTCGATCGGCTCCGCCGAACCCATGCCGACTCCGAAGAGCTGGCCTCCCAGGCCCAGAAGCTGGCCACCGAGACCGACCAGATGGCCGCCCGAGCCGCCCGGTTCGAGGCGGAGGCCATCGCCGCTCGCAGCGCGCTGGCCCAGGCCATGCGCCACGAGGCCGATCGCCTGGTCGAAACGGCCGAGACGCTGGGCAAGGACGGCGCGAACGAGATGTCCGACGCCCGCCGAGACGTGCAGGACGCCGTGCTCGACCCAGTCACCGGCCTCTTCAACCAGGTCTTCTTCTCGGCCACGCTCGTCAAGCGCGTGTCCGCGGCGCGGCGGGGCCTGCGTCCTCTGGCCCTCGGGCTGGTCGACGTGGCCCGCGACCTCGGTCGCGACGAGCCACGGCCCGTCGACCTCGACGCCGTGTCGAGCGCGCTGGTCGAGACGCTCCGCGAGGCCGACACCGTCGCCCGGCTCGACGACGGCCGGTTCGCGCTGCTGCTCGAGGACACCCCCGAGAACGGTGCGATCTGGACCATCGAGCGGGTGCGCCGCCGACTGGCCGAGGAGATGCCCGGCCACACGCTCTGGGCCGGCTTGTCCTGCTACCCGGCCCACGCCTTCGACGGCGACCAGCTCATGTCCCAGGCCCGCACCGCGCTGGTGTGCGCCAAGGAGTGGCGCCAGGACCGCATCGAGGTGGCCGCCTCACCGGACTGACGGATCCTCGTCGAGCTCGGCGAGGACCTGCTCGGTGTCGGCGCCGAGGGGACGCCCGGCGTAGCGCAAGCGGCCCGGAGTCGCGCTGAGGCGGGCCACGAGGCCTTGCATCGGGACGCCGCCGACGTCGGCGACCGTGCCGCGGGCCACCACGTGGGGGTCGGCCGCCAGGTCCTCCATCGTGTACACGGGCGCCGCCGCCGCGTGGGCGGCCTCGAACTCGGCGAGCACCTGGTCGAGCGGCCTGGCGGCGCACCAGTCCTCCACCAGCGCGTCGACCTCGGCCCGGTGCTCGACCCGCCCGGCGAACGAGGCAAACCGCTCATCGCCGCCGGCGCCGACGAGCGCGATGACCCGCTGCGCCACCGACTCGGCCGAGGTCGAGATCGCGACCCACCGGCCGTCGGCGCAGCGGTAGGTGCCGCGGGGGACGGTGTAGGGGATGCCGGCGCCGAGCCGGGGTTGCAGGTAGCCCTCGAGCTGCCAGGCGCTCATGAGCGGTCCCATCAGCTGGAACAGCGACTCGAGCAGGTTCACGTCGACGACCTGCCCGACGCCACTGTGCACGGCGGCGAGCGTGGCGAACGCGGCGACCAGCGCGGCGACCTCGTCGGTGAGCGCCACCGGGGGCAAGAGCGGCGGGCCGTCGGGCTCGCCGTTGATCGCCGCAAACCCCGACATGGCCTCCGCCAGCGTCGCGAACCCCGGCCGCTGGGCATAGGGCCCGTCCTGGCCGAACCCGGTCACCCGGGTGATGACGAGGCGCGGGTTGCGGGCCAGCAGGTCGGCGGGCGCCAGGCCGAGGCGTTCGAGCGTGCCGGGGCGGAAGTTCTCGATCAGCACGTCGGCCCCGTCGATCAGCCGGCGCATGCGATCGAGGTCCGCGGGATCCTTGAGGTCGAGCACCACGCTGCGCTTGTTGCGGCCCGCCAGCTTCCACCAGAGGGTCACGTCGTCCCGATGGTCCCGCCAGCCCATCGCCCGGGTCGTGTCGCCGCCGTCGGGACGCTCGACCTTGATCACGTCGGCGCCGAAGTCGGCGAGGTAGCGGGCACAGCCCGGGCCGGCCAGGACGGTGGCGCAGTCGATCACGCGCACGTCGTGGAGCGGCCCATCGGCCGACGTGGGCGCGCCCACCGGCCCGGGCGGCGCGGGACGTGCGGGCTGTTCGGGCGGCTCGGGTCGCTCGAGTGCCTCGGGTGACGGTCCGGCGCTCACCTCCATCAGTCGAGCACGTGCAGGCCGGGCAGCAGCTGAGACCGGCCGCTCAGGGCGCGCAGCAAGACCGCGAGATCACTCGGCGGCACCAGGTCGGTCAGCACGCTCAGCGCCACGTGGGCCGCGGCCGGTGGCGGCGAGGTGAGGATGCCGATGGCTTCGGACAGGTCGATGCCGTGGATCACGAGCTCGACGATGCGGGTCGCGAGGTACTGGTCGAGGCGGATCTCGCCGACGAACGTGTGCACCGACGTCTCCGGTGGCAGCCGCTCGACCGTGGCGGACGCCAACTCGGCGAGGTGATCGGTGTGCGCGATCGGGTCCACGACGTCGACGGCTTCGCGCCTCGCCCGGGCCGCGATGTGCACGTGCGGGGTCTCCTCGGCGAGCACCGTGCGGAAGTACGCGGCCGCGCTGGGCAGCTCGGTCGGGTCCTTCACGTCGCCCTCGACGTAGTCGAGCACCGTGCGGAAGGCACGGTCAGTGTGGACGACCAGCTCGCGCAGGGTCCACTCACCGAGCGCGAGGTCCTCCCACTGGCTGGCCTCGACCGCGCCGACGAGCGAGCACCACCAGCTGCTGGCGAAGCGGAAGCCGGCAGCCGTCTCGTCGGCAGTGAACGTGCGATCAACCATGTCGGCTCCAGCGGCGTGGACCTCGGCTTCGACGAGCGCATGGGTCGGCGCCGTCGAGGGCGAGGCGTGTGGGGATCAGGGACGGTGGGTCGGTAGCGCGAAGCAGCGGTCGGCCAGCGAGCCGAACGCGTAGTCGTGGTAGAGCCCGGCATACATGTGTCGGGTCTGCTCGGTCCAGGCGAGGCACTCGGGGGTGGAGATGCGGTGCTCGATCTGGACGATGCCGCCCTCGTACACGCGGTACTCGGCCCACGCGCCGGGATAGTCCTTCACGCAGGCGACCTCGACCCAGGGAACGTCACCGGTCGCGGCGAAGCGACGGGCCCGGTTGCGATGCGTGTGGCCGGCGAAGTAGCCGCGGATCGCAGGGCGGCGCGCCACC
Source organism: Acidimicrobiales bacterium (assembly GCA_025463985.1). GTDB lineage: Bacteria > Actinomycetota > Acidimicrobiia > Acidimicrobiales > Iamiaceae > JAODBM01. The sequence continues at coordinate 16,447 of JAODBM010000170.1, forward strand.
AGCTCGACCAAGCGCTCGGAGGCGCCGGGGTGCACCCCGAAGTACGTCTCGGGCCGCTCGAGCGAGGACGGGTCCCAGACGTGATGGTGGCCGAAAACGAGCACCGGCCGGTCGCTGGCGGCCGCGAGGTCGTCGAGCCACGCGATCTGCTCGGCGTGCACGGTGCCCGACGCCGAGCCCTCGACCGAGGTGTCCAGCAGCGCGAGCCGCACGCCCGGAAGCACGATCTCCTGGTGCGGGATCGCGCCGAACGGCGACCGGTGATACGACTCGTGGTTGCCCCGGACGTACCAGAGCCGCTCGCCGAACGCCGGCTCGTAGAGGTCGAGGAACGCTTGGTGCTCGGCCCGGGTGCCGGTCGAGGTGAGGTCGCCCTTGACCAGCACCGCGTCCGGCTCGAGGGCGGCCATCTCGGCGATCGCGCCGCGGTTCATGACCTCGGGGTACGGCGGGTCGCCCGGCGCGGCCCGAAACGTCGGGCCGATCTCGGAGCCGTCGATGATGCCGCACTCGAGCTCGCCGAAGTGCACGTCGTTGACCGTGGTGAATCGAGCGAGCAGCTCGCCGCGCGCCGGCAACGTGCGGAACGCGAAGCCTTCGATCTCGTGGGAGGAGTCCGGCGTCAGCCCGTCGTAACGGCGCACGCGCACGCCCTCGTGGACCACCGCCTCGTCGGTGCCGACGGTGGTCAGCTCAGGGGCGCTGGGCGCGGTGATGAGGTCGTGCGCAGCACCCGGCTGGAGACCGGATGGCATGCCCCGCTCAGGCCCGGATGACGTACGAGCTGGCCACCTTGTCGTGCCAGGTCTGCTTCTCGCTGTCCCAGAGCATCCAGAGGTAGCCGAGCAGGCAGAAGTTGCCCGAGGCGATCGAGGCCACGAGCCAGCGCGCGAACGCCCGGCCGCCGCCGATGGGGGTGCCGGTGGCCTTGTCGACCACCTTGATGTTGACGGCCTTGCAGCCCCAGGTCTGGCCCGTCTTGCCGAGCAGGAGGACCTGGTACCAGATGGCGAACGCGAGCCCCAGGAGGCATACGACGGCGAACATCGCCCACGTGCTCCCCGCCGGGGTGCGGCAGAGGTGCTCGACGCCGTTGACCGTGCAGGTGGTCAGCTTGTCGCTCTTGGGCCCGCCCGCGAGCACGGCGAACGCGATGCCGAACGGGATCGCGGTGATGATCCCGTCGATGAGCAGGGCGCCGAGGCGGGCACCGAACCCGGCGAAGGGCGGCGCACCGTACGCCGACGCCGCCGGCGGATAGCCGGGCTGCGGGTAGGCGCCATACGCGGGCGGATACTGCGGCGGCGGCCCCTGCGGGGCGTACTGCGGCGGCGGATATTGCGGCGGCGGGCCCTGCGGTGCGTACTGCGGCGGCGGGCCGGCCGGCGGCTGCTGGGGCGCCCCGGGGGGCACGTTCGGGTCCGGCGGTGGGGTCCAGTCGCTCATCGCGTCGCACCCTAGTGGAGCCGCCCAGGCGGCTCACAGGATCGATCCCGGACTGGCCGGCACGGTCCCGACATGCGTCGTCGGGCCGAGCCGGCGCGGCGGCCTTCACCAGGGGCGCACCCGGCGTGACGGGATCGGCTTCGACCACCAGCGGCCCGACCAGCGCCAGCGCGGCGACGGGTCGTCGTCGCCCGTGCCCCCGGCGGCCGGACGGGTGAGCTCGAGCGCGGCCACGATGGCGGCCGTCTCCTCGTCGGACGGGTCAGGCGTGATGGACGGCCGGCTCACAGCGGCATGTTGCCGTGCTTGCGGGGCGGCAGGTCTTCCTTCTTCGACCGCAGCATGTCGAGCCCGGCGATGAGCACCTTGCGGGTGTCCGCCGGGTCGATCACGTCGTCGACGTAGCCGCGCTCGGCGGCCACGTACGGGTTCAGCCACTTCTCGGCGTACTCGTCGGCCAGCTCGAGCTTCTTCGCGGCCGGGTCGGCGGCGGCGGCGATCTCGGAGCGGTTGAGGATCTCGACCGCGCCCTGCGCGCCCATGACCGCCAGCTCGGCGCTGGGCCAGGCGTACGCGAGGTCGGCGCCGATCGACTTGGAGTTCATCACGACGTAGGCGCCGCCGTAGGCCTTGCGGGTGATGACCTGGATGCGGGGGACGGTCGACTCGCAATAGGCGTACAGCAGCTTGGCCCCGTGGCGGATGATGCCGTTGTACTCCTGGTCGACGCCGGGCAGGAACCCGGGCACGTCGACGAACGTCACGAGCGGGATGTTGAAGGCGTCGCAGGTGCGCACGAAGCGGGCGGCCTTCTCTGACGACTCGATGTCGAGCACGCCCGCGAAGAACATGGGCTGGTTGCCGACCACGCCCACCGACTGCCCGCCGAGCCGCACGAACCCGCAGACGATGTTCTGCGCCCAGAGCGGGAAATATTCGAAGAACTCGCCGTCGTCGCTCACCGCCTCGATGACCTTGCGCATGTCGTAGGGCACGTTGGCGCTGTCGGGCATGAGGTCGATCAGCTCGGGCACCGACCGGTCGAACGGATCGTCCGTGGCCAGCTCGGGAGCCGTCTCGAGGTTGTTCGACGGCAGGAAGCTGAGCAGGTAGCGGACGTCGTCGAGGCATGTCTGATCGTCGGGCGACATGAACGTGGCGATGCCCGACTTCGAGGCGTGCGTCTGCGCGCCGCCGAGCTCTTGCTGCGTGACGTCCTCGCCGGTGACGGTCTTCACCACGTCGGGGCCGGTGATGAACATGTACGACGTGTCCTGGACCATGAACACGAAGTCGGTCATGGCCGGGCTGTAGACGGCGCCGCCGGCGCACGGGCCCATGATGACGCTGATCTGCGGCGTGACCCCCGACGACTTCACGTTGCGGTAGAAGATGCCGCCATAGGACGCCAGGCTGACCGGGCCCTCCTGGATGCGAGCCCCGGCGCCGTCGTTGATCCCCACGACCGGCGCGCCCACCTTGAGGGCGAGGTCCATGAGCTTGTGCATCTTCTCGGCGAAGACCTCGCCGAGCGCGCCGCCGAAGAGGGTGAAGTCCTGCGAGAACACGAACACCTTGCGGCCGTCGACGGTGCCCCACCCCGTGATCACGCCGTCGGTGTAGGGGCGCTCCTCGATGGCCGGGTTGCGGTGGCGGGCCAGCATGTCCAGCTCGTGGAAGGACCCATCGTCCATGAGGTATTCGATGCGCTCGCGGGCCAGCATCTTCCCGCGATCGCGCTGGCGTTGGATCGAGCGCTCAGAACCGGGCTGCTGCGCCTGCTCCTTGCGCTTGCGCAGTTCTTCGAGGCGCTCTCGCATGGGGTGCTCAGACATGCGCCGAGGCTAGGCCGTGGCCCGACGGGGGTCCCAATGGACCCGTCTGCCTCGCCCGACGCCGCTCGGCCCCAGTGCACGCCCGGCGTCGCGCCGTCGATCACGTGGCCGATCAAGCTGGCCAGGACGTTCAGCGGGGTGATGGCGAGCAGGTCTGCGCCCCGGCCCGGCAACGACCGCCACGACCATCAGCAGCGCCCGCACGAGCAGGCCGAACGCGAGCCCGAGGTGGCGGTGGGCGGGCTTCGAGCGCACCCGGCCGGCGGTGGCGATCGGCAGCACAGCGCGCGTGATCCGGGCAAACTGCGGCGATGACCCCCGAAGAGCACCTGGCCACGCTGCGCGCCGAAGGCGAGCGGATGGGTTCGCTCAGCGCCGAGGTGCTCGAGCTGCCCGTGCCCTCGTGCCCCGGCTGGACGGTGGACCGCCTCGTCGGCCACACCGGGCGTGTGCACCGGTGGGCGGCGACGATGCTGGGCGCGCACACCATGGACGGCGACGTCGCCGCTGGCCTACGCGGCAAGCTGCCGCAGCCGCCGTCAGGCCCGGCGGTGCTCGACTTCTACCGCGAGGCGCTCGACCTGCTCGTCACCGAGCTCGACGGCTCGGACCCCGACGAGCCGGTGTGGACGTTCGCCGGACCCGACACCCGTCGCTTCTGGTTCCGCCGCCAGGCGCAGGAGCTGTCCGTGCACCGCTGGGACGCCGATGCCTCCCTCTCGGCCGGGGGAGCCGGGCCGGAGCCGCGGACCTTCGAGGCCGACCTGGCCGCCGACGGCGTGGACGAGTTCCTCGGCCTCTTCCTCGGCCGCTTCCTGCCGCCGATCGACGACGGCACCGAGCCGACGCTTCACCTCCACGGCACCGACGACCCCGCGCCGCCCGACGGCGCCGAGTGGCTCGTGCGCCTCACCGCGGACGGCCCGGTCGTCACGAGAGAGCACGCCAAGGGCGACGTGGCGCTCCGCGGGAGCGCCGAGGACCTGCTGCTCGTGCTCTGGCGCCGCCGCGAGCTCGATGTCCTCGACGTCGTTGGCGACAGGTCGGTCGCCGAGCGGGTGGTGGACCAGACGCGGGTGACGTGAGGGGTGAGCCGCGGTAGCGGGGTTCGCCGGGCGCTCGAGCGAGCCCGGCTACGAGCCCGCGGCCACCGCCGCACGGCCCGAGCCCGGTTCCCGCTCGGCATCGCCCGGGTGGCTCTCCGCGGGGTTCTGCACGTTCTCGCCGGTTGACGGGTCGAACAGGTGGAGCGTGTGGACGTCGAGCCACAGCTTGGCCTCTTTGCCCTCGACGACGTCGCTGGCCGCGTCGAGGCGGCCGACGACCGGAAGGCCGTGGCGGCGGCCGAGCTCGACGCGGCCGATGTCGCCGGCGATCTCGTCGAGCTCGTCGAGGCGATCCTCGCTCTCGACCGAGAAGTGGACGTACAGCTCAGCGCCCATCCACTCGATGATCTCGACGGTCGTCGAGAACGTCGCGCCCTGGTCCCGCTGCTCGTCGCTCACGAGCGACGCGTCCTCAAGGTGCTCGGGGCGGATGCCGGCCACGAGGCGCTCGGGCCGGCGTGCGCCCAGGCGCTCCTTGACCTCGTCCGGCAGCGGGAACGACACCATCGGCAGGTGCAGCTGCTCGCCCTCGATGCGGGCCGGGAGCAGGTTCATCGCGGGTGAGCCGATGAACCCGGCCACAAAGAGGTTGGCCGGCGTGTTGTAGAGCTCGCGGGGCGTGCCCACCTGCTGGAAATGCCCCTTGCGCATGACCGCGACGCGGTCGCCGAGGGTCATGGCCTCGGTCTGGTCGTGGGTGACGTACACGGTGGTGGTGCCGAGGTCTTGCTGCAGCTTGGCGATGGCCGTGCGCATCTGGACGCGCAGCTTGGCGTCGAGGTTGGACAGCGGCTCGTCCATGAGGAACGCGACCGGCTCGCGCACGATGGCGCGCCCCATGGCCACCCGCTGGCGCTGGCCGCCCGAGAGGTTGGCGGGCTTGCGGTCGAGCAGCTCCTCCAGCTCGAGCAGCTGCGCCGCATCGTCGACCCGCTTCTTGACCTCGGCGTCGGGCGTCTTCTTGAGGCGCAGCGGGAACTCCATGTTCTCTCGCACGGTCATGTGCGGATAGATCGCATAGCTCTGGAAGACCATCGCCATATTGCGGTCCTTGGGATCGACGTCGTTGATCTCCTTGCCGTCGACCAACAGGCGGCCCTCGGTGATGTCTTCGAGGCCCACGATCATGTTGAGCAGCGTCGACTTCCCGCAGCCCGACGGGCCGACGAGGATGAAGAACTCGCCGTCGCCGATCGTGAAGTCCGCCTCGTGGACCGCTTCGGTGCCATCGGCGTACCGCTTCGTGACCTTGTCGAGGATGATCTCAGCCATCGGAGCTCCTTGTGGTGATCAACCCTTGACCGCGCCTGAGGTGAGGCCGGCGACGATCCGGCGCTGGAAGATGAGGACCATCAGGATGATGGGCACGGTGACGACCACGGAAGCCGCGGCGATCTGGCCCGTCGGGAAGTCGAACTGCGACGCACCCGTGAAGAACGCGATGGCCGCCGGGACGGTGCGGGCTCGGTTGGTGGACGTCAGCGAGGTCGCGAACAGGAAGTCGTTCCAGGCGAAGATGAACACGAGGATGGCGGAGGTGAACACGCCAGGCGCGGCGAGGGGCGCGATCACCCGGCGGAACGCTTGGAACGGGGTGGCCCCGTCGACCCGCGCCGCCTTGTCGAGGTCCCACGGGATCTCCCGGAAGAACGCCGACAGCGTCCAGATCGCGAGCGGCAGCGTAAACGTCATGTACGGGATGATCAGGCCCGGCCAGGTGTCGAAGAGGTGCAACGAGCGCCACATGTTGAACAGCGGGCCGATGATCGCGACCTGCGGGAACATGGCGATGGCCAAGGCGCCCGACAGGACGGCGGTCTTGCCCGGGAAGTCGAGGCGCACGATCGCGTACGCCGCGAACATGGCCAGCGCCACCGCCAGGACCGTGGCGATGAGCGCGATGCCCAGCGAGTTGCGCAGGGCGGCCGGGAACTGCGGGTCTTTGAAGATCGTGCGATAGTTGGCGAACGTGGCACCGCTCGGCAGGAACTTGTGGTCAGCCACGTTCGCGGTGGGCTTGAGCGAGAGCGACACGATCCACCCGATGGGCACGAGCGCGTACGCCACGACGAGGATCGTGCCCGCGCCCCAGAACGCGCGGTCGCTGAGGCTGCGGTGCTTCATCAGCCCTCCCCTCGCTGCTGGGACAGGTTGGCGCCGAAGCCCTTCACGAACACGAAGGAGATGATCAGCACGCAGGCGAAGATCAGGACCGAGACGGCGGAACCGAGACCGAGGTTCAGCCGGCTGACCATCGTGTTGTAGCCGAGGATGGAGACGGTCTCGGTGCCTTGCGCGCCGCGGGTCTGCACGAAGACGGCGTCGAAGATGCGAAACGCGTCGAGCGTGCGGAACAGGACGGCCACGAGGATCGCCGGCTTCATGAGCGGGATGATGATCTTGCGCAACCGCTGCGTGGCCGTGGCGCCATCGACCCGCGCCGCTTTCACCACGTCGTCGGGCACGAGCGTGAAGCCGGCCAGCAGCAGCAGCGACATGAACGGCGTGGTCTTCCACACCTCGGTCAGCACGATCACCAGGTACGACGACCACTGCTGCGTGAACCACGCCCGTTGCGTGTGCAGCATGCCGTTGATGAAGCCGGTGGCGGGATCGAACGCGAAGCGCCAGGCAAAGGCGGCGACCACGGTGATGATGCCGTAGGGCACGAGCGTGGCCGAACGGACCAGGCCTCGACCGAAGATGGCTCGATGCATCACGTAGGCGAGCAGGAACCCGAGGAGCAGCTCGATGACGACCGAGATCGCGGTGATCGTGAGCGTGCTCGTGAGGTCTTGCCACCACAGGCGGTTGCCGAGCACGGCGCCGTAGTTGCGCAGACCGATGAACGTGGTCTCGGTCGGGAAGCGCAGGTCATAGCGGTGCAGCGAGAGGTAGATCGCGTAGCCGATGGGATACGCGGTGACGAGCAGCATCACGGTGACGGCCGGCGCGCACAGCATCCACCCGAGCCTGCGCTCGGCCCGAGCCCGCTCGGACCGGGCGCGGCGCCGGACCTTGGGCTTGGACGTGGATACCGCCGCGGCGTGACCGGCGGCGGCCGGCGCGGGCACGGTGGTGGTCACAGGAGCCCCTCCCCCTTCAGCGCCTTCGTGATGGCGTCGCGCAGCCGCTTGACGTCCTTGTCGGGGTTGATGTCCCGGGTGGGGTGCAGCGTGCGGGTGATCGCGAGGGAGACGTCGTTGTAGTACGGGGTCTTCGGCCGCAGCACGGCGGTGGCGAGCGCCTCGCGGATCGCCTTCGCGTAGGGGAACGACTTGACCTGCGTGGGCTTGCCCGCGGCGTCGACCGCGTCGCTGGTGGCCTCGGTGACCTTCGGGTCGTCGTAGAGGGAGGTGGTGACGGGCAGCAGGCCGCTCTTCGCGGCGAACCCGAGCTGGTTCTCCTTGCTGCTCAGGCAGGTGGCGGCGTCGAAGGCGAGCTCGCGCTTCTTCGAGTATGCGCCCACGCCGATGTTGAACCCGCCGATCGTGGCCTTGGACGGCCGGCCCGGGTCGACGGTGGGATACGGCGCCCAACGCATCTTCTTGGCGAGCTCGGGGTTGTTCTTGCTGGCGCTCGGCCAGACGAAGCCGTAGTTGACCATGAAGGCCGACTCGCCCGTCTCCCAGCCCTGGCGGCCCTGGTCTTCCTGCGAGGTCGAGAGGCCGGGATCAGCCGCGACCGAGCGCGACATGCGCCGCATCACCGCCAGCGCCCGGCGGGTCGGCCCGGCCGGCAGGGCGACCTTCGTGCCGTCGGGGCTGAGGACCGTGCCTCCCGCCGACGCCAGCAGCGACGTGAACCACACGACGAGGCCCTCGAAGCGCTGGCCCTGCACCTGGATGCGATGTGGCTTGCCTTCGCGAGCCAGCTGCTCGGCCTGGCTGATCATCTCGTCCCACGTCTTCGGCGGGGTCGTCACGAGGTCGCTGCGATACCAGAGCAGCTGGGTGTTGCCGTTGAGCGGGGCGGCGTAGAGCTGGTTCTTGAAGCGGGCCGAGTCCACCACGTTCGGGAACTTGCCCTTGGTGACCTGCTCGGCCCGAGCCGTCGGCCAACGCGTGATCCAGCCGGCGTTGGCGAACTCGGCGGTCCAGATCACGTCCATGTTGAGCAGGTCGATGCTGGAGTCCTTCGCCGCGAGCCGCCGCACGAGCTGCTCGCGCTGCTCGTCGGTGGTGGTGGGCAACGGCACCTGCTTGATGCGGTAGCGACCGTGCGCCGACGCGGTGCACGCCTTCGCTGCGTCGGACATCGAGCCGCCCGCCTCCTCCTTGGCGTACCAGTTGATCGTCGGCACGCCGCCGGACGACCCGCCGCCGCACGCCGGCAGGGCGAGGAGCCCGGCGGCCACGGTGGCGCCGACGACGCGGCGCGCATGCGGCCGGCGGCGTCGGACGTCGGTCATCAGCGGGCCCCCGCGCGGGAGACCCGAATCGCTGTGCTGCACATGTTCCCCTTGCCTTCCTCACGAGCACGCAACGACCGCGGTGTCGCGGATGTGATGCCGGCGAGCAGGTTGGGTGTACCCGAAGGCGTGAGCGGAAGAACATCTTTCGTTCATCCTGCGGCTACCCCCACGACCGACGTGCCGCCGGCAGCCGTCGGGGTCCACCCGCTCGCCGTACGCTCGCCGTGTGGATCTCCCCGTGATGCCGCCCATCAAGCCCATGCTCGCCAAGGCCACCGACGCGCTGCCCGACGCCGAGATCGGCGCCTACTGGTTCGAGCCGAAGTGGGACGGGTTCCGCTGCATCGTGTTCCGCGACGGTGATGAGGTCGAGCTCGGCAGCCGCAACGAGCGCCCGCTGACCCGCTACTTCCCGGAGCTGCTGGCTCCGCTGCGCGCCGCGCTGCCCGACCGGTGCGTGGTCGACGGCGAGGTGGTGGTCGCCCAGCACGGCGCGCTCGACTTCGATGCTCTCCAGCAGCGCCTGCACCCGGCCGAGTCCCGCGTCAACCGCCTGGCCGGCGAGACGCCCGCGTCCTTCGTGGCCTTCGACCTGCTGGCGCTCGACGACCGGTCGCTCCTCGACGTGCCCTTTCGCGAGCGACGAGCGCTGCTCGAGCTGTCGCTCGCCGGAGCCCAGGCACCCGTCCACCTGACGCCGGGCACCGTCGACCGCGCCGTCGCCCACGACTGGTTCGTGCGGTTCGAGGGTGCGGGTCTCGACGGCGTGCTGGCCAAGCCGACCGGCGGCTCCTACCAGCAGGACAAGCGGGTCCAGCTGAAGGTCAAGCACCAGCGCACGGCGGACTGCGTGGTGGCCGGGTTCCGCGAGCACAAGAACGGCGACGGTCCCGGGTCGCTGCTGCTGGGCCTCTATGACGCGGAGGGGCGGCTCCACCACCTCGGAGTGGCGTCGTCGTTCTCGGTGGTTCGCCGCGCCGAGCTGCGCGCCGAGCTCGCGCCGCTGATCGCCGAGGACCTCGCCGATCACCCGTGGGGCGAGTGGGCCCAGGCGCAGGCCCACGCGTCGGCCGACAACGCGCGCCTGCCCGGCGGGCTCTCCCGCTGGAACGTCGGCAAGGACCTCACCTTCGTCCCGCTCCGCCCCGAGCGGGTGGCCGAGGTGGCGTTCGAGCGGGTCGACAACGGCCGCTTCCGCCACAGCGCGCGGTTCCTGCGCTGGCGAGCCGATCGCGAGCCCAGCTCATGCACGTTCGAGCAGCTCGAGGTCGTCCCGCCGGTCGAGCTGCAGGTCGTCTTCGGCACCTGACGATCTGCTCACCCAAATCCGAGGCAATGACGCACCGAACCGGTGGGCCATCGCCTTCGGAGTTCCACCGAGGCAATCGCGCCCCGGCTCAGGTCGCGTCCTCGACCTTGGCCTCGGCCTTGGCCCTGCTCGGTGCCACCCTTGGGGGCTCGTTGGGCTGCTTCGGATAGACGGGCGGCCAGGGGGCATCCATGAGCCCCGCGTCCATGTCTTGCTTCGAACGCTCGAGGAGCGGCTCGAGCGATTGCGGATCGGCGTTCATCTCGGCCCACGGGTCGCCCCGCTCGGCGAGTCGGGCCGGGACGGTGGCGATCGTGAGCTCGTCGGGCTCGACCTCGTCGACCTCGTCCCACGCGATCGGCGTCGAGACCTGCGCGCCGACGCGCGGGCGCACGCACCACGCGCCGAACACCGTCTTGTGCGGCGCGTTCTGGTTGAAGTCGACGAAGACCCGCTCCCCGCGCTCCTCCTTCCACCACTGCGCGGTGATGAAGTCCGGCCGGCGACGCTCGAGCTCGCGGGCGAGGGCCACCGCGCCGGCGCGCACCTCGTAGGAGTCCCACCGAGGCTCGAGGCGGACGTAGATGTGCAGCCCCCGCGAGCCGGTGGTCTTCACGAACGAGCGGATGCCCAGCTCGTCGAAGAACGCCTTCACCTCGTGCGCCGCCTCGCGCAGGTGCTCGAAGCGGATGCCCGGCGAGGGATCGAGATCGATGCGCAGCTCATCGGTGACCTCGGGCGTCGCTGCGAGGTACGGCCACACGTGGAAGCCGAGGCAACCGAAGTTCACCGCCCAGGCGATGTGCGCGAGGTCGGCCGCGACCAGCGCGTTGCTGTCGGTGCCGTTCGGGGTGCTGACGACGGTCGTCTGCAGCCAGTCGGGCGCGCCGGGCGGCACGCGCTTCTGGAAGAACGACTTGCCGCTCGCGCCGTCGGGGAACCGCTGCATCAACAGGGGCCGACCGCCCATGACGCGCATCAACGGCTCGGAGACGGCTTCGTAGTAGCGGACGAGGTCCAGCTTCGTCTCGCCGCGCTGGGAGAAGAAGACCTTGTGGGGACTCGAGATGGTGACCTCACGGCCCCCCAGTTCGAGCGTCTCGTGCTCGGTCACGGTTCGACCGTACCGCCGCCCGGGCCGCTCACCGGTCGAGCGCGGCGCGCAGCGCGTCCGCTCGGTCGACGAGTCGGGGCGCGTCGATCGCGGCACACAGCGCGGGGAAGCCGGGCCGGGGGCCGTCCCACAGCAGCTCGTCGACGTCGTCGACGGTGGGCGCGTCCCGCTCGATGGTGGCGATGCGGCGGAACAGGAGCGCCTCGTCGAAGTGGTCGCGCAGCGTCGCCGCGAGCTTGCCGGCACCGCGGACCGACACGGCCCAGTCGTCCGCTCCCGCGGGGATGGCCTCGAGGTGGCCGTAGTGCCCGACCACCGTCGCCGCCGACCGGGCGCCCCAGCCGGCCAGGCCCGGGAACCCGTCGGCCGAGTCGCCGACGAGCGCGAGGTAGTCGGGGATCGAGGCCGGGTCGACGCCGAACTTCTCCCGCACGCCAGCCGCGTCGACCATCAACCCCTTGCGCCGGTCGAGCTGCACGACCTTGCCCCCGACGCACTGACCGAGGTCCTTGTCCGGCGTGCAGATCCACACCCGTTCGACCCGGTCATCAGCGGCGGCCACGACCGCGGCCGCGCCCAGCGCGTCGTCGGCCTCGTACTCGACCATGGCGAACACGCCGACGCCGAGCAGCTCGAGCGCCTCCTCCACCAGCGGGAACTGGGCCTTGAGGTCCGGGTCGACGCCCGAGCCGTCCTTGTAGCCGAACCACAGGTCGTTGCGGAACGACTCGATGACGTGGTCGGTGGCGACGCCCACGTGGGTGGCACCTTGCTCGAGCATCTGCAGCACGGTCCCGACGACCCCACGCGTCGCCGCCACCTCGCGGCCGTCCTCGGTGAGGTGCGACGGCAGTGCGAAGTGATAGCGGAAGAGCTCGTAGGTGCCGTCGACCAGGTGGACGTCCATGGCCGGTTGTCTACACGGCGCCGCCGGTGCCGGAGGCGTGATCGGCGGTGGGCCTCGCGGCAGCTCTCAGGCGGTGGCGGCCTGCCGCGCGGCGGGCGCGGGGACCAGGGAGGCCACGAGGGCCTCGTCCTCACCCTCGAGCAAGCGGCGCCAGCCCTTCGGCATCCGCTTTGCGGTGAAGACGCCGGCGTCGACCAGCGCCTGCACGACCGAGCGGCACGCCTTGGCCCGCATCGCACGGCGCACCGGCGTCGCGTTGACGGCCCGCCACGTCTCCCACGTGGGCAGCCCGATGGTGCCGTAGACGCCGGGGTGCACGAGCTCGCCGAACATCTGCCGGATCACGAACGGGGCGACGTAGCGCACCGCAAGCTTCTCGATCGGGCCGGCCTCGGCCCAGACCTCGGGCAGGCGGGACCGGGCGAACGAGAGGTGCCGCGCCTCTTCCAGCCGGTGGTACTTGTTCACCTCACGCAGGAAGGGATCGGTGCCGGGGTGCTCGGACGCCAGCTTCTGGATCATGTCCGGGATCTCCTCGCCCCCGAGCACCAGCGTGTAGAGCAAGGCCGGCAGCGTGATGATGGCGCGGGCACCCACCCGCGTGAGGAGCCGCAAGATCCGCGTGTCCAGCGGGTTCTCGGCGGTGGGGCCGGCCTGCTCGAGCAGCCGGATGAACAGCCGCTGGTGGCGCGTCTCCTCGCCCATCTCGTGGAGGAGGTAGGTCATGCGCGGGTCGGTCAGGTCACGGCTGCGCACGATCTCCATCGCGAAGCCGGCCTCGAGCACGGCCTCGAAGCGGATGCCGGCCTCGGTGATCGAGGCGATCTCCTCGCGGGCAAGCCGCGCCTTCTGCTCGGGCGTGAGGTCGAGGTCGAGACCGGCCACGCTGAGCAGCTCGTCGGGCAGGACCTGGCCGGCCCCGAGCGAGCCGGCGACATCGGTGTCGGGCTCGATCACTCGCCGCGCCGACGCGGTGTTCAGTCGCCGGATCTTGTCGTCTACCTGGACGCTCATGGCTCCCCCTCTGGCGCCCGTGGCGCGAGTGGCTGGTTGGCAGGCTGGGCGGCGGCGAAACCTGCCGGCCCCGATCACCCGGACTGTTACCAACGGTAAGTGCAATGGCGCGGCCTGACCAGTGGACATCGGTCACAGGGCGCGGATCGCCCGGCACCGAGGGTCAGGTGGGAGGGGCTTCCACGCGGCGGGAGCCGTCCAAGCCCGACCAGAGGAGGCGGGTGAGCTCGTCGACGAGCCGGGAGCGGGTCATCGTCTGACGCTCGACCCACCAGTCGCCGGCCATCTGGATCATCCCGACGATGCCGTACGCCCACGCCTCCGCCGGACCCGAGTCGCGCCCTTGTGCGGCGAGCGTCTCGCCCAGGACCACGGCCACCCGCCGAGCCACCTCGTCGGCCATCGAGATCGTCGCCTGGCCACCACCTCGGCTGTCGTGCTGCACGAGGAAGCGGTACAGCTCGGTGTCGGAGTCGATGAACGAGACATAGGCCTCGATGCCGGCGCGCAACCGCTCGCGCGGATCGACGTACGCGTCCGCCTCCGCGCTGAAGGTCTCGGCCAGGCGGTCGGTGAGCGCCTGAGCGAACTGGCCGGCCATGGCCATGATGAGCCCGTCCCGATCGCCGAAGTGGCGATAGAGGATCGGCTTGGTGACCCCGGCGGCGGCGGCCATCGCCTCCATCGACACGCCCGCGCCGTCGCGGCGCACGACGCTGATCGCGGCGTCCAGCAGGCTGGCGCGCCGCTCAGCCCGGCGCGCCAGGCGGTCCGGCGAACCCTCGGTGCCTCGCTCGCGAGCTAGTCCCACGGCAATTGGTGCTACCCCCAGCACCTCACGGGGTCAAACGCCAGCCCGGCGCGGGTCGCGGTGAGCCGCGGCGTGCGGCGGCGGCCGGCGCTCAGGAGACGGGCGACCGGGTCGCCGCTCGGCGCCGCCGGGCCAGCACGACGAGCCCGCTGATGGCCGCGAGGACCAGCACGAAGCCGACGATGGAGGCGACCTGGCTGTGCGACTCGGGCCGCGTCGACGACGTGCGCGTCGCTCCGGTGGTCGACCGGCCGCCGGCCTGTTGCGACCCGCCCCCGGACGCACTCGCGGTGCCGTTGGTGACGAGGCCCACGGCGGCGGTCGTGGCCGTCGTGCTGGCGCCGGGCGCGGGCACGGAGGTCGCCGTGGTCGTCGATGTGATGCCACCCTGCACCGGGCCGGTGCCGGGGGTCGAGTGGCCGGGCGCGGCCGTGGTGCCCGGCGCGCCCGTGACACCTCCGCCACCGGGCACGCTCGGCTGCAGCCCGCCGCTCGGGGGAGGAGCGGCGGTCGTCTGCGGCGCGATGGTGGTCGGGGTGGTCGGCGGCGGCGGCGGCGCGCACACGGAACCGTCGGTCGGCGCGCCGGGACGTTCGCCCTGTCCCCACCGCCATGCCTCGGTGTCGCCGTCGCGCACCTTGGTGGCCGAGGCTCCGCCGCCCGAGTACCGGCCGTTGCGCCAGTAGCCCCAGTAGTCGGCGCCGCCGGACAGGCAGTTCGGCGGCGGCCGGCCCACGCCGCGCAGCTGACAGACGGCGGCGCCCAGGCCGCCGTAGGTGTCGAAGACCGGGTTGAGCCCGGGGATGAGGCCGTCGGCCCGGTCGAGCGCGTCGCGGCCCGAGATCACGCCGTCGAACGAGATGCACGCGGCCCACACGACGCCGTCGCCGGTGTCGACCACGACCGTGGCCCGGTTCGCCCCGGCGGCACGAGGGGCGGACGAGGCCGAGGCGGTGGCGGCCCGGCCTACGGCACGGCAC
>JAODBM010000202.1 GCA_025463985.1 Acidimicrobiales bacterium
TTGGCTCGCCGAGGCCGCACTCGCCAGCGGCGCCCGCGGCGACACCGCGGCGCCGGCCCGGCTCGCAGCCGCACGACTGTTCTGCGAGCAGCTCCTTCCACCGGTCACCGCGCTGGCAGCGGCGGTCGTGGGCCGCGCCGACCTCCTCGCCGCAGTTCTCGCCTGACCGCGGCGGCGGGCCGCGCCCCCGCCACCGCCGACAGGGCCGCCCGTCGTCAGCCAGTGCCGATGAGCGTCTGCCCGACGACGAGGATCGCCATGACGGCGATCGCCGCGACGCAGACGGTCGCGGCGATGCGATATGCGGTCCCGTTGGCGGCGTCGCCGAGGACGGACGGGCGGTTCGCCAGCACGAGGATGAACGTGAGGATCACGGGGGTGATGACCCCGTTGAGGATCTGCGTGTTGATCAGCAGGTCGACGAGGTTGCCGGGCGCGATCGCCACGAGTGCCCCGATGACCACCTGCGCGGTGAAGAGCCCCAGGAAGAGCGGGGCCTGCCGAAAGCTGCGCGACACCGAGCGCTCGACGCCGACGGCCTCGGCGATCGCGTACGCGGTGGAGAGCGGCACGACGGCGGCGGCCAGGGCCGAGGCGCCGAGCAGCCCGAGGGCGAAGAGGGTCTCGGCTCCGGCGCCGGCGGCCGGTCGCAGCGCCCGGGCCGCCTCGCTCGCCGATCGCAGGGGTCCACTTCCGCCGATGGCCGCGGCCGTCGCGATGATGATGGCCACGCTCACGATGCTCGCGCTGACCGCGCCGAAGACGGAATCGATCCGCGCCCGGCGGAAGTCGTCGGGACCGATGCCCTTGTCGACCACCGCGGACGCTTGGTACAGCTGCATGTAGGGCGTGATCGTCGTCCCGATGAGCGCGACGACGAGCAGGAGGAACGGGCGGGTGCCCAGGAAGTGGGGCGTGACCGCTTGGGTGGCGGCGGTGCCCCAATGCGGATGGCCGAGCAGGGCGGCGACCGGGTACGCGAGGAACGCCAACGTGAGGATGAGGAACACCCGTTCGGCGTAGCGATACGAGCCCAAGACGACGGCGGCCCACACGCCGACGGCGGCGAGGGGCACCGAGAGGTAGCGCGAGACGCCGAAGTGCTCGAACGCGGCCGCGATGCCGGCGAACTCGGAGACGACGAGCCCGAGGTTGGCGATCACCAAGCACAGCAACGCGGCGCCGGCCAGCCGGAGCGGGAAGTGCTCGCGGATGAGCGACACGAGCCCCTGCCCGGTGTAGACGCCCAGCCGCGCCGACATCTCCTGCACGACGACCAGCGCGACCGTCACGAGCACCATGACGAACAGGGTTCGGTAGGCGAACTGCGATCCGGCGGAGGCGTAGGTGATGATGCCGCCGGCGTCGTTCCCGGCGCTCGCGGCGATCAGCCCGGGCCCGAAGATGCCGAGCGCCGCCATCAGCCGCCAGCGCGTCCAGCGGCGGGCCGGCGCCGGTTCCGGCGGGGTCGGGGCCCCCGCTGGTCCTGGCGGCGCGATGCCTTCCTCGACGGTGCTCATGACGGCAGGCGCGAGAACGCCGAGGGTCGGGGGTTGCGGGCCATCGCGTCGAGCAGGTCGTCGGCGAGCACCCGACCGAGCGGCCGGCCGTCCTCGTCGACCACGACCGTCGACGACCGGCGGTTCTCCCGCAGCGCCTCGACGAGCTCGACCACCGGGCTCTCCGCGGTCACCGTGACCGGCCACGGTTCGCCGATCAGCTCGAGCATCCGCTGCTCGGGGTCGGCGGTGATCAGCTCGAAGAGCGTGACGTCGTCGAGCACCCGTCCGTCGTCGTCGAGCACGAGCACCGCGTCGATGTCGAGGCTGTGCGCCACGTTGCTCCGGAGCACCTCGCGAAGCTCGCCGACCGTGCGCTCGCCGGTGGTCGTGACCATCACCGTCGTCATCACGCCGCCCGCAGTGTCGGGCCGGTAGCGGAGAAGGCGCTGCAGGCGCTGCGCGACCGGTTCGCTCATGGCCTCGAAGATCGCGAGGCGGTCCGTCTCGCTGAGGTCGCGCAGGGCGTCCACCGCCTCGTCGGGCTCCATCGCCGCGAGCAGGTCTGCCGCCCGCTCGACCGGAGCGTCACGCAGCAGCGCGGCCAGCTCGGCGGGCTCCATCTCCTCGAGCGCGTCGGCGGCGGTCTCGCCGGCAAGGGCGTCCAGCAGCTCGTGGCGCTCGCTGCGCCCCAAGGCCTCGAGGAGGTCGGCGATCTCGCCCGGCCGCAGACGGTGCAGCTCCCGGTTCGGCAGCGTGAGGCGCACGTTGCCGTGCGCGCCGAGCGGTTGGATCAAGCTCCAGTCGATCACGCGGCCGGGCGTGGCGCGGCTCCGAAACCGCCGCGGTCCCAGCCGGCGCAGCAACGACGTGACGCTGACGTCGACGCCGACGAGGCGATGGGCCGCCCCGACGCGAGCGACGAAGAGGTCGGCGGCGCGGATCACCTGCACGCCATCGACGTCGACGAGCTGGTGATCCAGGACGTCGCCGGCCAAGACGACCTCCCCGGCTCGCCGTGCGAACTCGACGAGATCGAGTCGCGCCGACGAGAGGCGGGCACCGGACGCCTCGAGGTCGGCGACCTTGGCCATCGAGATGAAGGCGTGCCGGCGGCCGATCTTCGCGACGATGCCGGTCACCTGCGGATAGGGGTCGCCCTCCCAGCGCGCGACCAGATCCGCGACGCGGCCGACCTCGGAGCCGTCGGGATTGCGGATCGGTTGGCCGACCAAGCCGGCCAGCGAGATCAGCCGCCGCGCCGCTTGGCGCTCGGCCGCGAGGTGGGGACGAGGGGAGCGAAGGGCCCTGAGGACGGGCGATCGCGGGGAGCGGGCGCGTTCAACCATGACGAACCTTCCAACGAGCGGACGGGCGGGTCGCGCCGCCCGAACCTCGGAGGTTCAGCGGGGGCGGCGAAGAGCGCGGGAAGGGCGACTCGGTGGGTCATCGCTGCGCATGGAGCCGCCTCCCTTCATGGTGCTCGCGGGGTGCCGCAAAGGCCCCCGGAGCCTATCCGGGCCGGAGCACCGTGCCGTCGCCGCGCATAGGCGTCGGTCGCTAGGGAAGGCACGACGGAAACCCGACCCTGAGGCGAGGAGCGACGAGATGACATCGTCAGACGGTGGAGAGATCACGGGAACGCCGGACAAGGACTACAACATCATCTGGTTCACCGAGGCGTGCCTGAGCAACGCCCTGCGGCTGGAGACCTACATCAAGGACGCCGAGCACGAGGGCGACAGCGAGCTCGCGGAGTTCTTCCGCCGCGCCCAGGCCGAGAGCCGCAAGGGCGCCGAGCAGGCGAAGCGGCTGCTCGCCGCCCGCCTCACCGCGGCCGCGTCGAGCTGACAAGGGGCGCTTCCGGGGGGTCCACCGACGCCGTCGGTCGAGCGCCACGCTCGTTCCGGCCGGAGGCCCAATGCACGACAGGAAGCGCCTGGGGCGCGGGCGCCCCGACCTCGACATCGCGCCCGCCGCGGTCCATGACGCGCCGATCGGCGACATCACCGGCGCGCTCGGCTCGATCTCCATGCACGATCGCGAACCCAGGCGGACCTGGCGCCATCGGCTGGTGACGCTGGCCGCCGTCGCCGGTCCCGGGCTGATCGTCATGGTCGGTGACAACGACGCCGGCGGGGTGGCCACGTACACCCAAGCGGGCCAGAACTACGGCTATTCGCTCCTATGGGTGCTGTTCCTGCTGGTGCCGGTGCTGGTCGTGGCCCAAGAGATGGTCGTGCGCCTCGGCGCGGTCACTGGGGTCGGGCAGGCCCGGCTGATCCGCGAGCGGTTCGGGCGGCGCTGGGGCTGGTGCAGCGTCGCCGACCTGCTGGTCGTGAACTTCCTGACCATCGTCACCGAGCTCATCGGGGTCCGGCTCGGAACGAGCTACTTCGGCATCCGGCCCAGCTACAGCGTCCCCGTCGCCGCGGCGGCCCTCATGCTGTTGACCGCGACCGGCAGCTTCCGCCGGTGGGAGCGCGTGATGTTCGTGTGCCTCGCCGTCAGCTTCGCCTTCGTGCCGCTGCTGTTCATGACCCACCCGCACCACGTCCACGCGATCGTGCACGGGGCGTTGGTCCCCGGCGTGCAGGGTGGCGTGACCGACGACGCGGTGTTGGTGATCGTCGCCATGGTGGGCACGACGGTGGCGCCCTGGCAGCTGTTCTTCCAGCAGTCGAACATCGTCGACAAGCGGATCAGCCCCCGCTGGATCCGCTATGAGCGCATCGACACGGTGGCGGGCGCCGTGCTGAGCAGCGTCGCCGCGGGTGCGTACGTGGTCTTCGCCTTCGCCGCGCTCGGCGGCAGCTCCTATGCCGGCCGCTTCACTGATTCGGGAGCGTTCCAGGACGCGCTGCGCCGCACGGTCGGCACCTGGGCCGGGGGCCTCGCATCGATCATCTTGATCAACGCGGCCATCATCGGCGCGTGCGCGGTCACGCTCTCGTCGTCCTACGCCCTCGGTGACACCTTCGGCATCAAGCACTCGCTGCACCGCCGGCCCGTCGACCCCAAGGTCTTCGCCGGCTACGCGATCCCGATCGTGCTGGCTGCGGTCGTCGTGCTGATCCCCGGGGTCCCCCTCGGCACGATCACGCAGTACGTCCAGATCCTCGGTGGCCTCCTCCTTCCGTCCGCCCTGCTGTTCCTCCTGCTCCTCTGCAACGACCGCGAGGTGCTCGGGCCCTGGTGCAACGCCCGGTGGCAGAACGCGCTGACGACCGGCATCGTCGGCGCGCTCTGCGTGACCAGCCTGGTCCTCGTCGTGCGAACGCTCGTGGTGACCACCGCGGTGGCCCAGCTGGTCGGCGCCATGTTCGGCGCCTACGCCCTGGTGCTCGTCGTGGCCGGCGCGGTCACCATGAGCCGGCGACGGCGGCGCGTGGCCGCCGGCGGCCACGCCGACGTCCTCCACGGCATCCGCTACCTCGATCGGGCCACCTGGCGGATGGCCCCGCTCGATCAGCTCGCGCCCCGGGTCATGACGAGGTCGCACACGATCGGGCTCTGCGCGGTGCGCGGCTACCTGCTGGTCGCCGTCGGCCTCGTCACGCTCAAGGTCACGACGTCCATCATCGACTGAGCTAGCCCGGGTACGGGGCCGGCATGGCTTTCCCCGACGCATCCCTCAGCGCGGTCTCGACCGCTGATGACGGTCCAGGCGAGCAGCCCGTACCGTTCGCCCGTCCGCTCGCGGCCGGGTTCGCAC
Source organism: Acidimicrobiales bacterium (assembly GCA_025463985.1). Taxonomy (GTDB): domain Bacteria; phylum Actinomycetota; class Acidimicrobiia; order Acidimicrobiales; family Iamiaceae; genus JAODBM01. The sequence goes on from JAODBM010000202.1 coordinate 5,215, forward strand.
TGCTCTCGGCGTGGCGCCGAGCGCGGGTGTTCCACCCAGTCGGCGTCGGGCTCATGGGCACGGCGGAGCTCGAGGGCGTCGGCCGCCTGTGGGCCTCGACCCCGGACGCGCCGGTCGTGGCCCGGTTCTCGCGCGGCGTCGGCCTGCCCGAGGTGCTGCCGGACGTCAACGGGCTGGCGCTCAAGCTGCCCGACGCGCACGGCCCGGGACGAGACCAGGACCTGTTGCTGGTCACCTCAGGCTCGGCGCCCTTCGCGCGCCACCTCCTCCTGCCCGTGTACGGCTTCGACCGTTGGACCTTCACGTCCGTGCTGCCCTACGAGCGCGAGGGCGACCTGCTGATGGTCGGGGCCCGCATCGTGTCGGTGTCGGGCTCGCTGGCCGGCTCACGCCTCCGTCGCCTCGCTGACCTGGTCCTGGCCGCGACGAGCGGCACCGTCGGCATCGACCTGTTCGTCGGTCCTGCGTTCGGGCGCTGGCACGCGGCGGGACACGTCGTGCTCGACGGCGTGCTGGATCCGCTCACCACGGAAGCGCTGGCGTTCGACCCGGCCAACACGGCCGACGAGCTCGAACCTTGGGGCTGGCTGAACCGGGTGCGCCATCCCGTGTATCGAGCGAGCCAAGCGGCCCGGAGCCGCACCCGGCGCTGAGGTCGGCACCTGCAGGTTGCTTCGCCGGCGGCGCGGAAGGCACACTCTGCGCGGGTAGGCGGCCTTTGCGCCGATTCGCCCAGGCGGAGGGTCCGGATGGCACAGCGGGGGCAAGCGCGATCCACGGTCGCAGGACTGATCGCGGTGGCGGTCATGGTGGCGGTCGCCGCCTGCTCGTCGCCGAGCGCCACGAAGGCGCCGGG
>JAODBM010000222.1 GCA_025463985.1 Acidimicrobiales bacterium
GGGTCGGGCGCGCCGCCCGGCGCTGGGTCAGGTGCGGGGGGCCGCGCCGCTCGGGCGGCGGCTCACGGCTCCAACGGTCCGCCCTCCGCCGGCGTGTCCCGCTCCCAGCGCTCGACGCTCGTGAGCTCGGTCGCCACCCCTCGCAACGTGTCGCGCCGCGCCCGGCAGATCGCCGTGAACGCCCTCCTCGCCGCGCTCATCGTGCTCCTCATCGCGTTCCCGTCTCATGTCTTCAACTCGACGCTGGGCGACAACTACGACGAGATCGTGGGCTGGGTCCGGCCGAGCCAGGCACGGGTGCTGCGCGCTCGGCGGTTCTGGAGCGGACTGCCGAGCTCGGTCTCGGTCGGCGGCCTGGCGCTGGCCGGCGCCGTGCTCTACGGGTTCCTCGACCCGAGGTTCGGTCTCAGCGCGGCGTCGCTGGCCCTCGTCCTCGGGCTCACGGCCGCGTTGATCGTCATGACCGCAGTGGTCGACGTGGCGCGGGCCCGCTACCTGCGCCGACGCCTCGGCGTGCACAGCTACGTCCGCGGCTATCCGGGTGGGCTGCTGGTGGCCATGCTCCTGGTGGCCTTCTCACGGGTCGCGCACTTCAACCCGGGCTACGTGTTCGGGGTCTTCACGGCGCTCAACTTCAGCGGCCCGGTCGACGAGCGCGACGACGGCCGCGCCGTGGCCCGCGCGTCGATGTGGGCGTTCGGCCTCGCCGTCGCGGCTTGGTTCGCTTGGGAGCCGGTCAGCCGCGCCGCGCTGCGCCCACATCCGTCGTTCGGCGTCCTCGTGCTCGATGCCGCGCTGGCGACGATGTGGGTGGCCGGCGTCCAGGGCCTGGTGTTCGGCCTGCTCCCGCTGCGCTTCCTGGCCGGCGAGAAGGTCGTGGCCTGGAGCCGCCGCGGTTGGGCGGCGATCTACCTGGTCGGGACGTTCGCGTTCGTGCACACGATGCTCAACCCGGGAGCCGCCGCCCGCGGCTCACGCCGCTCGATCCTGCCGGCCCTGCTGCTGTTCGTCGCGTTCGGCGTGGCATCGGTGGCGTTCTGGGCCTTCTTCCGCTTCCGGACGCCGGCCTCGAGCCTGCCGTATCAGCCGCCCGACGAGCACCCCGAGCGCCTCACGGCCTGAGCGGGTCGGCCGAGCCGGGTGCGCGGGTCGGCTCAGCGAGAGCAGCTGCCGCCCCACGGCCCGAGGCCGTAGCGCCGGTAGAGGTCGGCGGCGTAGCGGGCGTTGATGGCGGGGTTGTGCCAGGTCTGCAGGTAGTCCTGGCCGGTCACGGTGCGCCAGTCGGCGGCATGGACCGAGTTGATCTGGAACAGGCCGCGGTCGACGGTGCCGTTGCTGTTGTAATGCAGCGCGTCGCTCTGGTAGCGGGACTCGCGGTACATGATGCAGTCGACGGTCGTGAGGTCGCGCGCCGACGCCTTGACCTTGCGGAACGCGTCGAGCCCAATCTGGCGGTTCTGCTCGGGCGTGCAGCCAGCGAGGCTGAGGGCCACGAGCACGGCGACGCCGGCGAGCAGGCCGGTGCGGCGCACGATGGCGGGAATCGGAGCGAGCACGCGGGGACTCCGGGGCTTGGCGGCAGTCACGTTACGAATAGATGAAGATCCTATCGGTTACGTGACGACCGCCACCACTCACACCCGCGTCGGCACGCCTCCGAGCGCCAGGGTCCGGCGCGGGGCCGGGTGCCGCAGCTGGTGCACGCGCAGGGCCGTGAGTCCGGCCACGAGCGCCACCGCGGCCCCCGCCACCGAGACGAACAGCACGCTTCCCGTGTCGGTGCCGGCGGTCAGCGCGTGCACCGTGGAGAAGCCGAACAGCGGGAAGCTGGCCACGTGCGTGGCCCGCCAGAGGCGCCGCGGCAACCGGTTGCGGGCCAGCGACGTGAGCTCCACCGCGAGCAGCAGGTACAGCGCGATCACGCCCCACGCCACCGCCGCCGGGTGCCAGGTCGCTGCGAACGGGACGAGCACCGACGCGAGCCCGAAGTGCACGGTGCTGTCGGCGACGATGCCGAGCACGTGGACGAGCGTGAAGATCGTGGCCAGGCCGCCGAGGTAGCGATGGAGGTCGAGGAGCCAGACCGGGCGCGGCTTGGCGCCGAGGGCCCGGGAGGAGAGGCCGAGGCCCCACAAGACCGAGGCCGTGAGGAGGGCCCAGCCCACCAGGCCGGACGAGCGGGCGACGTACCAGGCGAGGTGGCTCATCGCAGGGCCACCGACGCCGGCACCGCGACCGCGGTGGCGAGGAACGGGTCCAGGCCGATCGTCGTGCGCACGGTGCCGGCCTGGTCGACGACCAGCCCGTCGCAGCGCAGCTCGTCGAACGCCGCGAGCTCGCCGCCGGCCGGGGCCAGCAACGCCATGGTCGCGGCGACCTCGGCCGCGGCCGCGTCGCCGGCCACGGCGGTGGCCGCGACGATCGATCGTCGGGACGAGCGGCCGGTCGCCGGATCGATCACGTGGTGGCGAGGTTCGCGGTCGACGAGCCAGACGCGGCGGGTCGTGGTCGACGTGGCCACGGCGCCGGACTGCAGCACCAGCGTGGCGGCCGGCGCCTCGTCCGTCGGGTGCTCGACGGCGATGATCCAGCGTCCGCCGGCGGGGCCGTGGCCCTCCACCCGCAGATCACCCCCGAGGTTCACGCAGGCACCCTCGGCCCCGGCGGCCAGCAGCTCGGCCACCACGAGGTCGGCGGCCAGGCCCTTGCCGATGCCGCCGGGGTCGAACCCGGCATCGCGAGGCAACATGACCGTCGAGCGGCGGGGGTCGAGCTGGATGCCCCCGCAGTTGCGGCGCAGGACGCTCGCGCCGCCGGTCGCGTGGACCGCGATGCCGAGGTACGGCCGGTCGTAGCCGGCCCGCACGAGGTCGCCGAGGACGGTCGGGTCGAAGCGACCGTCGGTGCGGGCCCACGCGGCGATCGACCGTTCCACGAGCGTGTACGTCTCGCTCGAGACCACGTGCTCGACGCCGCGTGCGGCGTTCATGCGGCTGACCTCGCTCGTGGGGAGGAAGCGACTCCAGCGCTGCTCGAGATCGTCGACCCGGTCGCGGGCCAGGTCGAGCAGGTGCGGATCGCCGAGCACGATGACGTGCGCGTCCGACCCCATGGCCCGGAACCGCAGGTCAGCTTCCATGGCTGGTGGTGGCGGCGGTGCCGCTCGTCGTGGTCGTGGCGGGCACGGCGGTGGTCGTGGTGGTGGCCTGCGTGGACGACGAGCGGCTCGACGCCGTGGAGGCGGCGGTGCTGGCGCCGGTGGTCGGCGTCGTCGCGGTCGCCGGGCTCGAGCTGCTGGCCGTCCCGGTGGCGTTGGTCGCCGTGCTGCCGGAACTGGCCAGCTGGTGGCCGAGCATGGTGCCGGTCAGGCCGACCACGCCGGCCACGCTAAGCGTGAGGGCCGCGGCGCGCGAGCGCTCGGCGGGATGGCGACGCTTCCGCTTCGGCCGTGGCTCGGCGGGCCGCGGGCTGCGTGCGGGGGTCGGTTCCGGCTGAGGGCCGGGTGGAGGGGCCGACATCGAGCGCTCCTTCTGACGAGGGGATGCGCTCAGTGTCGAGGCCGAGCCTGGGAGCCCGCTGGGCGGCAGCTCAGAAGTCCGGGGGATTCGCGGCGCCGCGCGGCAGCGCAGATCGACGGTGGCCCAGGGCTGCTCGCGCCGGCCCGTGCCGGTCAGAAGCCGGGGAAGGCGCGCCGCAGCTCGTCGAGCGCCGAGCCGCCCACGCCATGGGTGTCCGCTATCGGCGAGTGCGTGGGGTCGAGCCGGCCGTAGACGAGCCGCAGGAACGCCTCGGCCGGCAGCTCGAGGTCGGGTGCGGCGGTCTCCTCTCGCCCGGGGTCATCGGCGATCGTGACGCCCTGGGCGCCGAGGGTCACCAGCAGGTCGCGCGTCGGCTCGCTGGTCCGCACGTGCACGTCCATCGTCGACCCGGTGGGCTTGCCGGCCCAGCCCGCGATCATCGGGAGCAGGTCGAGCAGCGGGCCGGCGGCGGCCGCCGGCACCGTGTCGGCCGGATCGAGCGTCACGGCGATGTCCCACGTGTGCAGCACGTGCTCAGCGAGGCGCAGCTGCAGGAGCTGCGGGAAGCCGAGGGTGGTCGGGCCCATCGGCATGGCCACCCGCTGCTGCTCGTCCTCGGTCAGGGCCTCGATCTGCTCGACCGCGGCCCTGTCCGCCGTGAGCGCGTCGGTGGCCTGGTCGTCGGGGGACTTCGCGTTCCACGCGTCCCAGACCTCTGGCGCGATGTCCGCGCCGGCCTCGGCATCGCCGGCCAGGACGGCCTCGAGCCGGCGGCGCATGATCTCGCCACCCGACCCCAGGTGGGACAAGACGTCGGCGATCGTCCACTCGCTCGCGTACGACCCGCTGCGGAGCTGCTCGGGCGTGAGCCGGCCGACGAGAGCGGACAGTCGATCGCTCGAGGCGCGCAGCGCAGCGAGCAGGGGGGCGGTGTCGTTCACGGCAGACCGTCGATTCTGGAAGGGCCACGCGCTCGTGAGCACGAGGCGGCTGGCGTCGTGAGCACGTTACGGGAACCGTCCCCGAACGCGGCACGGTGGGCCGGACCGCTGTCGTTTCCCGTAAGGCGCAGCGCGCCCGTGGCGTCTCGGGATGCAGCTCTCTCGCTCGTCGGCGTTGCGACCGGTCCCGGCCGCCGAGGGGGCGTCGGTCGGCAGGCGTCGGCCGTCCCGGACGAAAGGACCTCCATGGTCGACCAGGCGCGCGTTACCTGCGGGCTCGTGCTCTCCACCCTTGCGTCGACCCTCGGGTTCGCGCTCACGCCCGTCGCGGCCACGGCGACACCGCCGGCGGTCGGTGTGGGGCTGCAGTGCCGGATCACCGGCGCGATCCAGAAGGAGTTCAACTCCCTGCGCGCCGACCTCGTGGTGGACGCGCCGGCCGGCGTCGCGGTGGGCGCCGCCTTCCAGGAGAAGATCGCGATCAAACCGATCGGGGTGCCGGCGACCCAGGACGGGGTCAAGATCACCCACATCCGCGACGTCGTGGTCAAGCTCCAAGTCGGGTCCGGGGCCACCATCACCCACGTGAGCGCGGGCGATTGGGGCGGGGCGTCGGTGTCCACGTCCGGCGCCGTCATCACCCTGCGGGTCCCGGCTCCGGTCCGCGGCGGATCGTCGATCGTGCTCCCCGAGATCACGGTCGACGCGAAGGCCAACGGTGCCGATGGCTCGGTGGTCACGACGACCGTTCCAGGTGCCAGCTACCAGGACCCGTCGATCACGTTGACCGTGCGGGCCGCGGTGGGCAGCGGGCTCGACCTGCCCACGGCCTGCTACGGCGCGCCGCCAAACGCCGAGGTCGCCTCGGTGGCCATTGGGACGGGCCCGGTGACCGGCCGGACGACCAACGAGCGGTTCGTCCGGGCGCTCTACCGGGCGTTCGTCGGGCGGGTGCCCACCGCCGCGGAGCTACGGTCGGAGGCCGGCACGCTGGACGCGAGGACGACCACGCGGTTGCGGATCGCAGAGCGCCTGTCGATGTCGGACGCGTGGCTGCGCTCGTTCATCGAGCGCTCCTACCGTGAGACCCTGCATCGCGCGCCTGATGGGCCCGGGCTAGCGCATTGGGTGAGCCGGGCCAAGAGCGGTGTGCCGATGGCCGCTTTGCGGGCGGCCGTCGACGCCAGCCCCGAGCTGTTCGCCAAAGGCGCGGCCGCGCACCTCGACGCGTGGGTGACCCTGCTCTACACCGACCAGCTCAAGCGGAGGCCGGACGCTGGCGCGGTCGGCCGGTGGGTCGCCAAGGCCGCGGCCCAGGGTCGGTTCCGGACCGCTCGGGACTTCGGCAACACGCCCGAAGCGCGGCGCCTGCGCATCGTCGAGCTGAGCCGCACGCTGCTGGGCGCCCCTCTCTCGGGCGCTCTTCTGAAGGAGCTCGTGGCCGCGCTGTCCTCGGGCGCCGACGTCGCCGTGTCGGCCCAGCTGGCCGCCACCGACGCCTTTTACACGCACGCGCAGACGCTCTGAGCCGCGACCGGCCAGCGCGCCCGGGAAACGGTGCTCGTGCGGCGGTCGATCGTGCTCGATCCAGGGGATCCGAGGAGGTGTCCGTGCACGACGTCGATGGATCCGGGTGGGCACCGGCCACCGAGCCGATCCGGCGCATCCGTTGGACCCTTGCGCGACGCCGTGACCCTGGGCGCCGCTGGGCGATCCCGCGGGTGGTGCTGCGACCCGTGGGTCGCCGGCTGGGCGCCCGCGCTAACGGTCGTACAACGTCACCGTCACCGTCACCGTCGCCGTCGGCCCCGCCGCCGTGCCCTCCACCCCGAGATCCCGCCGAGCCTTCGCCGCGCTGAGCGTGAAGTCGCCGAACGCTGAGGTGGTCACGGCGCCGACGGTCCAGCCGCGCTGGGCCAGCTCGAACAGGAACCACGCGCGGGTCCCCTGGCCGCCAGCAGCCCGCCCGGTCACCTCCAGCCGGTCGAGGCGGCGCACCGTGCGGCGCCCGGTCAGCTCCGGCACGGGCACGTCACCCGGCAACCGGGTGACCGCCGAGGCGTCGACCGGCGGCGTGGCGCCGTCGGCCAGCGGCACGCTGTCGCGTCCGAGCTGGCCGCACGCCGCGACCGCGACCGTGACCGCGACCGCAAGGGCGGCACCCCTCGCCCTCGTCCTGCGCCCTTCGGCCACGTCCGTCTCCAAGCGCTGGTCCGCGCGTAGACGACCGATCGCGCGTCGGACTTACGCCCGACCAGCCCGCGCCAGGGCGCGACCGGCCGGCTCACCGGGTGCACCACCCCGGCGCGCCGGCCCCGTACCACCTCTGGTTTCGCGACCCCCCTGAGGGCCGAGGAGCACGTCCCTCGTGAGCAGGATCTCCCCATCGATCGTCGTGTGCGGCCTCGCCGCCGCCTTCGCAGCGACCGCCCTGGTCGTCAACGGCGACGGGTCGAAGCCCCCCGCCGCGCCACCCGCGGCTGAGGCGCCGGCCGCGGCGGGCGGTGGCTATGGGGGCGGAGCCCCGCCTGGCGGCGCCGCGACCGCTCCGTCCGGGGCCACGATCTCGATCGTCAACCTCTCGTTCAGCGAGGCGGTGACCGTGCGAGCCGGCAGCCAGGTCACGGTCGACAACCAGGACTCCGTCGCCCACACGGTGACGGCGACGAACGGCGCGTTCGACACCGGCAACGTCGCCCCCGGCACCAGGACCACGCTCACCGCGCCGGCGACGCCCGGCACGTACGCGTACGCCTGCAGCATCCACCCGCAGATGACCGGCGAGATCACCGTCGTCCCGTGACCCACCCAAGAGGAACCACACCATGACCACCCCATCGGCGAGACGGCTCACCGTCGTGTTGCTCGCCTCGTTGCTCGTGCTCTCGGCCTGCACCAAGAAGGACGACAAGGCCGCGCCGGCGAGCCCGTCGGCGCCCGCCGCCTCGCCCTCGTCGGGTCCGGGCACCTCGGCCGCCACCGGGCCGGTGATCCTCAAGGTCGCCGGCGACCGGCACCAAGGGCCTCGGTCAGACGGCGACGACCCCGGCTGGCCCGGTGCTGACCAACGCGGACGGGCTCACGTTGTACGGCTTCCTGCCCGACAAGGGCGCGGCCAGGTCCCACCAGTGCGTCGGCGCCTGCGCGAAGGCCTGGCCGCCGGTGTCCGCCTCGTCGCTGGCCGGCCTGGAACCCAAGCTCTACAAGCTCGTCACCCGCCCGGACGGCACGCTGCAGGTGAAGGTCGGCGACTGGCTCGCCTACACCTACTCGGGCGACGGCAAGCTCGGTGAGGTCAATGGTCTGGGCGTGGCTGGCAAGTGGTTCCCGATCGATCCCACCGGCAAGCTGATCAAGCAGGCGGGGGCGGGCGCGGCCGGCGGGGGCGCCGGCACGTCGCCCACGACCAGGGGCACGACCGGCTACTGAGAGCCTGATCGCCCGGCGGCCCTCGGCCTCAGCCGAGCGAGCCGGCGACGCGGGTGAGCTCGGCCACCGTGCGATCGCCGGAGACCGTGAACACCAGGCCCCCGTCGCGACCCCACAGGTGGGCGGAGGACTCGGCGTCAGCGGCGACCCGTTCCACGGTGGCCGCGTGGAAGCGACCGAGCCCGAGCAGCTGGCGGGACCGACCCGCCGCGCTCGACGCGGTGCCGAACGGGTCGGCCCAGCGCGCGGCGTTGCCCCCGTCGCGGCGGACGGTGACCGTGACCTGGTCGGGGCCGTGGCGGTAGCCGAACGAGACGACGTCGCGGTCGGGTGGGTTTGCGCCGCCGGCGGTGCTCTGCGCCCCACTCCCGCCCGGTCGCACGGTGACCAGCCGCAGCTCGAAGCCGCGTGGAAGCCACGCCGGCGTCGGCGCGTCGTACCCGATGAGGTTGCGCACGGCCGCGAGGGTCACCCGTTGGAAGCCGGCGTCGGCTCGCGCCGGCGTGCGCCCGGCCGGGAGCGACAGGTCGAAGATCGCCGGCGGCACGACGCTCTGGCCCTGCAGGCCTTCGAAGCGGGCGGCGCGGACCACGCGGTCGCCGGCGTAGCGGGTCACGGCCAGCGGCGCGAGGTCGAGCTGGTCGACCGACACCCTGACCCGGTCGACCGACGAGCCGGCGGCCGGCGTCAGGGGCGCGTCGATGGTCCATGCGGCGCGGCCCGCCACCGTGTCCTTGTGCATCCGCACGCTTCCCACCGACCGCAGGGCCCGGAGCGCGTCGCCCACCTCGTCGTCGACGCCGAGGGCCGCCACCCCGCCACCGTCGGGCGGCCCGGCCGCGACGCCCACCAGCTCGGCCACGTCGATGGCCGTCTGGCTCGCCACGGCGGTCTCCTTCACGGCGCGGGCGACGCCGGTCTGGGCGTCGTAGGACGCGTCGGAGTACACGTCGGTGCCCTGCCGTCGCAGCGAGCCGTCGCTGCTCCAGGTCATGACGTAGTGCTCGGTCCGCCCGCTCGGCGTCGCGCCGGACACCGTGAGCCGCCCGGTCAGGTACGGCGAGCCCGCCAGCGCTTCCGCCACGCGGTCCGCCATGGCCGCGCCGGTCGTGCCGCGATCGGGTGGCCGGCCGCTGAGGCCGATGAGCGTTGCGACCGTGAGGATGGCCACGACCACGATCACCCCTGACGCGATGAGTGCCTGGCGCCGCCGGTTCGGCTTGGGCCGCACGCGGTCCGCGTGGCGGGCCAGTCCGAGCATCTCAGCGGCGCCCGCACCGGCGGCGTCCCCGGGCGCACCAGCATCGGCGGAGCCAGCCGCATGGTCGGCGAGCCGCTCGAGCGGGTCGAACGTCGGCGCGGCCGGCGCCTCGCGTTCAGCGATGAGCAGCTCGCCGAGGCGGGCCCAGAAGGCGTCGTCGCGAGGGGGCACTGGGCGTTCCGCGAGCGCGGCGGCGACGTCGGTCCGGTCGGACGCGACCAGCGCGCCACGCGTGGTCTCCAACAGCGCCGCGACCTTCTCGGGCGCGAGGTCGAGCACGGCGGCGGCCGCGGCCGGCTCGAAGCCGTCGACGTCGACCATCTGCAGCGCAGCCCGCTGGTCGGCGGGGATCCCCGCGAGCACCCGCTCGAACGCCGGCCGCTCGTCGGCCGGGGCCACCGCGTCGGTGGCGGCGCCGCCCGACGTTCCCGGGCGGCGCTGGCGGCGAGCGGTCGGATGGCGCCGCCGCCGGTCGAGGCGCCGCAGCTCGTCGAGGCAGGTGCGGTACGTCGTGCGGTAGAGCCAGATGCCCGGGACCTCGTCGCGGCCGAGGAGGGGCAGGCTGCGATAGGCCCGCAGGTACGCGGCCCGCAGGACGCGATCGGTCGCTTCCGGGTCATCCAGGAGGAGCGCGACCAGGGCGCGCACGCGCGGGTCGTAGTGCTCGAGCAGCTGCGCGAACGCGCCGTCGTCGCCGGACCGGGCCCGGCGCACGACGAAGGGTGCCACCCCGTTCGGCTCGCTCGCCACGATCCCCATCTCGTCGGCCACCGGGGCCTAACCGTACTTGCGTGCCCGCTGACCTTCGGTCGCCGGCCGGGCGTTACGCGATGGCCATGCCATCATCTTCCGATGCACGCGAGCGGCCGGAGCCCCGCCGACGGCACGGCCGTCGCACCCCTCACCACGGCACGACGCCGCTCGCGTGCCGGGGTCGCCGCGCTGCTCGTCGGCGCGGCGCTGGTGCTGGGCGCTTGCAGCGGCGGGTCGACGGGTCCGACGGCGGCCCCGACCTCAGGGCCCACCACCGCAGCTGGCGGCGTCGGCGCGCCGGCCGGCCGCGGTCCCACCACCTCGTCCGCGACCGGTTCGAAGGGCGCCCCGCCGGTCACGGCCCCGACCACCACGTCGATCACCACGACCACGACCACGACCGTCCCGGCCACCACCACGACCACGGCGCCGGCCCTCGCCGCCGAGCCCGCGGGACCGCTGCAGTCCGGCTCCACCGGCACGCGCACGATGGCCCTGCAGGTCAGCCTCAAGGCCATGGGCTACGACCCCGGGCCGCCCGACGGCTCGTTCGGCCTCAAGTCCACGCTGGCCGTCTGGGCCTTCCAAGCCCTGCACGGACTGCCCAGCGACGGCGTGGTCAGCCCGGCGGTCGAGAAGCTCATCCTCGCCCGGCCGGCCCAGGCGATGCTGCGGCCGGCCCTGGGCCCCACCCATACCGAGGTCGACCTCACCCGCCAGGTGCTGCTCGTGTTCCGTGACGGCCGTCCCACCCTCATCACCCACGTCTCCAGCGGCAGCCAGCACCCCTACTGCGAGGGCACGAACTGCGGCGATGCGGTCACGCCCGTGGGCCGCTACCGCTATCAGCGACGCATCGCCGGCTGGCGCACCGCCCCGCTCGGCCGCCTCTACAACCCCGTCTACTTCACCGGCGGCATCGCGGTGCACGGCGCCACGTCGGTCCCGCTGCATCCTGCCTCGCACGGCTGCGTCCGCATCCCGATGCACATCGCCGAGTACTTCCCCGGCCTCGTCGCCAACGGCGACCCCATCGAGGTCTTCCGCTCCTGAGCCTCGCCGGCCGGAGCGATCAGGCTAGAGGCGGCGGATGACCTTGTCGGCAAAGGCTTCGTAGGCGGGCGCCGCGCTCTCGGCGTCGTAGGCCAGGGGGGCGATCACGAGGCGGTCGGCGCCGAGCTCGCGCATCCGCTCGACCTCACCCAACGGGTCGTCGCCGAACAGGCCCGCCCCGCTCAGCGAGACCTCGATCGCCGCGGGGTCTCGCCCGTGGTCTTCGGCGGTGCGACGCATGAGGTCGAGCAGGGCCGCCAACTGCTCCTTCGAGCCGCGCCCGGGGAAGAAGCCGTCGCCGATGCGTCCGGCCCGCTTGGCCGCCACCTCGGTGTGGCCGCCGATGACGATCGGCACGCTCGCCTGCGCGGGCCGGGGCAGGCTGATCGCCCGCTGGAAGGACACGAACTCGTCGTCGACGGTGGCCTCGTCCTCGGTCCAGAGGGCCCGCATGGCGGCCACATAGCTGTCGAGGCGGGCGCCGCGGCGCTCGAACGGCACGCCGAGCGCGTCGAACTCCTCCTCCAGCCACCCGGCGCCGACGCCGAGCAGCACCCGCCCGCCCGACATCTTGTCGAGCGTGGCCACCTCCTTCGCGGTGACCCCGGGGTTGCGCTGCGGGAGGATCAGGATGCCGGTGCCGAGCTTGATCGTGGTCGTGGCCGCGGCGACGTACGCGAGCCAGATCAGCGGTCCGGCATGTCGATGCGCTCGCCCAACGGCATCTTCCCGCTCTTGTCGTAGGGATAGGTCGACTCGTAGCCGGCCGGCACCAGCACGTGCTCGACGGTCCAGAGCGAATCGAACCCGGCGGCCTCGGCCGCCTGTGCGCAGGCGACCGCGACGGCGGGGTCGGCGGCGGGTCCGGCGTTGGCGAAGGCGATCCCGAACTGCATGGCGGCGGACCATACCCCCGCCCGGTTCTTGCGACATGCTGGGACGATGCGCTTCGCCTTCAAGACGTCCCCCCAGCACACAACCTGGGACGACATGCTCGCCACCTGGCAGGCCGCCGACGACATCGAGCTGTTCGAGTCGGGCTGGACCTTCGACCACTTCTATCCGATCTTCTCCGACTCGACCGGGCCCTGCCTGGAGGGTTGGATCTCGCTCACCGCGCTGGCCCAGGCCACCCGACGGCTGCGGGTCGGCGTGCTCGTGACCGGCAACGTGTACCGCCATCCGGCGGTGCTGGCCAACATGGCCGCGACCCTCGACGTCGTCTCGCACGGCCGGCTCGAGCTGGGCCTGGGCGCGGGCTGGAACCAGGAGGAGTGCGACGCCTACGGCATCGATCTCCCGCCGCTACGGGAGCGCTTCGACCGGTTCGACGAGGCGCTCGAGGTGATCGTCGGCCTGCTGTCGAACGAGACCACGGACTTCGCCGGCACGCACTACCGGCTGTCGGCCGCCCGCTGTGAGCCCAAGCCGGTCCAGCGTCCCCACCCGCCGATCTGCATCGGTGGCAGCGGCCCGACCCGCACGCTGCCGGCTGCGGCCCGCTGGGCGCAGCATTGGAACCACCCGGGCGCCACCGTCGAGGACTGGCAGGCGTCGCGCCAAGTGCTGGCTGACGCCTGCGCCGCCATCGGTCGCGACGTCGGCGAGATCACCACGTCCACCCACCTGCACATCGAGCCCGACGACCCCACGCCGGGCGTCGAGCACGCGAAGGCGTTCGCCGATGCGGGCATGGACCTCGGCATCGCCTACCTGGCCACCCCCCACACGCCGGCCCGCATCGAGCAGCTCGCCGAGATCCTCGCCACCATCTGACGCCGCCTGTCGACGGGCGGCATCGCGGTCGTGACGGCGACCGTTTCCCCACCCAGTACCGCGGGGTGTCGAAGTGGGTGGGATGGCGGTCGCGGGGGCGACCGTTTCCCCGCCCAGTTCGGCCGGGGTGGCGAAGTGGGCGGGATCGCGGTCGTGGTGGCAGCCGTTTCCCCGCCCACTTCGGCCTGGCGTCGAAGTGGGCGGGATGGCGGTTGTGGGGGCGACCGTTTCCCCGCCCAGTACCAGCTGCGCGTGGCAGCGGCGCGCGGCCTCGACCATCTCCGGTCGCTGCTCCCGCCGGTCGCTCAAACGCGGGAAGGTCAGCGGGATGACCTCGCATTTACGGGCGATCTCACCGGTTTCGATGGTGTTCTGCGAGATCAGCATCTAGCCTGCGCGCTCGATGACGGCCTACCGCCCAGCGCAGATCGCCGAGCTGTTGGGCGTGAGCACCGACACGGTGCGTCGCTGGTGCGACGAGGGGCGGCTCACGTCGCGCCGGAGCGCCGGCGGGCCCCGGATGGTCGACGGCGCGGACCTCGCGCGGTACCTGACCGAGCAGACCGCGGCCTACCAGCCCGAGTCGGTGATGTCCCAGTCGGCGCGGAACCGCTTCACCGGCATCGTCACCCGCGTCGACCGGGACACGCTCGTGGCCATCGTCGAGGTGTACGCGCCACCGCATCGGCTGGTCTCGATGATGACGCGGGAGGCGGCCGACGAGCTGAACCTCCAGCCGGGCGACCTGGCCACCGCGGCCGTGAAGTCCACCAACGTCGTGATCGAGATCCCGACCTGATGTCCGGCCCGTACCCCGCCCACCGATCCTCACCTGGAGCGTCCAGGCGCCGCCGGAGCACCACCATCGTCGCCCTGCTGCTCTCGGTCGGCCTCGTGAGCGGCTGCGGCTCCAGCAGCACGTCGTCGAGCGCGAAGAGCACCACGAGTGCGGGTGCCGCCGCCACCGTGCCGCCGGTCTCCGGATCGATCACCGTCTCGGCGGCCGCGTCGCTCAAGGGCGTGTTCGCGACGCTCGGGTCCGGCTTCCAGAAGGCCCACCCGGGCACGCAGATCACGTTCAACTTCGGCTCGTCGGGCACCCTCGAGACCCAGATCGAGAGCGGCGCACCGGCCGACGCGGCGGCCTTCGCCGACACGTCCACGATGAAGAAGCTGGCCGCCAAGGCGCTGCTCGCGGCACCGGCGACCGTGTTCGCGAAGAACCTGTTGATCATCGTGACCAAGCCGGGCAACCCCAAGGGCATCACGACGCTGGCCGACCTCTCCAAGGCCGGCACCGTGGCGCTGTGCGGGACGACCGTCCCGTGCGGCAAGTACGCGGCGCAGATCCTGAAGTCCGCAGGGGTGACGATCCCGACGTGGAAGATCACGCGGGGCGTGGACGTCAAGGCCACGCTCGGCGCGGTGTCCGCGGGCGACGCCGATGCCGCGATCGTCTACGTGACCGACGCGCGGGCGGCGGGCCGCAAGGTGGCGTCGGTGGCCATCCCCGCGGCGCAGAACGCGCTCGCCAGCTATCCGATCGCGGTGCTCCGGGCCAGCTCGCACCAGCCATTGGCCCAGGCCTTCGAGGCGTACGTGATGGGCCCGGCGGGTCAGGCCGTGCTGCGCAAGGCCGGCTTCCTCGCCCCATGACCGCCGATCGGCGGCGACCGCCAGGGCTCGTCGTCGTCGCCACCGCGGTCACCGTGGCGCTGTTCGCGGTGCCGCTCGTGGGGCTCGTGCAGCGGGCCTCGTGGTCCACGCTCGGCCATGACCTGACGACCCACGGGGCCCTCGACGCGTTGCGCCTCTCGGTCGTCTGCTCGCTGAGCGCGGCGGCCCTGTCGGTCGTGTTCGGGCTGCCGACGGCCTGGGCGCTGGCCCGCATCCCGTTCCCCGGGAAGGCCTTCGTCCGCGCGCTCGTGCTGCTGCCGCTCGTGCTCCCGCCGGTCGTCGGCGGCGTCGCCCTCCTCACCGCCTTCAGCCGCTCCGGGCTGGTCGGCCGCCACCTCTACGACTGGTTGGGGGTGCAGCTGACGTTCAGCACGGGCGGCGTGATCCTGGCCGAGACGTTCGTGGCGCTCCCGTTCTTCGTGATCACGGTCGAGGCCGGACTGCGGTCGCTGGACCAGCGTTTCGAGGAGGTCGCCGCCTCGCTCGGCGCCAGCCGCTGGACGACGTTCCGGCGGGTGACCCTGCCGATCGTCGCCCCCTCCGTGACGGCCGGCGCCGTGCTGGCCTGGGCCCGCGCCCTGGGCGAGTTCGGCGCCACGGTCACGTTCGCCGGCAACATCAGCGGCCGCACCCAGACCCTGCCCCTGGCCGTCTACCTCGCGCTGGAGGACGACCCCGCGCTGGGAACCGCGCTGAGCCTCGTGCTCCTCACGGTCTCGCTCGTCGTGATCGTGGCGCTCCGCGATCGCTGGCTGCGGCGCGCATGACCGTCACCGCCGACCTGCGCCTGCGCCGCGGCGACCTGGACCTCGACGCGGCGTTCACCGTGGAGGACGGCGAGGTGCTCGCCGTGCTCGGCCCCAACGGCGCCGGCAAGACCACGATCCTGCGGGCGCTGGCCGGGCTGTTGGCCATCGAGTCCGGGCGGATCACGATCGACGCTCAGGTGGTCGATGAGCCGGCGACCGCGGCGTTCGCCCACGCCGAGCGTCGCCCCGTCGGGCTGCTGTTCCAGGACTACCTGCTGTTCCCGCACCTGTCCGTGGTCGACAACGTGGCCTTCGGGCTGCGCGCCCGGGGCATGGCGAAGGGAGCGGCGCAGGCCCGCGCCGCCACGCTCCTGGAGCAGCTGGGGGTCGGCGCGCACGCCCGCTCGCGGCCCGCAGCGCTGTCGGGCGGCCAGGCGCAACGCGTCGCGCTGGCCCGGGCCTTGGCCACCGAACCCCGCCTGCTGCTGCTCGACGAGCCGCTCGCCGCGCTCGATGCCACCGTGCGAGCGACGGTGCGGCGCGACCTCCGCCACCACCTCACCGGGTTCGTCGGGTCCACCGTGCTGGTCACCCACGACCCGCTCGACGCGCTGGCCCT
>JAODBM010000224.1 GCA_025463985.1 Acidimicrobiales bacterium
CGCGACGCCGCGCCCGGCGGGGCCGGCGGCATCGCCATAGATGCCGAGCGCGGCGACCAGCCCCAGAGCGATGGCGACGAGGCCGGCGAAGTCGGCGCCGTGACCGTGTCCCGCAGCCGCGACCGAGTCGAGGACGCGCACGGTGGCGGGTGGGCGCGGCGACGGGGCCGGCGCGCGCCGCTTGGCGGCGGGCCTCTTCGCCGCCGGGCGCCCCTTCGACGACGGAGATCGCTTCGTCGCGGGCCGTTTGGAGCTCGGACGGGTCACAGCCACAGTGGCGCCAACGCTACCAGCAGGCGTACGTCAGTTCGAGGACCGCGACCCGGCCCGCGGCCGCCCCACTCCCCCGATCCCCCGAGGAGCGCCGAAGGCGCCCCACGCGTTTCCGGCGGCCGAAGGCCGCCCGAGGCCGCTCAGGCCTCCATGATCACCGGGACGATCATCGGCCGGCGCTTCGTGCGCTCGCTGACGAGCTTGCCGGCGGCCCTGCGGACGGTGCGCTGGAGCGACTCGATGTCGTGGGCACCGTCGCTGAGGTCCCGAAGGACGGCGGTGTCGACGACCTGGCGGCACTCGTCGAGCAGATCTTCCGCCTCGGGTGCGTGCACCCAGCCCCGGGTGATGACCTGGGTGGCGTTGAGGAGGCTCGGCTCGTTGCGGTCGACGCTGACGATGACCACCACCACGCCCTCGTCCGCGAGGACCCGGCGATCGCGCAGGACACCATGGCCCACGTCGCCCACGATGCCGTCGACGTAGAGGTAGCTGGCCGGCACCTTGCCGACGCGGATCAGGCCCTTGTCGGTGAGGGCGATCTGGTCGCCGTCCTCGCAGACGACGGCGTGGTCGTCGGCCACGCCCATGCTGCGAGCCAGCCGCGCGTGGGTGACGAGGTGCCGATACTCGCCGTGCACCGGCACCATCCAGTCCGGCCGCAGGATCGACAGGATGGTCTTGAGCTCTTCCTGCTTGGCGTGCCCGGTGGCGTGCACGTCCTCGATGCCCGAGTGGACGACCTCGACCCCGAGCCGGAACAGGCCGTCGATGACCTTGGTGACGTTCATCTCGTTGCCCGGGATCGGGTGCGAGCTGAGGATCACGGTGTCGTCGCTGTCGAGCTTGAGCCACTTGCTGGTGTTGGCGGCCATCAGCGCGAGCGCCGACATGGGCTCGCCCTGCGATCCGGTGGAGATCACGCAGACCCGGCCGGGATCGAGGTCCTTGACGTCTTCGATGTCGAGCAGCTTGTCGTCGGCGATGCGCAGCAGGCCCATGTCGCGCGCCAGGCGCACGTTCTTCTTCATCGAGAGCCCGAGCGTGGCCACGACCCGGCCGTGGTCGACGGCGGCGTCGGCGATCTGCTGGACCCGGTGGATGTGGCTCGCGAAGCAGGCGGTGATGATGCGCCGGCCTTTGTGCTCGGCGAACAGCTGGTGCAGCACCTTGCCGACGGAGCGCTCGGAGCGTGAATGGCCGGGCTGGTCGGCGTTCGTGGAGTCCGACAGCAGCAGCCGCACGCCTTCGTTCTGTGCGATCGCCCCCATGACGCCCAGGTCGGTGAGCCGCCCGTCGACCGGGGTGAGGTCGAGCTTGAAGTCGCCGGTGTGGAGGATCGTGCCTTGCCGCGTGTGGAACGCGGTGGCGAACCCGTGGGGCACCGAGTGGGTGACCGGGATGAACTCGCAGTCGAACGGGCCGATCTCGCGTCGCTCGTTGTCGGCGACGGTGATCATCTCGGTGCGGTCGAGGAGGCCGGCCTCTTCGATGCGGTTGCGGGCCAGGCCGAGCGTGAGCGCGGAGCCGTAGAGCGGGAACGACAGCTCGCGCAGCAGGTAGGCCAGGCCCCCGTGGTGGTCCTCGTGCCCGTGGGTGACGATGCAGCCTTCGATGCGGTCACCGTTCTCGAGCAGCCAGGTGAAGTCGGGGAGCACGAGGTCGATGCCGAGCATGTCGGCGTCAGGGAACATCAGGCCGCAGTCGAGCAGCATGATGCGGTCGTCGATCTCGATCGCGGCGCAGTTGCGCCCGATCTCGCCGAGGCCGCCGAGGAACGTGATCTTGACGGGGTCCGCCATCAGACCTCGCGACCGAGGTCGGCGAGCACGGCGCGGGCGCGGCTTTCGGTGCCGGCAGGGGCCGGACCGAGCGGCAGGCGGCAATCGCCCACGTCGAGTCCGAGCACGCGGAGGGCGGCTTTGGTGGCTTGGGAGAACACGCAGGTCTCGCTGTTCATGTAGTCGAACGATGGGAGGAGCCGCCGGTGGAGGGCCTGGGCGCGGGGCAGGTCACGCTGCGCCCACGCTCGGAACATCTCGGCCTGCTCGGGAGCGGTCCAGTGCGACGCGACGCCCACGACGCCCACGGCGCCATAGGCGAGCAGGGCCGGGGTGAGCGGCTCGTCGCCGCTGTAGACCTCGAAGCCCTCGGGCGCCTCGGCGACGAGCCGCCCGGTCTCGGCCGGGTCGCCCGACGCGTCCTTGAGGGCGACGATCGTGGGGACCTCGCGGGCCAGGCGGAGGATGGTGTCGGTGGCGATCTTGCGGCCGGTGCGGCCGGGCACGTCGTAGAGCATCACGGGCAGGGCGCTGGCGGCGGCGATGGCCCGGAAGTGCGCGTCGAGGCCGGCCTGGCTGGGCTTGTTGTAGTACGGGGTGACCGCCAGGATGGCGTCCATGCCGATCTCGGCGGACGCCTCGACGAGGCCGATGCTGTGGGCGGTGTCGTTGGTGGTGGCACCGGCGATGAGCGGCACGTCGACCGCGGCCCGCACGGCTCGGAACAGCTCGAGGCGCTCGTCGTCGGTGATCGTCGGGCTCTCACCGGTGGTGCCGGCGACCACGAGACCGTCGTTGCCCTGGGCGACGAGCCACTGCGCGAGGTCGCCCGCGGCCTTCGCATCGAGCGCGCCGCGCTCGTCGAAGGGCGTGACCATCGCCGTCAGCAGCGGTCCGAACCGGGCCACTAGCTCGTCACCTCTCGTCACCGGACATCACGCCCGACCCTACCCCGGCGCGGCCTGCGGTCCGAGAGGCAGTACGGGACCTGCCGGCTCCTCGTCGCCCGCGTAAGGACGACCGGGCCACGAGCGTCGGACGGGTGGACCTCCTCGGGCGGGTGGGTCCGACCATCCGCCCAATCTCAAGGAGCGCACCATGAACATCGTCCCTCGTCGAGCCCTCGCCGGGCTCGCCCTCACTGCCGCCATCAGCGCGGTCGGCATCGCCGCCGTCAGCTCGCAGGCCTCCGCCAGCGGCTGCAACCCCAACTACCAGTGCTGCCCGCCTCCGCCCCACCCGCAGTTCCCGGTCGTCCCGCCGGTCAAGTTCTGAGCGCGCCGCGCGGAGGTCGTGCGCCGGCTACGCCGACTGGCTGTTGAGCTCGGCCTCGCCAAGCGCGAAGGCCTGGTACTCGTCGCTGGTGTCGGTGAGGTTCTCGAACTGGATCACGCCCAACTCCTCGAAGCGGTGACGCAACCAGCCGTCGTTGGCGTCGAGCAGGCCGAGCTTCTTGCAGTTCGGCACGATCTTGGTGAACAGCATCTGCTGGAACAGCAGCCGGTTCGGGTTCTCGAGCAGCAGCGGCAGCACGTCCTTGGGCGCCACGCCCATGCGCTCCCAGATCTCCTGCTGCATGAAGCGATCGCGCATCCGCACGGCCGCCTCGAAGGCGAACTCCTGACGCACGAGCAGCTCGGCGTCTGACAGCTCGGCGTAGTACTCCTTCAGGCTGAGCACGCCGAACGCGACGTGACGGGCCTCGTCGCTCATCACGTAGCGCAGGAGCTGCTTGAGCAGCGGCTCGGTGGTCATCTGGTGCATGAACCCGAAGGCGGCGAGCGCCAGGCCCTCGACCATGATCTGCATGCCGAGGTAGGTCATGTCCCAGCGGCTGTCCTCGACGATGTCGTCGAGCAGCAGGCCCAGGTGCGCGTTGATCGGGTAGTGCCCGCTGAGCTTGGTGTCGAGGTACTTGGCGAAGACCTCGACGTGGCGGGCCTCGTCCATCACCTGGGTCGACGCGTAGTACTTGGCGTCGATCCACGGCACCGTCTCGACGATCTTCGCGGTGCAGATCAGCGCGCCCTGCTCACCGTGCATGAACTGCGACAGCGACCAGTTCTGGAACTCGATGCCGAGCTGCAGCCACTCCTTGTCGCCCCACTTCGCGAGCGGCGAGCCGGTCAGGTCCATGCCCTGCTCGATCCCGCCCTGCGCCGCGGCGTTGGCCAGGGCCACCTGCTCCTGATCGACCACCGTGTCCCAGGGGAGGTCGGTCTCCCCGTTCCACATCGCGCCCTTGGCCTTCTCGTAGAGCTTGTTGAGCGCGGGGCGCTTCCCCTTCTCGTAGTCCCACGTGAAGATCGCCTCGGCGTTGTCCGCCACCGTGCGGATGGCGGCATCGGCGTCGGTGTTGACGATCGAGAGGATCGCTTCGAGATCGTTGATCTCGTCGCGGCCGATCAGCTCTTCGTTGGTGGACATGCTCATGTGCTCCTGGGGCTGAGGACGAGTGGTGTGGTGGCGGGATCGAGGGCGGCCGCCGGCGCAAGCGCGGGCAGCAGGAACGTGCGGACGAGCTCCCGGGCGTCGGCGTCGGCGGTGAGGTCGACGCCATCGTCGGGGGTGAAGACAAAGGTGATGAGGAGTCGGGCCAGCCACTCGGCCGTCCACGACGCCTGCTCGGGCCGCACGAAGCGGACGAGGTGGGGCGCGCCGGCCGCCGCGACCGCCCGGTAGAGGCGGTCGACCTGCTTGAAGCCGAGGTACGGGAGCAGGAGGCCGGGCTCGTGCGCGAGCACGAACTGGAACGCGACGTGATCGCGGAGGCCCGTGGCCGCCGTGGTGACCGCGGCCGCCAGGGCCGATTCGGCGTCGGGCTGCTCGCTGACGGACTCAGCCACCCGTCCCAGGAATCGCAGCAGCTCACGCCGGCCCATGGCCTGGAACAGGTGGTCCTTGCCCCCGGGGAACGCCCGGTAGAGCGTTGCCCGCGAGCAGCGGGCGTGCTGGGCCACGTCGAACAGGGAGGTCTTGGCGACGCCGACGCGCTCGACCAACTGCAGCGTGGCGTCCAGGATGCGCGCCTCGAGGCCCGAATCGGCCTCGCTGGAGATACCTGCGGCTGCATCCATTGATGAGACAATAAGAACGGGACTGTCTCATCGTCAACCGTCGCTGACGGTGTCATCAGTCACATGACGTCGGTGGCCGCGCGGATCAGGGTTGCTCGAGGATGCCGACCAGCAGCTGCTCACGAACCAGCCGACGGACCGCCACCGGGTCACGCAGGTCCCAGCTCCCCTCGGCAATGATGAACGAGAGCCCCATCCGAGCGAGCCAGTCCGCGGCGCGCTCGGCGGTGACGCCGGGCCGGAGCGCCTCGCCCGCCAGGTGCTCCTCCAGGTAGGCGCGCAGCAGGGCCAGCACGATGGGTGCCGACTCGGTCAGCTGCGGCAGCAGCCGCTCGGGCTCGGTCTCGAGCACCTTCTGCAGGACCTCGTGCTCGTCCACCGCTCGATGGGCATAGATCAGCGCCCGCTCGAGGCGGGTGGCGAAGTCCGGCGCGTCGTCCACCGCGTGGCCGAGCTCGGTGAAGAAGCGCCCGACCTCCCAGGTGATGGCCTCGCTGATGAGCTGCTCGCGGCCACCTGGGACGTGCCGGTACAGGGTGGCCCGGGCGAGGCCGGCCTCGCGGGCCACGTCGTCGACGGTCGTCTTCGCGATGCCGTAGCGCCCGAGACAGGTCACCGTGGCGGCCATGATGCGGGCGCGAGGGTCGTCGGGCACGGTCCGAAGCGTGCCACGATGACGGCATGTCGACCGTGCTCCTCGCCACCGACGGCTCGGATCTCGCCACCGCAGCCATGACCCGCGGCATCCAGCTCCTCGGACGCGACCACCGGTTCATCGCGCTGCACGTGGTGCCTCCCGCGTACGTCCCCGCGGCCGCCGTGACGCCCATGGACACCCACCCGACGATCGTCGACCCCGAGCTCGAGCGGCAGATCGAGCGCGAGGAGCAGGTGGAGTCCTCGCACGAGCTGGCGCAGCTCAGCGACCTGCTCGAGGTCCCGCTCGAGCCCCGCGTCGAGGTCGGCGACCCGGGCCAGACCATCTGCACCCTGGCCGCCGAGCTCCAGGTCGACCTCGTGGTCATCGGCTCGCACGGCCACGGGTGGCTGCAGCGCGTGCTGATGGGATCGGTCAGCCACCACGTGTTGCAGCACGCGCCGTGCCCCGTCTTGATGGTGCGCCTCGAGGCCACCGGTCCCTCGCCGGCAGGCTGACCGGCGAGCACGACGCGGCGCTGAGCGAGGGCCGGCGGCCGCGGCTCAGCCGAGGGGTGGCGGCGACCCGCCGTCGACGGCCTGCAGGCGGGGGTCGCCCGGCTCGGGGACATCGTCGGGGTCGGGCCCGTCGAGTGGGCCGGCAGCTTGCTCGGCCTCGATCTCCCGCGCCCGGCGGCGCAGGATGAGGGGGTAGAAGACGAGGGCGCCGGTGCTGAACAGGAACCACTGGATGGCGTAGGAGAGGTGCGGTCCCTCGTCGAGGGCGGGCGGGTCGAGGGGCCGGGGCACGCCGCTGGGGGTGCTTGCAGCGGAGCGCGGGCTCTCGAGCTGCACCCAGGCCGGGAAGAGCCGCTCGGGCACCTGGCGCTGGATGCGCGCCACGTCGACGCGGGCGAGGTTCGTGAGCCGGCCCGTGGGCGGATCGATCGAGCCGAAGCTCCCGCGGACCTCGCTCGGGCGGAGCAGCCCGGCCACGGTCACGGTGCCGGACGGCGCGCGGTAGGCCGCGGGCACCGACTCCACGCCGCCCGAGTTCGCGATCCACCCGCGGTTGACGATCGCCGTGGTGCCGTCGGGCTGGGTGAGCGGCGTCAGCACCCACGAGCCCGGGGCGCTGTCCTGGCTCCGGCCCCGCACGAGCACTTCCTGGTCGGCTCGGTAGGTGCCGCGCAGGAGCACGCGCCGGTACTCGAGGCTGCCGACACCGCCACCCGAACCCGAGGATCCCGCGGCGCGGAGCAGCGCCGACAGCGGCGCGACCGGCTGGGCCGTGCGCTCGCGATAGCGGCGGTTGCGCTGCTTTTTCTCATCGAGGCGGCGCAGCTGCCAGAACCCGAGGTTGATCATCGCCACGACCAGGACCAGCACGAACACGTGCGACAGGATCCATCTGGGCCGGAGGGCGAAGCGATAGCGGGGCATCGAGGCCACGCTACGGCGCAGTGGGCTCAGCCCCGTAGTCCGCTGGCGGAGACCGCGCACGCGGCCGTGGCGGCACCGCGCCGGGCGAGGTCAGGACGATGCGAACCGAGCGGCGGGCGTGCCCGGCGGGTGGAAGACGCCGGGCTCGGCGTCGGGGTTGGCCACGCAGACCTCGCCCTCCAGCCCGTCGGGATCACGGAAGAAGACGCTCAGCAACGGACCGAAGTCGGTGACGAACCCGTCGCTGGCACCCCGCTCGATCAGGCGCCCGCGGATGGTCGTGAACGCGTCCAACGACGCGGCCTGCAGGCCGAGGTGGTCGATGCGCCCGCGGCCGAACATCGGGGTCTGGCGCTCGGCCTCGGTGTTGCCGACCACCTCGAAGACGTTGAGCTCGGTGTGCGGCCCGACGGCCACGAAGGACAGGCGCTCGCCCGCACCGTGGGTGTCGTCACGGGAGACCGTGGCGTCGAAGACCTCCCGGTAGAAGGCGTGGAGCCGATCGCTGTCGTTGCTGATGATGGCCACGTGGTTGACCCCGTCCAGCAACATCGCCTCAAGGTACCCGGCCGTCGAGCTCGATCTCCCCGACGACCTCGACACGAAACGCGAACGCTCGCTTCGGTGCAGCCGCTCGGCAGGTCAGCAGGGCCGGTGGCTCGGGGTGCCAGCGCGTGACGCGCAGCTCGAGCTCGGCGTCGTGCAGCCGCACGACGATCAGGCGGGTGGCGCGGTCCACCTCCTCCTCGGACGCGATCTCGACCGGGTCGAGGGCCGCGTCGCCCCGCTGTCGCCGGGCCCCGATCTCAGCGGCCTGCGCGAACGGCGACAGGGTGGCCCGCCCGCGAAAGTGCTCGAGCGGCAACCGCCCCGCCTCGATCTCGGCCACCGCCTGCACGGCGTTCTCGCCGTCGAGCCGGCCGAAGTAGTCGCCGTGGGGCAGCAGCAGCAGGTTGCCGGCGAAGCGGTCGCCGCCAAGGTGCGTGCACTCCCACAAGGCGTCGCCGAGGCGCTCGCGAAGGCTGCGGACGACCGCGCGCCCCTCGGTCGCGCAGCACGGATCGTGGCGCCCGTGCGTGCACACGAGGTACAGCAGACCGGACGCGTCGCCCGGCCGCGGGCCGTCGGGCCGAAGGAGCTCGGCGAGGTCGAGGTCGAGCAGCTCGGACGGGTGGCCGAACGTGCCACCGACCACGCTCCCCGACCGGCCGGCCGACCCGACCACGAACCAGCGGCGGACGGTGGTCGGCTCGCTCCACGGTTGGCGCACGAGCAGCGGCCGGATACGCAACGCCGCGCACTGGGCGCGGAGGCGAGCGAGGCGCTCGGCGTCGAGGTCGGCGATCGGCAGGCCATCGGGGCCCCACGCGCCCCGCTGCTCGATGAGCAGCCAGCCCGCCGCCGTGGAGGCCGTGCCTTCCAGCGGGTCGCCCCGCAGGGATGATTCGGCCGCGCACGACCAGCGGGGGTCAGCCATCGAGCTGGGCGAAGGTCTCCGCGACGAGGCGGCGGGCCAGGACGAGCTTGCTCTCGTCGTCGAGCTGGGGCAGGTCGGCGACGAGGACGCGCCGGTGCTCGACCAACCACTCGAGGACCGGCGCAACGCGGGCCGGGAAGCCGAGGCTGCGGTCCGGCAGCGTGAGGCGCCGGTCGCCGCCCGGGTTCGCGTCCTCGGTGCGCACCGCATCGTCGAGACGCAGCCGCGAGTCGAGCGTGACGGCGTCGGCGGCGACGATCGCGGCGAGCGCACCGCGGTTGCTGGTGGGTCGGCTGCGCACCAATCGCCCTGCCGTGCGCGCGGCGACCTCGCTGATGTCGAGCGATGAGGCCAAGTGCTTGGCGAACGCTTCGACCACGGTCGCCACCTCCTCGGCCATTCGATCGGGCGAGTCGAGGACCCCGATCGGCAGCGGCCGCCGGAAGGCGTCGTCGCGATCGACCGCGCTGCGCAGCACCTCCTCGAGGATTGCTTGGCCGCTGAACGAGGCGACGCCGATCGTCAGGTGCAGCGAGCTGCCGTCGGTAGCGAGCGCCGCGTGCGGGAACCCCTTGGGCAGGTAGAGGCAGTCGCCCGGCGCGAGGTCGAGCTCGACCTGGGGCACGAGGTCGTCCTCGCGCAGCTCCCCCGCCGACGACGAGCGCTCGAGCGGCCAGCGGCGCAGCGGCTCGTAGACGCGCCAGCGCTTGGTGCCCTCAACCTGGAGCACGAACACGTCGTGGGTGTCCCAGTGGACGTCGAAGCCGGGCCGCTCGCGGCGTGAGAGGTAGGCGTTGGCCTGGGTCGGGTGACCGAGCTCGGCCGACAGCTCGGCGCAGAACCGTGCCAGGGGCGGCCAGGCCCGGTGCAGGCCCTGCAGGACGATCGTGGCGCCCTCCGCGAACAGCTGGCCGAGGCGGGCCGGGTCAGCGAGGTCGTCGATGGTGCGGGACCCGACCTGAGCCCGCACGGTGTACTCCTCCGCGGGCACGGTGGCGCCGTCGCCGACCGCGCGGAAGAACGGGCGCCGCAGCCCGTGCTCGCTCAGGAGCACGTCGATGTCGGCGATGCTGAGCAGGTCGCCGAAGGCTTCCGGCGGGTCAGCCCGATGGTGCGACGGTCGAAGCGCCCAGCAGCCCGCGAAGCGCTCGACGTCGCCGACACAGCGCTCCAGCGTGGGAGTGCCGTGCTGGGTCACGCGGTCAGGTGGCGCTGATGTCTGTGCCGTCGCCCTCGGGGGCGTCGCTGCCCGACTCGCCGTCGCCGTCGTCGGCCAGCTCGACCGAGAGGGCCGGACGAACCAGTTCGGAGGTGATCTCTTCGTTCGAAAGGCGCATGTTTCGGAGCGTAGGAGTGCTTCCTGAGGGGGTCAAGGGCCGAAGGGCCGCGCCGCGATGAGCCGGATGGTGATGCCGTCGAGGCCCTCTCCGACCGCCCGGACCACGTAGTGGTGGGGGAGCCGCGCGTGGTCGAAGCCGTCGCCGATCGTCCGGAAGCCGTGGCGCTCGTAGAAGCCCAGGGC
The DNA here is from genome assembly GCA_025463985.1 of Acidimicrobiales bacterium. Classification (GTDB taxonomy): domain Bacteria; phylum Actinomycetota; class Acidimicrobiia; order Acidimicrobiales; family Iamiaceae; genus JAODBM01. The sequence continues at coordinate 10,210 of JAODBM010000224.1, forward strand.
CGAGTCGCGGGCCCGCGCCCAGATGAGCCGGCCGCCCTGCTCGGTCACCTCATCGACGAGGCGCGTGAGCAGCGCGGCGCCGATGCCGTGCGCCCGCCATGGCTCGCGCACCGCCATGCTCGAGAGCTGCCAGGAGCCGGGACCGCCGTTGAGCGGCCCTTCGACCGGCGAACCGCTCACGACCCCGACGACCTCGCCGTCGACGCTCGCGGCGAGGTGGATCGCCGCCGGGTCGTCGTCGGCGGGCCCGCTGACGCCGAGGTCGGGCGCATGGCCGCGCAGCACCTCGCGGCGGACCGCGTGCGTGGCCTCTGCGACCACCTGCACGATCGTCACCTGCTCGGCGAGCTCCACGCGACAGAACCTATCGACGCGGCGCCTGTCGCCAGCCCACGCTTTCCCGGTCGATGCGCGGCACGGGTCAGGCCGCGGGCAGGAGGACGGCGACGGCGCGGGCGACCAGCGGGGACGCGGCGAGGCCGGCTGCGGACGCCGCGCCGGCGGTGGTCCAGCCGATCGGACCGAGGGGCGTGCACCCGAACACGCCGGACACGCCCGGGGTCTGGATCGTGGCCACGAGCGCGACCCATGAGCCGAGGGCCGCCGCCAGCACGACGGGATCGCGGCCGCCGGACAGGACCGTCTGGGCGAGCTGCGTGCCGACCAGCGCGGCGAGCGCCACGGTGCTGGCCCGTGCGCCGCGCCCGGTCATCCGGGCCGCGACCCACGCGCCACCGGCCGAGCCTGCCGTCGTGCACGCCCGTGCGACGATGGCCCGCTCCAGCGAGCGGCCGAGCGACGCGTCGGGGCCCTCCGCGAGGAGGACCTCGGGCGAGACGTCCCGCGGGGCGCGGGTGGCGATGGCCATGGCCGGGACGGCGTCGGTCAACAGGTTCACGAGCAGCAGCTGCCGGGGGTTCAGGGGCGAGCGACCGCTGACCGCCGCGCCGGCGACCGTGAACGCCATCTCGCCCAGGTTGCCGCCGAGCAGGATCGCGACTGCCTCGCGCACCGACACCCACATGGCGCGCCCCTCGATGACCGCGTCGAGCAGGACCTCGATCTTGTTGCCGGGGACGACGAGGTCGGCGGCGCGGCGGGCGCCCGAGGTGCCGTGCTCGCCGAGGGCCACCCCGACGTCGGCGTTGCGGATGGCGGGCGCGTCGTTCGCCCCGTCGCCGATCATGGCGATGCCGTGGCCTGCCGCCTGGTAGGCCGCCACCAGGCGCAGCTTCTGTGCGGGGGTCACCCGGGCGAAGACGCTGACGTCGGGCAGCGCGGCGGCCAGCTGATCGTCGTTCAACGCATCGAGCTCGGAGCCGGTCACCACGCTGCCACCGTCGAGCAGCGAGAGCTCGTGGGCGATGCCCTCGGCGGTCGAGGGATGGTCGCCGGTGGCCATCACCGTGCGGACGCCCGCTTGCCGAAGCTGCTCGACCGCCGCGGCCGCGGCCGGGCGCACCGGGTCGGAGAGCGCGACGAACCCGAGCAGCACGAGTCGGTCGACCCGCTCGTCGTCGAGGTCGCCTCGCCCGCTCGCTCGGCGCTCGGCCACCGCGAGCACGCGGTAGCCCTGGCGGGCCAGCTGCTCCACGTGGGCGTACAGGTCGCGCTGCAGCTCGGCGCTCATCTCCCGGGCCCCGCGGCCGTCGTCCCAGGCGCGGCAGCGCGGCAGGACCACCTCGGGCGCCCCCTTCGCGCTCAGGACGTCGCCGTCCCGGTCGCGGCCGAGCACCGCGTGGTAGCCGCGGGCCGGCTCGAACGGCAGCTCGTCGGCGCGCTGCCAGTCCTGGCCGTTGGTCGCCGTGACCCCCAGCGCGAGGGCGCCGTCGACGACGGCCCGGTCGGTCAGGTGGGGCAGCGGGTCGTGCGCCTCGCGCTCCGCCGGCGAGGCGCGCAGGGCCGCGACGAGGATGTCGCGGTGTCGGTCGGCGAGCTGGTCGAGTGCCGCGTCCGTCGTTCCGTCTGACACGCCGGTCAGTCGGATCTGCCCCATCGTGAGCGTGCCGGTCTTGTCGGCGAGGAGGACGTCGACCCGCCCGAGCGCCTCGACCGCCCGGGGGTTGCGGACGAGGACACCTCGGGCGGCCAGCCGTCGGGCCGCGCTGATCTGGGCCATCGTCGCCAGCAGCGGGAGGCCCTCGGGCACGGCCGCCACCGCCAAGCTGACGCCCGACTGCACCGCGGCCCGCGTGGGCACGCCGCGCACGACGCCTGCGGCGGTGACCACCGCGCCGCCGATC
>JAODBM010000005.1 GCA_025463985.1 Acidimicrobiales bacterium
GCGCCCCGGACGGCCGGATCGTGGCCGCCGTGGGCGTCTCCGGGCCCGTCGAGCGGACCACGCGCGATCCGGGCCCGCGCTACGGCGACGCCGTCGAGCGCGCGGCGCGCGACATCGAGCGCCGCGCCGGCCTGGTCGTGACCGGCTGATCACCGCGCCCGGCCGGACGGATGGCCGCCGCACGCTGGGCGTGCCGAGGGCTAGCTGACCGATCCGTCGAGGTGCTCGACCTTCTGGACCTCGACCGCCAGCGTGGTGCCGTTCGGCGTCGTGTAGGAGACGGTGTCGCCGGCTTTGGCTTCGAGCAGCGCGGCCCCGAGCGGCGAGCCCGGCGACATGACCTCGAGGCCCTCGACGCGCTCCTCGATCGAGCCGAGCAGGTAGGTCTCCGCCTCGGTCTCGCCCTCGTAGCGGATCGTGACGATAGGGACGTCTCCGATCTCGCAGTGCTCCAGGAAGCTCTCGAGGTGCAGGATGCGGCCGTGCTGCTTGCCCTGCTCCTCTTTGGCAGCGTGGTAGTCGCCGTTCTCCGAGAGGTCGCCGAGCTCGCGGGCCGCCTCGATCTTGCGAGCGATGTCGAGCATGCCCCGGGTGGTGAGGTCTTCGTGCTCCGCCTTCATCCGCTCGAACGCGGTCTTGGTCACGATCACCTTGTCAGACATCCGGACCAGGGTAGCGACCTCTCTGCGCCTCAGGTAGTGCCTGGTGCGGCCCACGGACAGGGGCGTACACTGCGCCGGTGATGTCCCAGGCAACGACCGTAGCCATCATCCCCTAGCGCACACCGAGCCCGGTGTGCGCTTCGAGCCGTCCACCTCGGTGGGCGGTTTTGTCGTTGTGGGGCGCGATGATCGGCCGATGGTTGTTCAGCGCTCACACCCAGATCAGGAGCGGAGAGAGCACGTGGCGCACAAGATCGCAGTCATCGGCGGCGACGGCATCGGCCCCGAGGTGGTGGCGGAGGCCCTGAAGGTCGTGCGCGCCGCCGGCGTCGAGCTCGAGACCACCGACTTCGACCTCGGCGGCGCCCGCTACCTGCGCGATGGCACGGTGCTGCCCGACGACCTGCTCGCCGAGCTCCGCGAGTTCGACGCGATCCTCCTCGGCGCCGTCGGCACGCCCGAGGTGCCGCCCGGCGTCATCGAGCGCGGGCTGCTGCTCAAGATGCGCTTCGAGCTCGACCAGTTCGTGAACCTCCGACCCTTCACGCGGCCCGAAGCCGGCATCGACTTCACGGTGGTGCGCGAGAACACCGAGGGCACCTACGCCGGCGAGGGCGGCTTCCTGCGCAAGGGCACGCCGCACGAGATCGCCACCCAGGGCTCGGTCAACACCCGCCGTGGCGTCGAGAGGTGCGTGCGCTTCGCATTCGAGCTGGCGGCGAGCCGGCCCCGCAAGCACCTCACGCTGGTGCACAAGACCAACGTGCTCACGTTCGCCGGCGACCTGTGGCAGCGCACGTTCGACGAGGTGGCCGCCGAGTTCGCCGAGGTCACCACGGCCTACAACCACGTCGACGCCGCGTGCATCTACTTCGTGCAGGATCCCCAGCGCTACGACGTGATCGTGACCGACAACCTGTTCGGTGACATCCTCACCGACCTCGGTGGCGCGGTATCGGGGGGCATCGGCTTCGCCGCGTCCGCCAACCTCGACCCCACCCGTCAAGCGCCCTCGATGTTCGAGCCGGTGCACGGGTCGGCGCCCGACATCGCCGGCCAGGCCAAGGCCAACCCCATCGCCGCCATCTTGTCGGCCGCCATGATGCTCGACCTGCTCGGCGAGGACGCCGCCGCAGAGCGCATCCGGAAGGCCTGCGCGGCCAGCAGCAACCTCAACGCACCCACCCCAGAGATCGGCGACGCCGTCGCCGCTCGCCTCTGAGCCGAAACGGAGCTCCTGATGCCCATCACGCCCACCGAGAAGATCTGGATGAACGGCAAGCTCGTCGCGTGGGACGACGCGCGCATCCACATCCTCACGCACTCGCTGCACTACGGCATGGGCGTGTTCGAGGGCATCCGCGCGTACGAGACCGCCGGCGGCCCCGGCGTGTTCCGGCTCACCGAGCACATCGAGCGGCTCCACTCGTCCGCCAAGATCATGATGATGGACATGCCGTACTCGGTCGACGAGCTGGTCGAGGCGACCAAGCTCGTGGTCCGCGAGAGCGGCCTGCCGTCGTGCTACATCCGCCCGATCGCCTACTACGGCTACGGCGAGATGGGCCTCAACACGCTCCCGTGCTCGGTCGACGTGGCCATCGCCTGCTGGCCGTGGGGCGCCTACCTCGGCGACGACGCCGCCACCAAGGGCGTGCGCATGAAGATCTCGTCCTGGGTGCGCCACGATCACAACTCGATGCCGCCCGCATCCAAGACCACCGGCAACTACGTCAACTCCTCGCTGGCCAAGATCGAGGCCGTCAAGGCCGGCTACGACGAGGCGATCATGCTCAACCCGCACGGCTTCGTCAGCGAGTGCACCGGCGAGAACATCTTCGTGGCCCGGCACGGCCGGCTGATCAGCCCGCCGCTGGCGTCGGGCGCGCTCGAGGGCATCACGCAGAGCTCGGTGATGACCATCGCGCGCGACCAGGGCTTCGAGTGCTCCCTCGACAACCTGGCCCGGAGCGACCTCTACATCGCCGAGGAGATGTTCGTCTGCGGCACCGCGGCCGAGGTGTCGGCGGTCAACTCGGTCGACGACCGCGAGATCCTCTGTCCCGGCCCGATGACGAAGCTCATCGCGGAGGAGTACCACAAGGCGGTGCGCGGCCAGACCGATCGGTACAAGGACTGGGTCGAGCATGTCTCCTGATCGCGCACCGGAGTCGCCGGCCGAGCCCAGCACCGCCGAGCACATGGCGCCGCGGGACCCTGGGCTGCCCGAGGCGGTCGAGATCTACGACACGACGCTGCGCGACGGTGCCCAGCTCGAGGGCATCTCGCTGACCGTCGACGACAAGCTGCGCATCGCCGACGAGCTCGACGAGCTGGGCGTCCACTTCATCGAGGGCGGCTGGCCGGGGGCCAACCCCAAGGACATCGAGTTCTTCGAGCGGGCCGGCCGCGAGCTGCGCTTCGAGCGGTCGACGCTGGTGGCCTTCGGGTCGACCCGGCGGCCCAAGGGCAAGGTCGACGACGATCCCACCCTGCGCAACCTGCTGCTGGCCGGCACCTCCGCGGTGTGCATCGTCGGCAAGTGCTGGGACCACCACGTCACCGAGGCCCTGCGCACCACGCTCGACGAGGGCGAAGCCATGGTGGCCGACTCGGTGGGCTTCCTCGCCGACGCCGGCGTCCGCGTGCTGTTCGACGCCGAGCACTTCTTCGACGGCTGGAAGCACAATCCCGAGTTCAGCCTGCGCGTCCTGGAAGCGGCAGCCGAGCAGGGCGCCGAGACGCTGGTGCTGTGCGACACGAACGGCGGCTCGCTGCCCCACGAGGTCGAGGCCATCGTCCGCGAGATCACCGGCCACTTCCGCGACGACGTGAAGATCGGCGTCCACCTGCACGACGACTGCGGCTGCGGCGTGGCCAACGCGCTGGCGGGCGTCCGTGGAGGCGCCGTCCAGGTGCAGGGCACGATGAACGGCTACGGCGAGCGCACCGGCAACTGCAACCTCACCACGATCATCCCGACGCTCACGCTCAAGATGGGCGTGCGCACGCTGCCCCCGGGCCGCCTGTCGCGGCTCACGTCGTCGGCGCACCACATCGCCGAGTTGGTCAACATCACGCCGAACCCCCAGCAGCCGTACGTCGGCACGTCGGCGTTCGCGCACAAGGCCGGCCTGCACGTCTCGGCCATCACCCGCAGCAAGTCCGCCTACGAGCACGTCGATCCCGAGGCGGTCGGCAACGGCACCCGGTTCGTCGTCTCGGAGATGGCGGGCCGGGCCACGCTCGACCTCAAGGCCCGCGAGCTCGACCTCGACCTCGACGGTCCCGCCATCACCCACGTCATCGACGAGCTCAAGCGACTCGAGCATGAGGGCTATCACTTCGAGGCGGCCGACGGCTCGCTCGAGCTGCTGATGCGTGACGCCGCCGGATGGACGCAGCCGTTCTTCTCGGTCGAGTCCTACCGCGTGATCGTCGGCGAGAACGAGCAGCTGCGCCACGACACGGAGGCCATCGTCAAGCTCGTCGTCAACGGCGAGCGGATCATGCGCATCGGTGAGGGCAACGGCCCGGTCAACGCCCTCGATGCCGCGGTGCGGGCCGCTATCGGCAGCCGCTACCCCCAGCTGGCCAAGGTCCATCTCACCGACTTCAAGGTGCGCGTGCTCGACACGAACAAGGGCACCGGCGCCGTCACGCGCGTGCTGATCGACTCGACGAACGGCGATCGGACATGGTCGACCATCGGGGTGAGCGAGAACATCATCCAGGCGTCGTGGCAGGCCCTGGAGGACTCGCTCGTCTACGGCCTGCTCCACACCGATCCGTAGCCGCCGCCGGGCTGGATAGCCTCCCCGACGATGGCTGCACCCGAGTACGTCCCGACCAGCTCGACCCACCAGCCGAGGTCGTACGCCTCGCCCCCGCGCCGACCCGACGAGTGGAGGGCTGACCGGCCCGGCGAGGTGGTCGGCGACGACCAGCCGCGCGAGGAGGGCCGCCGCGGGGCGCAGGGCCCCGACCAGGGCTACGCCTACAAGCTGGCGCACCTGTTCGAGGACAAGGTGCACCTCCAGGAGGCCGAGCACCTGCACGACGCCGTGGTCGGCGCGGTGGCGGTCGCGCTCAAGCGGTCCTCCCTGTTCGGCCGGGCGCCCGTCGTCTACGACCTGCAGGTCGCGTTCACCATCTGGGGCTTCCTCGACGCGTCGCCGGCGGCCGAGTTGGTCGTCGCCCGCCGCAACCTGTTCCAGGGCGTCGAGCAGCCCCACCACTACGACCGCGTCCGGGCCATCGTCGACGTGGTCCCCGAGCAGTCGCTCCGCCTCAGCCCCGCCGACGCCGAAGCCGCCCACGCGCAGGACTGGCGCTCGCTGCTCGCCCTCTGAGCGTCGGTGGCCGCCGGGACCTGATGGCCGGGGCGGTTCGGGCCGCGCCGGTACCCTGGGTCGGTGCCCCCCGCTCCCCGTGTTCGCTTTGCACCGTCGCCGACCGGCTTCCTGCACGTCGGGTCGGGCCACTCCGCGCTGGCCAACTGGCTGTTCGCCCGCCAGAGCGGCGGCGAGCTGCTGTTGCGCATCGAGGACACCGACGCCGAGCGGAATCGGCCCGAGCTGGTCGACAACGTGCTCGAGATGCTCGAGTGGCTGGGCCTGACCTGGGACGGTGAACCCGTCTACCAGAGCCAGCGAGGCGACCTGTACCGCGACGCGGCCGCCAAGCTCGTGGCCGGTGGCCACGCCTACTACTGCGACTGCACCGCTGAGCAGGTGCAGGCTCGGGCCAAGGAGCGCGGTGGCAAGCCCGGCTACGACGGCCATTGCCGAGACCGCGGGCTCGAGCCGGGTCCCGGGCGCGCGCTGCGCTTCCGCGTGCCCGAGAGTGGTGCCACGGGCTGGGTCGACCTGATCCGTGGCGACGTCGCGTTCGAGCACGCGAACATCGAGGACTTCGTGGTGCTCCGGTCGAGTGGCGCGCCGATGTTCCTGCTGGCCAACGCGGTGGACGACGCCGACATGGGGATCACCCACGTCATCCGCGGCGAGGACCATCTCAACAGCACCCCCAAGTACCTGCTGCTCCTGCAGGCGCTCGGCATCGCGCCGCCCGGGGCCTTCGCCCACATGCCGCTGCTGGTCAACGAGCAGCGCAAGAAGCTGTCGAAGCGCCGCGACGACGTCTCCATGGCCGACTACCGCGACCGCGGCTACCTGCCGGAGGCGATGGTCAACTACCTGGCGCTGCTCGGCTGGGGGCCGCCGGACGGGGTGGAGGTGCGGCCGATCCCCGAGCTGGTCGAGCTCTACCGGTTGGAGGACGTGAACCCGTCGCCCGCGTTCTTCGACCTGAAGAAGCTGTCGTACGTCAACGCCGAGAAGATCCGGGCGCTGAGCCCCGAAGCGTTCCGGGCGCGCGCCGGCGCGCACCTCGCCGCCCAGGGCGTCGATCCGGCCGTGCTGTCGGAGGCCAGCGCCGCGCTCGCGTCGCTGACCACGGAGGTGCAAGAGCGGGTCCGCACGCTCGGCGACGTGCAACCGATGATCGAGTTCCTCTACGTCGACGAGCCGACCATGGACGATGCGTCCTGGCAGAAGGCCATCGTGAAGGGCAAGGCCGTCGTCGAGATGCTCGACGCCACGATCGCGGGGCTCGAGGCGCTCGGGCCGGACCACTGGCAGCCCGAGCCCATCCGCGGCGCGATCGAGGCCGCGGCGGTCACGGCGGGCCATGTGAGCGCTGACGGCACGGCCCAGCTCTCGAAGGCTCAGGGTCCGGTGCGCGTCGCGGTGACCGGCCGCAGCGTCGGTCCACCGCTGTTCGAGTCGTTGGCTGTTCTCGGACGCGACCGCACCCTGGCCCGGCTGCGCTCCACTCGGCGCCGCCTGGGATGACCGCGGTCGCGGAGGTCGCCGGGGAGCCTGCGGCGCCGCCGCCGCCTCGTGCTGTCCCGCGGTGGCGGCGGCCTCGCTTCCTCCTCAGGCTCCTCGCCGTGCTCGCCGGGGTGGTCGTGCTGTACGTCGCGATCACCTTCGTGCAGGTCTGGCAGGGCACCACGATGGACCACGCCCGGCCGGCGGCAGCCATCGTCGTCCTGGGGGCGGCGCAGTACAACGGTCGGCCGTCGCCGGCCCTCCGTGACCGGCTCGACCACGCGCTCGCGCTGTGGCAGCAGGGGGTCGCCCCGACCGTGGTCGTCACCGGCGGGCGCCAACCCGGCGACCGGTTCACCGAGGCGACCGCGGGCTACGACTACCTCCGCCGGCGGGGTGTGCCCGACAAGGTGATCCGCAAAGAGGTGCAAGGCCACAGCACCTACGAATCGCTGGCCGCCACCGCCCGGTTCCTCAAGCACGAGGGCATCCGGGACGTCGTGCTGGTCACGAGCGCCTCGCATGCCGAGCGGGTCGCGGCCATCGCTCGGGAGGTCGGGCTCGTCGCGCACGTCTCACCCGCGGGCCACCAGGCGTCGCTTCGCTCGCTCGTCCGCGAGACGTTCGCGGTCTCGCTCGGGCGCGTCCTCGGCTTCCGCCGGCTCGATCACCTGACCCGCTGATCCTTCGCCGCCTTCCCTGCGACGGGTTCCCAGGCGGTTTGCCGCGCCCCTGAATTACGCCTAGGTTGCAAATCGGTCAGAAGCCCCAAATGGGCCTGATCTCAACACGGCGAAACTCGGCGGAGGGAACCCCAGATGACCGGCACGGTCAAGGCAACGGTGAAACGCGCGCGCTCCGGGCGCGGTGCAGGAGGAGGCCGCCGGCGCCGGCGGGTCGCGCTCGGCGC
>JAODBM010000014.1 GCA_025463985.1 Acidimicrobiales bacterium
ACGCCGACGGACTCGCCGACGACACCACCGTCGTCGCCGACCCCAACACCACCCGTTGCACGAACACCACCCCGGCGGCGCCGAACGACCCGTCGCCCGAATACGCCACATCGATCCGATGGTCACCAGGTGCCAGGTCGGGCAGCGTGACGGCCGCCGTACCTCCGACGACGGGGACAGACGCCAGCTCCGCCCCGCCCTCCGTGAACACGACGGTGCCGGTGACCGTTCCGGCGCCGGGAGCGAGGGCCCGGACCGAGGCGGTCAGCGTGGCCGGCGACCCCAAGGTCGACGGGCTCGCCGAGGAGACGACCGAGACGTCCGAGCGGGCCGGGTCGATGGTTCGGGCCGTGGTGACGCTCACCGATTGGAAGTTCGTGTCCCCGGCATAGGAGGCGGTGATCTGGTGCGAGCCGACCGAGAGCGTCGGCAACGAGAGCGCGGCGTGACCAGTCAGGATCGGGGCCGAGCCGAGCGACGTCGACCCCTCGGCGAAGGTGATGACGCCGGTCGGCGTGGGCCCGTTCGGGCCTAGGCCGACGACCGAGGCATCGAGCGTGGCGACCTGGCCAGCGACGGTCGGCGGCGCCGGTGCGAGCAGGATCAAGGTGGCCGGCGCGCGCCCAACCTGGAGGGCGAACGACGCCGAGCTCGGGGCGTAGGACGCGCTGCCGCCGTAGGCAGCCGTGATCGTGTGGGTGCCGGGCCCGACCGACGAGACCAGCAGGCTGTACCCGCCGAACCAGTGGGTCGACGTGCCCAAGCGGGCGGCGCCGTCGAGGAAGGTCACGGTGCCGGTCGGCGTGCCGGACCCCGGCGCTCGGGACGTGACGTTCGCCAAGAGGCGCACGCTCTGTCCCAGGACGACGGGGTTCACGGCGGCCGAGACCGTGACGTCGGTCGTGGCCGCTTGCACACGTTGCGTGAACGTGGAGACGCCGGACGCGAACGACGCGCTCGCACTGAAGGTCGCGCTGATCTGATGATCACCGACGGGCAACGTCGGCAGCGCCAGGCTGTACTTCCCGAAATACGCGGCGGCCGTGCCCAGCGTCGTGAGGCCCTCGGCGAACGTCATGGTGCCGACGGGGCTGCCCGCGCCCGGAGCGAGGGTGGCCACCGTGGCGCTCAGGGTCACGTGCTGACCGAGGACCGATGGGCTCGCCGACGAGGACACCGTCACGGCCGTCGCGGCCGGGCCCACCGTCTGCGTGAACGTTCCGACGCTGGCGGCGTACGAGCCCGAGCCGCCGTAGGAGGCCGTGATGACGTGTGCGCCAGCGCCCAGGGACGCGACCGCGACCCCGAACTTGCCAAAGTAGAGGCTCGCCGAACCCAGGATCGTCGTGCCCTCGAAGAACCTCACCGTGCCCGCCGGGTTCACCGCTCCCGCTCGCACGGTGGCAGTGAACGCGACGCTCTGACCAACGACGGAGGACGGGGCGGAGGAGGTCAACGTCGTCGTCGTCGCCAGCGGGGTGGTGGCCGTTGCGCTGGCCGAGGCCGACGACGCGATGCCGATCGTGCCCAACAAGGACGCGACGAGAACGAACGCACCCACTCGCACCGACGCGCGCGGCGAGGCATTGCCGCCGCGTCCCGGAGCTTGCTCCGTCGTCCTTCGCATCCCACGCCCTGCGCGACCGTTCGCGTCACCACCGCATGAAGGCCGGCCCGCTCCGGCCAACGAACGGCATTGCCCTGTCGCCGTCGGCAACGTTATCGGGTTTGCAAGGTGGCCGGTCGGGACGGCATTCGATGGGTGTCGAGCCGCCCGGGATCAGCGCGGTGCTCTTGCCGCCTCGAGCACCCGGGGGACGAGCCAACGCGCGATGTACTTTGCGACGTCGTGGCGGAAGTGGGTCCCGTCAGCGCGCACCTTCTGGCCGCCATAGGTCTCGAGACACGGGCCGTGGTTGGGGCAGATGAGCGCGTCGAGGTCGACCAGCCGCGCCCGCGGATTGGTGGCGGCGACCTTGCCGAGCACGTCGTTCGCGCAGGCCGCCCGCCGCGGCTCGTCGGTCGCGCCATAGCGCTCCTGGACCGTTCGATTCGTCACCGCCGGCCCCGTGACCAGGACCACGCGGGCGCCGAGATGTGACAGCTGTCCGACCTGGTGGTCGAGCTGACGCTGGAGAACCGCCTCGTATCGCGGATCGCACTGATCGCGAAGCTTGCCGTCGATCACGACGTCGAAGCTGTAGAGGGTGCCGTACATCAGCACGACGATGTCAGGGCGGTTCTGGCGGACGACGTCGGCATAGATCGTCGAACAGTCGAAGCGGAAGCTGCCGCTCACCACGGCACGTTCTTTCAGCTGTCCGCCCGCGATCATCGGCGTGCACCCCGGGAGGGCATCGTTCCACACCGAGATGTGCAGCTCCCGGCGCAATGGCCGGATCCCCTCGATGCCCAGCTCGAAGAGCACAGAGTCGCCGACGAGCATCACCTTGGGCGTGCCGGCCCCGCCGGATGCAAACGCAGACGCGTTGGCGGTCTGGATGATGTCCGACACCCCGCTCGTGGCCACGAGGAGCGCGATCACGGTGGCGGTGGCCGCCGCAGGGATGGCGATCTTGCCGGTCATCCCGCGCAGCGCGCCGCGACGGATCGGCCGCTCGACGAGCACGAACGACGCGGTGGCCACGAAGAGGGTGACGACGACCTGCAGCGCGAACAACGACCAGCCCGCGTAGCCCGTGCGCTCCCGGTTCAAGTACAGGTAGATCGGCCAGTGGTAGAGGTAGACGCCATAGCTGATCGTTCCGAGCCAGCGCAGCGGGGCCGCGTCGAACGCCCTGGCCACGATCATGCGGTTGGGGTGGGTGGCCGCCGCGATGATCGCCGTCACCGCGAGCCCGCAGAGCGCCAGACCACCGCTGTAGACGACGGTGGTCGTGAGGTCCGTCCGCGACCACATCAACGCCAAGAAGGCGACCGAAGCCAACGCGATGCCCTCGAGAGCAGCCCGCGCGTTCGCACGCTTGGTGTAGCCGTGGGTGACCTGCCATGCCGCAAGTGAGGCACCCATCGCGATCGCGGCGATGCGGGTGTGGGTGCCGAGATAGAGGCTGTTCGAGGACACCATGCCGCTCAGGTGCAGGCCGATCATCAACGCGACCGATCCAGCGGCCACCGCCAGCGCCGCCCACAAGATGGTCTCGGCTCGCTTGCGAAAGCGCAGCAGCGTCACCACCACCACGGGCCACACGAAGTAGAACTGCTCCTCGATCGCGAGGCTCCAGGTGTGCTCCAACGGCGACGGCGCCAGCGCGGCCTGGAAGTACGAATGCCCGGCCAGGATGGCTCGCCAGTTCGCGAAGTAGAGCAGCGTGGCGAAGCTGTCGGCGCGGATGCCTGGCAGCTCCTCGGGTATCGCCACGAACCGCGCGTACGCGGCGACCATCATCAGCATCAGCGCGAGCGCGGGAAACAGGCGACGGGCGCGCCGGGTCCAGAAGGTCGCGAGCCCGATCCGCTCGGTCTGGCGCCACTCGCCCAGCAGCAACAGCGTGATCAGGTAGCCGGACAGGACGAAGAACAGGTCCACACCCAGGTAGCCGCCGCGCAGGTGGCCGCCGTGAAAGACGAGCACCCCGGCGACCGCTGCGCCCCGCAAGCCATCGAGGGCACCGATGTGGCGCAACCGGCGTCGTCGAGGAGGAGCTTCGACGCGCCCGACCGTCGTCGCAACCAAAGCCACCCTCCCGGTTCCCCAGAGCCCGCCAAGAACCTACCTTCCGGCCTTTGCCGTCAGGCCGCCGACCGGTCGCGACCGCAGCGGCCACCGACGGCTAGAAAGATGCCCGGGCATGGCGCGGGCTTCGTCCGGAAGGGGGAGGCCCCGACGGCGCGCCGATCATGCCGCTCGTCATGGCCGATCGGCCGCGAAGTCTGGAGCCCAGCGTGCAACCTGGCGACCACGTCGTGACCAAGGGCGACCATGCCGCGGTGGTGATGGCCAACAGCGGCATCACCGTCACCTACGCCGAGCTCGATGACCGGTCGAAGCGGCTCGCGCAGCTGCTCCGGGCGGCCGGTCTTCGGCCGGGCGATCACGTCGCGATCCTCCTGGAGAACCACCCCCGCTACTTCGAGATCTTCTGGGCCGCGATGCGTGCCGGGCTGTACTGCACGCCGATCAGCTGGCACCTCAAGCCCGCCGAGGCCGGCTACATCGTGGCCGACTGCGGCGCCGCGGCTGTCTTCACGTCGATCGCCATGGCGAGCGTCGCCGCCGACCTCGAGCCGTTCATGGGCGACGTGCGCCTCCGGCTCGTGGTCGATGGCGACCTCGACGGCTGGGACCGCTACGAAGACGCCGTCGCGGCCTACCCGGCCGAGCCGCTCGAGGACGACGCCGAAGGCATGTTCATGTTCTACTCATCGGGCACGACGGGCCGACCAAAGGGCATCAAGCCGCCGCTGGCCGGCAAGCCGTTCGGTGAGGGTCGCAGCGCCCTCGTCGAGCTCATCCAGGGCCTGTTCGGCTTCACCGGCGACTCGCGGTACCTCTGCCCCGCGCCGCTGTACCACGCCGCCCCGTTGGGCTGGTCCACCGCGGTCCAGCGGCTGGGCGGGACCGTCGTCGTGATGGAGTCGTTCGACGCTCAGGAGGCGCTCGAGCTCATCGAGGAGCACCGCATCACCCACGCCCAGTTCGTGCCGACCCACTTCGTCCGCATGCTGAGGCTCGACGAGGTGGCCCGCACCAGGCCCGACCTGTCGAGCCTCCAGGCCGTGATCCACGCGGCGGCGCCGTGCCCGATCGAGGCGAAGCGCCAGATGCTCGCCTGGTGGGGCCCGATCATCCACGAGTACTACTCCGGCAGCGAGGGCAGCGGGTTCTGTGCCGTCGGTCCCGAGGATTGGACGACGCACCCGGGGACGGTCGGCCGTGCGCTCGTGGGCACGGTGCACGTACTCGACGCGATGGGCAACGAGGTGCCGCAGGGCGACATCGGGCAGATCTGGTTCGAGAGCAACGTGAGGTTCGAGTACCACAACGACCCGGCCAAGACGAAGGACGCCTTCAACGACCGGGGGTGGAGCTCGCTCGGCGACATCGGGTACGTCGATCACGACGGCTTCGTCTACCTGACCGACCGGGCCTCGCACATGATCATCTCGGGCGGGGTGAACATCTACCCCCAAGAGGTCGAGAACGAGTTGACCCTGCACCCCGCGGTGGTCGACGTCGCCGTGATCGGCGTCCCCAACGCCGACTTCGGCGAGGAGGTCAAGGCGGTGGTCGTGGCCGCCGACCCCTCGGCGGCCGGTCCCGCGCTCGCCGATGAGCTCATCACCTACTGCCGCGAGCGGTTGGCCACGTTCAAGTGCCCGGTCTCGGTCGACTTCGTCGACGCGCTCCCCCGCCTTCCCACCGGCAAGCTCCTGAAGCGCGAGCTCCGCGACCGCTACGCGCGCCGCGACGAGCGCTGACCGCGCTCAGCAAGGGCTCGGTCAGCTCCCCGCTCGGTGCGGCGCCTGTTGCCTGCGTGGCCGATGCCGTGTAGCCCGGTGCGCGGGAGGCGTGAAGGACGCGCAAGCCGGCCTCGTGCCCCGATCGGGCATCGGTGTGACGAGGGCATGTCGAGGCCCGCGAACGCGGGGGGAGAGGACCCACCATGGACGATCCACGCAACGGCCACGAGGCCGCCGGGCCCGATCCGACCACGCGCCGCAAGGTGCTCGGCGGCGTGGTCGCCGGGCTGGCCGCGGCGGCGGTCGCCGCCACGACCGGCAGCACACCGGCCGACGCCACCACCGGCCCGCTCCAGATGGGCGCGTCCAACGACGCGGGCACCGATGCGACCACCCTGAAGAGCACCCAGACGATCGTGACCTTCGGGGCGTCGAACACCAGCTCGGGCTCGGCCGTGTCTGGCGACGACGGCGGCACCGGCACGGGCAGCGGCGTGGTGGGCCGCCTCAACAACGCCAGCAACAGCAAGCCGGCGGTCCTCGGCACCACGGTGGGCACCGGTCACGCCGTCCAGGCATCGGTCCTCAGCTCGTCCAGCACGACGTCCGCGCTCTTCGCGAACACCGTCGGTACCGGGTACGCCGTGTTCGCGAACATCACCAACACGTCCAGCGGCACCTCGGCCGTCTTCGGCTCGACGTCGGGGACCGGCCCCGGCGTCCAGGCGTACAACAGCAACCCGTCGTCCACGGGGTCCGCTGTCTACAGCCAGACGGACGGCCTCGGAGCCGCCGTCGAGGCGCAGATCACCAATCCCAAGAACAACTTCCCGGGGGTGAACGGCACGACGAAAGGGACCGGGGCCGGCGTGGTGGCCATCGCGGCCAGCACCACGACCTCGGCCAGCGGCCTGTCTGCCGCGAGCAACGGCCTGGGCCGCGCCGTCCTCGCCAACAACTTCAACACCGCCAACGCCAACCCGGCCGTGGCCGCCGTGACCGTGGGGACGGGCCCGGCCGTGTACGGGCAGGCAGGCGGCAGGAGCGGCTTCTTCGGCGTCGCCGGCACGGTCGGCGAGTCCTCGAGCAGCTACGGCGCCTGCGGGTTCTCGTCCAGGTCGGCGGGCATGCGGGCGGCCAGCGCCAGCGCCGAGGGGATCAAGGCCACCTCGACGTCGAGCGTCGGCGGCTCGTTCGGCGGCGGACGAGCGGCGCTCAACCTCGTCCCCACCGGCTCGACCGGGCGACCCACCAGCGGTGCTCACAGCGCCGGCGACCTCGTCGTCGACAAGACCGGCTCCCTGTTCCTCTGCACGGTCTCCGGCACCCCCGGCACCTGGGTCAAGATCACGGTCACCCCGGCCTGAACCGGGCGGGAACGGCGAGAGCGGTGCAGACTTCCGTCATGGCCAAGAAGGGCTGGACGATCCCGAAGGTCCGCCGCGAGCTCTACCGCTCGGGGCGAGTGCTCGGCGACGTGCAGGCCGGTCGCACGCACACCATGGGCAAGCGCATCGCACGCCGCGCCATGGGCCGCCCGGCCGGCCGGCTGCTCGGTCGACTGTTCCGATAGCGAGCCGGGGAACCACCAAGGCGCTCACCGTGCAAGCAGAGCCGGCCCTTGCGGGCCGGCTCTTCACATGCAGTGCTCCGTCGGGCTGAGAGGATTCGAACCTCCGACCTCTTGACCCCCAGTCAAGCGCGCTAACCAAACTGCGCCACAGCCCGTGGGGGGGATCACCTTAGCCGCAGCGCCCGCGGCCGCCGGACGAGGGTGGCATCAGTGCAGCAGCCATTGGATCCCCTGGACGAGGCGCCAGCCCAGATAGACGACCAGGGCCACGAGCATCAGCCAGAAGTGCCACGGGACCCGCTGGGGGCGCTCGTCGTCATCGCTCGGGGGTTCGGCGATGAGGTTGCCGCACTTCACGCACGTGCCGTCGGGCGCGACCGAGTTCGGGTTGTAGAAGCGGCTGCACGTGTCGCACCAGGGCACCGGCTCAGGCTCCCCTGCCGTGCCGTCGCAGAGCAAGACGGCGCCCACCGCCCGCCGCCGGACCGCTGCCGATCAGGCTGCGGGCCTGTGGGCCGAGATCGGTCAGGCCGGGGCCAGGCGCGAGCGGGGACCGGCGTGGGCGACGCCGCTCGGGACCGGGCGCCCGACGAGGCGCTCGACGATCGCGGCGGCCGCCACGAGGCCATCCACGTCGATGCCGGTGGTGACGCCGGCGTCGTCGAGCACGGCGATCAGCACCTCGGTCGGCAGGTTGCCGCCGGCGCCGTGGGCGAACGGCGAGCCGCCCAGCCCCCCGACCGCGGTGTCGAACCGGGCTACGCCACGGCTCAGCGCCGCGCAGGCGTTCGCCAGGGCCGTGCCGCGGGTGTCGTGCAGGTGCAGTCCCGCTTCCGGCAAGCGGTCACCGAGCACGTCGCACAGGTCGTCGATGCGCCGGGGCGTCGCCATGCCGGTCGTGTCGGCGTAGGTGAGCGACGTGACCCCCTCCGACGCCAGGCGGTCCGCGAGCTCGACCACGCCAGCCGGGTCGGCGTCACCCTCGTACGGCGAGCCGAACGCGCAGGAGATCACGGCGTCGACCGGCACCGGCACCTGCCCATGGTCCGCCTGAGCAGCAGCGGTGGCGACGATCTGGGCGATGGCGCCGACCGACTGATCGACCGACATGCGCACGTTGCGCTGGTTGTAGGTCTCCGACGCGGAGATCGTGACCGTGAGCTCGTCCACGCCCGCCGCGAGCGCCAGCTCAGCCCCCCGCAAGTTGGGCACGAGCGCCGCGTACCGCACGCCCTCGCCCCGCTCGATGCCCGCCAGCACCTCCGCGGCGCCCGCCATCGCCGGCACCGCCTTCGGCGACACGAACGCCGTCGCCTCGATCCGCGTCACCCCCGCCGCCTGCAGCGCGTGCACCAGCGCGATGCGATCCGCGACGGACACCGGCGCCTCGGGCTGCAACCCGTCCCGCGGCCCGACGTCGCGGATCGCGACGACCGCGGGCCAGTTCGCCGCGGTCATCGGTCGCGAGCCTCGGCCACGACGCTCCGGCCGCGGGCGAGGCGCTCGAGCGGCTGGGTCATACGGGCGGGACGCCGTGGCGGCGGTCGCTGAAGTGCCGGTCCTTGCCCTCGGCCAGCTCGAAGCGGCGGATGAGCTCGGCCCGCAGGGCCTCGGGCTCGATGATCGCGTCGACGATGAGCTCGGACGCGAGGCGCAGGACGTCGACGTCGTCGGAGTAGATGCGGCGCTGCTCGGCCACGAACGCGTCGCGCTCGTCGGCGTCGGTCATCGCCTCGATCTTGTTGGCGTAGACGGCGTTGACCGCGGCCTCGGGGCCCATCACCGCGATCTTGGCCGTGGGCAGCGCGAGCGTGGCCTCGGGCTCGAAGGCGGGGCCGGCCATGGCGTAGAGCCCCGCGCCATAGGCCTTGCGCACGACCACGCAGACCTTGGGGACCGTGGCCTCGGAGATGGCGGTGACCATCTTGGCGCCATGGCGGATGATCCCCTGCGCCTCGACCTGGGTGCCGATCATGAAGCCGGGCACGTCGGCGAGGAACAGCAGCGGGATGTTGAACGCGTCGCAGCACCACACGAAGCGGGCCGCCTTGTCCGCCGAGTCGACGAACAGCACGCCACCCTTGGCCTGCGGGTTGTTCGCGACGACGCCGACCGGGCGGCCGTCGAGGAGGCCCAGCCCACAGACGAGCTCGGGCGCGAACAACGGTTTGATCTCGAAGAAGCTCTCGGCGTCGACGAGGGCGTCGATCACCACATGGACGTCGTACGCGAGCTTGTCGTCCTCGGGCACGAGGTCGGAGGTGAACGGATGGACCGGCGCGAGCGGCTCGAAGCGCGGCGGCTGCTCACGCCAGGTCGACGGGAAATAGGTGAACCAGGCCTTGGCCTGCTCGATCGCGTCCTGATCGTCGACCGCCAGGTTGTCGCCGCAGCCCGACACGGTGGCGTGCATGCGAGCGCCACCCATCTCCTCGAGCGTGGTCTTCTCGCCGATGACCATCTCCGCCATGCGGGGCGAACCCAGGTACATCGAGGCGTTGCCCTCGACCATGATCACGATGTCGCAGAAGCTCGGAATGTACGCACCGCCGGCCGCCGACGGGCCGAACAAGCAGCAGATCTGCGGGACCCGGCCCGACAGCTTGACCTGGTTGTAGAAGATGCGCCCAGCGCCGCGGCGCCCCGGGAACAGCTGGACCTGGTCGGTGATGCGGGCGCCGGCGGAGTCGACGAGCCAGAAGATCGGCAGCTCGTGGCGCAGCGCGTGCTCGGCGGCCCGCACCATCTTCTCGACGGTCCGCGCGCCCCACGACCCGGCCTTCACGGTCGGATCGTTGGCCACGACCACGACCGGCCGACCCTCGATGCGCCCGACCCCGGTCACCACGCCGTCGGCCGGGAGGTCGACCGCTGACGCGTTCGCGAGCAACCCGTCCTCGACGAACGAGCCGGCGTCGAGCAGCAGGTCGAGCCGGTCGCGGACGAACAGCTTCCCCTGCGCAGCCAGCTTGTCGCCGCCCTTCGCCATGTTGCCGGCGAGCGCCCGCTCGGCGGCTGCGGCAACCCGAGCGGCATGGTCGGGCTCACCGTCGGCCGCCAACGGGTCGACCGAGCCGCTGGACGGCGAGGCTTTTGTCACGGCGAGCACTCTACGAGCCCGGCACCAGCAGACGATATTTCGCTCGGCCAGCGAGTCGAACGGTGCGACGCGGACGGCCGCTAGGAACGGCGGAGGGCCAGGATCGCGACGTCGTCGCTCAACGGTTGGCTGGCGAAGTCTCGTGCCGCCTCCAGCAGGGCCTTGGCCAGCACGCTGGGGTCGGCGCCGGGATCACGGCGGATGGCGTTGGCGATGCGCTCCTCGCCGAAGAGGTGGTCGCCGTCTCGCGCTTCGGAGAGGCCGTCGGTGTACAGCAGCACGAGGTCGCCGAGATCGAGCGCGATCTCGCGCGAGTGGTAGTTGGCCTTGGGGTCGAGCATCAGCAGCGGACCGGTGGAGCGCAGCGGGCGCACGTCGCGCTCGTGCCACAGCCAGGCCGCCGGGTGCCCGGCCGAGGCGTAGCGCAGCGTGCCGGCTTCGGTGTCGAACACGATGATGCAGAGCGAGATGAACTCCTCGCCCCGCTCGAGCGCGGACATCTGCGTGTTGAGCTCTTCGAGCGCCTGCGCCGGATCGCGGAACTGCCGCAGGAACACCCGCAAGAGGTACTTGGCCTGGAAGGCCGTGATCGAGGGCTCGATGCCGTGGCCGGTGACGTCGCCGATCACGGCGGCCATGCGGTTGGGGGAAAGGCGGAAGACGTCGTAGAAGTCGCCGGCCATCATGCCGGTGCCGGCCTGGTAGACCCGGCCGACCTCGAAGCCGGTGATGTCAGGCAGCGCCTCGGGCGCCAGGCGCTCGGCCCAACGCCGGGGCGCGAGGTCGGTCTGGCTCAGGACCTCTTCGGCCCGCCGCTCGAGCTCGAGGCGACCCTCGGAGACCCGCGCCTCGCGCACGAAGTCCTTCCCGAACACGATCGAGAGCACGACTGGCACGACGATGAACGCCGGCAGCACGATGGCCCAGTGGCCGGCGAACGCGCCGATCGCGCAGGCCGCGGCGAGCGCCGCGTAGAGCACCGTGGAGTGCACGTCTTTGCGGAACGTGGACCGGGTGACGACCGCAGCATCGGCATCGCGGCCCGACTCGCGCTCGACGCGCGCGGCCACTCGCTGCAACCGGCGAGCTGACCGAGCCCACACCAGCGCAGCCACGAGGCACGACACCGCGACTGCGATGAGGATGGGCGTCTCCATGGTCACGGCATGTTACCCGTGACCCCCTTCTGTGAACCCGCAAACTGCGAGCGTCAGCCCTCGGGGCTCGGCTCGTCGGCCGGCTCGGTCCGGGCGTAGCGGGCGAGCACCTCGACGATCAGCGCCCCCACGGCCCCGATACCGAGGGCCTGCACGAGCTGGGCGAGAGGGATCGAGAGCTGGAACGAGCGCTGGATCGGCGGGATCGCGAAGGCGAGCGCGGCCAGGCCGACGCAGGCGGTCACCAGCGCCATCTTCCACGGCTTGAACGGTCGGGCCAGCACGACGAGCACCCACATGTCGACCACCAGGGCGGCCGCGGTGGCCGCGGTGCGGCCCTGGTCGGCGTGGGTCACGCCCCGCTCGAGGCGCACCATCAGGTACGACCCGAACACGGCGAGGGCGCTGATCGCGCCGGCGGGCACCGCGAAGCGCAGGACCCGGGTCAGGAAGCCGGGACGGTAGCGCTGCGGGTTCGGGCCGAGGGCGAGGAAGAAGGCCGGGATGCCGATGGTGACCGCGCTGATGAGCGTCAGGTGCCGCGGCAGGAACGGGTACGGCAGGCCGGCGATGGCCACGAACAGCACGAGCATGAACGACAGCGCGTTCTTGGCCACGAACAGGTTTGCGACGCGCTCGACGTTGCCGATCACCCGCCGCCCCTCGGCGACCACGCTCGGGAGGTGGGAGAACTGCCCGTCCAGGAGCACGAGCTGCGCGACGGCCCTGGTGGCTTGCGCGCCGTTGCCCATGGCGATGCCGATGTCGGCGTCCTTCAGCGCGAGCGCGTCGTTCACGCCGTCGCCCGTCATCGCGACCGTGTGCCCGTTGGCCTGCAGCGCGCGGACCATGGCCCGCTTCTGCTGGGGGCTAACCCGGCCGAACACCGTGGTGGCCTCGACGACCTCGCGCAGCTCCTCTGCCTCGTCGCCGAGCGTGCGGGCGTCGACCGGCGTGCCGACCTCGAGCCCGACGGCCGTCGCTACCGCGCCGACGGTGGTGGGGTTGTCGCCCGAGATCACCTTGATGGCGATGCCCTGGGAGGCGAAGTACTCCAGGGTCTCGGCCGCGTCCGGCCGCACCTGCTCGGTCAGCGTGACCAGCGCGACCGGCTGGACGTCGTCGGGGCGCGCGTCGCCGGCGAGGGGCTGGTCGGAGGCCCCGACGAGCAGCACGCGGCGTCCGGTGCTCGACAGTTCGTGCACGCGGGCTCGCACGGGATCGTCGGTGGCCAGCAGCACGTCGGGCGCGCCGAACACCCACGTCCCGTGGCCGTCGAAGCTGGCCGCGCTCCACTTGCGCGCCGAGGAGAACGAGACCGCGCCCGTCCGCACCCAGCCCGCGGGCGCGGGCACGGCGGCGGCGATGGCCTTGAACGTGGCGTTCGGGGCGGGGTCGGCCGCCAGGGCGCCGAGGCCGGCCTCGACGTCGTCATGGTCGCCGAGGGGCTCCATCCGCTCGAACACGATCTCGCCGGCGGTGAGCGTGCCGGTCTTGTCGAGGCAGATCACGTCGACGCGCGCCAGGCCCTCGACCGCGGGCAGCTCTTGCACCAGCACCTGGCGGCGCGTCAGCGACAGCGCCGCGAGCAGGAAGGCGAGGCTGGTCAGCAGCACCAGGCCTTCAGGGACCATGCCGACGACGCCGGCGGCGGTGAGCGTCACGGCCGTCCGCCAGTCGCCCGACGTGTTGGAGCGCCACTGCGACCAGAGCAGCAGCGGGCTGACGGCGACGATGATCCAGGTGATGTAGCCGAGCAGGCGGTTGATGCCCTGCTCGAGGTCGGAGTGCGAGCGCTTGAAGACCTTGGCCTCCGCGGCGATGCGCCGCGCGTAGGCGTCGGCGCCGACCGCCTCGGCCTGGAACCGGCCACTGCCCGCCACGACGATCGTGCCGGAGCGCACGTCGTCGCCGGCCTGCTTGGCCACCGGGTCCGACTCGCCGGTGAGCGTCGACTCGTCGATCTCGAGCCCGTCGCTGGTCAGCAGCGAGCCGTCGGCGGGCACCTGGTCGCCCGAGCGCAGCTCGAGCAGGTCGTCCAGCACCACCTCGGCCACCGGCACCTCGGTCACCTGGCCGTCACGGACCACGCACGTGGTCGGCGCGTTGAGCAGCGCGAGGTCGTCGAGGGTGCGCTTGGCCCGGACCTCCTGCACGATGCCGATCGCCGAGTTCAAGACCACGATGAGGACGAAGAGCGCGTCAGCAAAGCGGCCGGTCGCGATCACGACCGCGCCGAGCGCGCCGAGGATGGCGTTGAACCGGGTGAGGACGTTCGCCCGGACGATCTCGCCGAACGTGCGCGACGTGCGGTCGTCGGCGTGGTTCACGAGCCCCGCCGCGACTCGCTCTCGCACCTGCTGCGCGGTGAGGCCGCCGGGCGCGACGCTGCGGTCGAGCGGCGCGCCGGGGTCGACCGGATCGACCGAGACGGGTCCCACGCTCATCGATCCCTCATCGACGTCCATCGCGCAACGGCGTCGCCGACCGCGCTGCCGTGTCGACGACGTCGGGGATCATCCCGCGAGCTTGGCAGAACCGCGGTGCCGGGTCGTTCCAACCCGCCCCGTCAGGACGAGCGCTGGCGCACCCGGAGCTTGATCGGGGTGGCACCGAGCGCGAACGCCTCCCGCAGCATGCGCTCGACGTACCGCAGGTACGGCGCCGGCAGGGTCTTGTTGGCGAACAGCGTGAACGTGGGCGGGTCGGTCGCCCCCTGGGTCGCGTAGAGGATGCGGGCGCCGTGCGGGGCGGGCTGGGCGGCCTGGGCGGCGGCCACGACCTCGTTGACCCGGCGGGTGGGCACCCGGCGCTGGTAGGCCTCGATGGCGTCCGCCAGCGCCGGGAGCAGGCGATGGACGCTCTTGCCGGTGAGCGCGCTGATCTTGAGGACGGTGCTGTCGCCCAGGAACGCGAGCCGCTGGCCCACCTGCCAGGTGACCTCCTCGCGCTGCTCCGCCCCGATCGTCTCCCACTTGTTGAGCACGATCACGATCGGGCAGCCGGCCGCGTCGATGCGTTCACCCAGCCGCTGGTCCTGGTGCGTGACGCCCTCGTTGGCGTCGATCACGAGCAGCGCGACGTCGGAGGCGTCGACGGCCTGCAGGGCCCGCACGAAGGAGTAGTACTCGGTGCCGTCGTCGATGCGGGACTTGCGGCGCATGCCGGCGGTGTCCACGAAGCGGATCGGGCCGTCCGGCGTGTCCACCACGGTGTCCACCGCGTCGCGGGTGGTGCCGGGCATGTCGTGGACCACGGACCGGTCCTCGCCGATGAGGCGGTTGAACAGGGTGGACTTGCCGACGTTGGGCCGTCCCACGATGGCCACCGAGAACACCCGCCGGCCCTCCTCGAAGCCCGCGGCGCCGTCGCCCGGCGCATCCTCGCCCTCGCCGGCCGGGCCGTCGACGTGGACCTGAGGCAGCACCTCGACCAGCGCGTCGAGCAGGTCACCCGTGCCGGCGCCGTGCAACGCACTGACCGGCCACGGGTCGCCGAGACCGAGGGAGAGCAGGTCCCACATCAGCGATTCCCGGGCCGGGTCGTCGACCTTGTTCGCGACCACGAAGACCTGGCTGCCGAGGCCGCGCAACAGCGTGGCGACCCGGGCGTCGTCCTCGGTCACGCCGGTCGTGACGTCGGTGACCAGCACGACGGCGTCGGCGTCGGCGATGGCCTTCTCGGCCTGGCGGCTGACCTTCTCGTCGAGCGACGAACCGCCGGGCATCCAGCCGCCGGTGTCCATGACCATGAAGCGGCGGCCGGTCCACTCGGCCTCGACCAGCTTGCGGTCGCGGGTGACACCGGGCTTCTCCTGGACGATGGCCTCGCGGCGACCCACGATGCGGTTGAGCAGGGTGGACTTGCCCACGTTGGGGCGGCCGATGATGGCGACGACGGGCAGATCAGACACGCGATGGCTCCAGAGCGTTGCGCAGCGCGATGCCGTCGGTCGGCAGCACCTCCACGTGACGGGGTAGGTCGGCGACGGTCGAGCCGTCGAGGAAGCGGTCGCCCGAGAGGCAGACGTCGGGCAGCAGGTAGCGGTGGCCGACCGGCTCGTCGGCCAGCACGCGGGCGAGGTCCTCCCCCACCAGCAGGCCGGTGACGGACGTGGTGCCGCCGAAGTAGCGGTTCTCGACGGCCACGACCCGCACGTCGTCGCGACCGAGCGAGGCGATCAGGGGCGCTATCACCCGGGCGCCGTACGCACCGGTGAGGATGGCCACCGGAGCATCGCGGCGCGGGCCGACGGCCACGGCCACGGCGCTGCCTCCCCCGTCCGCTGGCGCCGAGGCGGAACCGCAGCCCGCGCTTCCAGCGGCGGCGCCGGCGCTCACCGTGGTGCGGATGGCGCGGTAGCCCTCGGGCGGGGCGTCGTAGTCGCCGGCGGCCTCGTAGCGGGCCCCGACCGGTGCCGGGGCGGCCGCGGCTGAGCCGGTGGCGGCCGCGGCGGAGCTGGTGGCGGCGCCGTCGGCCCAGGCGAAGAAGCCGGCCTCGACGCCGGTCGCCTCGACGGCCTGGCCGCTGAACTCCAGCTCGAACGTGCGGGCCATGCCGATGCCGTCCTCGTGCATCGCGAAGCCCTCGTAGGCGGCGACCTCGGGAAAGGCCCGCTGCGCCAGCAGGTAGTACTCGTCGGACGCGAAGACCAGCCGCCGGCCGAGCACACGCTGGAACGTGCGTTGCCAGGCCTCGACCGTGTCGATGACCGCGCCCGCCTCGACCGCCGTGGTCGCCCGCATGCGGGGCTCCTTGTTGAACTGGCTGATGCCGAGCGGTACCACGCAGAGGCTGGCCAGCTCGGGGTAGCGGTCGAGCACGCCGGTGAGCGTGTCTTCCAGCACCTCGCCGTCGTTGAGCCCCGGGCAGCAGACCACCTGGCCGTGGACCTCGACGCCGTGGTCGAGCAACGCCCGCAGCCAGCGCAGGCTCGTGGCGCCTCGCCGGTTGCGCAGCAGGTCGGCGCGCACGTCGGGGTCGGTGGCGTGGATGCTCACGTTCAGCGGCGAGAGGCCCTCGGTGACGACGCGCTCGAGGTCGGCCTCGGTGAACCGCGTGAGCGTCGTGAAGTTGCCGTAGAGGAAGCTCAGCCGGTAGTCGTCGTCCTTCAGGTACAGGCTCTTCCGCAGGCCGGGCGGCAGCTGGTAGATGAAACAGAACTCGCAGTGGTTGTCACACGTCCGCACCTGGTCGAACAGCGACGAGTGGACCTCCAGCCCGAGCGGCTCGCCCGCCGCCTTGGCCACGGCGACGCTCAGCTCGAGCCCGCCGCGACGCAGGTCGATGACCGGGTCGGCCTCGTCGGTCAGCCACTTCCAGCGGATGATGTCCCGCGGCGCCTCACCATCGACCGTGAGCACCTCGTCGCCCACCTGGACGCCGGCGCGTGCGGCCGGCGTTCCGGGCGCGACAGCGACGACTCGGGGAGCAGACATGGCTCTCCACGTTACGGGCTGGCGCCCCCGTTGCGAATGTGGAGTAGAAGCGGTCGCTATGACAACCGCTTCTACTCCACATTCGCAACGCATTTGGGGGGTGTCGGTAGCCTGAAGGGCCATGGAGGTCGATCGGGTCTTGCTCGCCGCGCCACGGGGGTTCTGCGCCGGGGTGGAGATGGCGATCAAGGCGCTCGCGTGGATGGTGCGGGCCTTCGAGCCGCCGGTGTACTGCTACCACGAGATCGTCCACAACCAGACGGTCGTGCAGCGCTTCGAAGACCTCGGCGTGGTGTTCGTCGATGACGTGGCCGACGTGCCCCCGGGGCGGCCCCTCATGCTGTCAGCGCACGGCTCGGCACCCGAGGTCGTGGCCGCGGCCCGTGCCAACGGGGGCTACGTGGTCGACGCCGTGTGCCCGCTGGTCACGAAGGTGCACCACGAGGTGAAGGTGCGGGCCGGCAAGGGCTACCAGATCGTCTACATCGGCCACGAGGGCCACGAGGAGGCGGTCGGCACGATGGCGGTCGCGCCCGAGGCCATCCACCGCGTGGAGACCGTGGCGGAGGTGGCCGAGCTGCCGGCGTTCGACGGGGACGTCGCCATGCTGGCCCAGACCACGCTCAGCCACCGGGACTGGGCCGACGTGCTGGCCGCCACCCGAGAGCGCTTTCCCCAGCTCTGGATGCCCGGTCGCAGCGACCTGTGCTTCGCCACCACCAACCGCCAGGGTGCGCTCGCCGAGATCGCGGCCCGCTGCGACGCGGTGGTCGTGATCGGCTCGGCCAACTCCTCCAACACTCGCGCCCTCGAGAAGCTGGCCCGCGAGGCGGGCACGGCCCGCGTGCTGCGGGTCAACGGTCCCGACGAGCTGCCCGACGACCTGGCCGGCACGGTCGGCGTCACCGCCGGTGCGTCGGCGCCCGAGTCGCTGGTCGAAGCGGTCATCGAGCGGCTCGCGCCCACGTACGGCGTCGAGGAGGTCGCCCTCACCGAGGAGGACGAGTACTTCCCGCCGCCGCGCTCCATGCGCGACCTGCTCAGCGGCATCGACGTGCTCGCCACCTTCACGCTCGGCGGGTCGATCCCCGATCGGCCGGCCGTCAACGAGCGTGCCATCCACGCCGCGGACGTGCTCGCCAGCCTCTGAGCAGCGCTTCAGCCGGCTCCGGGGTGCCTCGCGGCGTCGCGGGCCGCGGACATGCGCCGCGCCGCGGGCACGGCGGCGAGGAGCGCCTTGGCCTTGTTGTGGCACTCGAGGTCCTCGTGGGCCGGCACGCTGTCGACCACGATGCCGGCTCCGGCCTGCACCGAGGCTCGGCCGTCGGGCAGGCAGACCATCGTGCGGATGGCGATCGCGGTGTCGATGTTGCCGGAGAAGTCGAGGTAGCCGACCACGCCGGCGTAGGGCCCGCGCTTGGTCGGCTCGAGATCGTCGATGATCTCCATGGCCCGCACCTTCGGCGCGCCCGACACGGTGCCGGCAGGCAGCGTGGCCCGCAGCACGTCGATCGGTGTGAGGCCCGGCGTGAGGTCGCCCGAGACCTGCGAGGTGAGGTGCATCACGTGGCTGTAGCGCTCGAGCACCATCATCTCGTCGACCTTCTCGGTGCCGAACGAGACCACGCGGCCGACGTCGTTGCGGGCCAGGTCGACGAGCATCACGTGCTCGGCGACCTCCTTGGGGTGCTCGCGCAGCTCGGCACCGAGCCGGCGGTCTTCCTCCTCGGTGGCGCCCCGGTAGCGGGTGCCGGCGATCGGTCGGGAGATGACCCGACCCTCGAGGAGCTGCACCATCGGCTCGGGCGATGAACCGACCAGCGTGACCTCGGGGTGCCGGAAGAGGTACATGTACGGACTCGGGTTCACTTGCCGGAGCACCCGGTACACGTCGAACGGGTCGGCCCCGAGGTCGAGGTCGAAGCGCTGGGACAGCACGACCTGGAAGATGTCGCCGGCCCGGATGTGCTCCTTGGCCACCTCGACGGCCTGGCCGTACAGGTCCGAGCCCACCGTCGAGCGCACGTCGGGCAGCGGGTCGGCCGGGTCGGGCGGGTCGACGAGCGGTTCGTCGAGCGGCGCGGCGCCGTCCTCGGCCAGCTGCGCGAGGCGCTCGACGGCCTCGTCGTAGAGCCGGTCGAGGTCGGCATCGGTGGCGTCGCCGAACACGTAGGCGTTGGAGATCAGCGTGACCCGCTGGCGCCAGTGGTCGAAGGCGGCGAGCTCGCCGATGATCGACAGCACGCCCTCGGGCAGGCCCTGGTCGTCGGCCGGGACCGCCGGCAGGTGCTCGACCTCGCGCACGATGTCGTAGCCGAGGTAGCCCACGAGCCCGCCGTGCAGGGGTGGCAGCTCGGGCAGGCTCGGCGAGCGGTAGGTGGCCAGCAGGGCCTCGACCGCCGCGAGCATGCCGGCGTCGAGCGGGATGCCTTCCGGCAGCCGGCCCCCGGTGACCTCCACGCGGCCGTCGCCGCGCGACACCAACGTGGCGGCCGGACGCCGGCCGACGAACGACCAGCGGCTCCAGCGCTCGCCGTGCTCGACCGACTCGAGCAGGAACCCGGGCTCGCCGTCGCGCGTCAGGCGGGCGAAGGCGGCGACCGGGGTGATGAGGTCGGCCAGCAGCTCGCGCCAGACCGGCACGACCGAGTGGTGGCGCGCCAGCTCGCGGAACTCCTCGCGGGTCGGGCGCAGCACGCTCAGGCCCCGAAGGCCCGGTAGAAGCAGGAGCGATTGCCGGTGTGGCAGGCGCCGGCCCCCTCTTGCTCGACCACGAACAGCAAGGTGTCGCCATCGCAGTCGTAGTACGCCTCGCGGACGAACTGGCGGTCGCCCGAGGTGTCGCCCTTGCGCCACTCCTCCTGCCGCGAGCGGCTCCAGAAGACGGTGCGACCCTCCTCCAGCGTGCGGCGCAGGGTCGCCTCGTTCATCCACGCCATCATCAGGACCTGGCCGGAGCCCTGTTCTTGCACGATGGCCGGCACGAGGCCGTCGGCGTTGTAGGTGACCTCGGCGAGCTCGCTGTCGCGGAGGGGGATCGGCAGGACGTCCGGCATGGGCGGCCATCGTAGGGGCCCCTCCACCCGGGCCCGTTCGGTTATCCCCGCCACCCGCTCCCGCGCCGCCGCGCTGCCGCGCCGAACGCGACGGCGGCCGGACCCTCGGGCCCGGCCGCCCTTCCCGATCTGCCGCCTGGTGTTCCCGGCGCAGCGACCGCGTCGGTACCCGGGTGACGCTCGGCCTGCAGCGGCCTTACGCCCTGCCTGCCTTGGCGCTCAGGTGGGGGCGCTCAGAGGTACAGGCCCGTCGAACCCTCTTCGAGGCGCTGGGCGGCCACCGCGTGGATGTCGCGCTCGCGCAGGATCAGGTAGTCGTGGCCACCGACCTCGACCTCGTAGCGATCCTCGGGGTTGAACAGCACCTGGTCGCTGGGCTCGATGGCCCGGACGTTCGGCCCCACGCCCACGACCTCGCCCCAGGCCAGGCGGCGGCTCATCTGCGCCGTGGCCGGGATGAGGATGCCGCCCGACGATCGCCGCTCGCCGTCGACCTCGAGGTTCACGAGGATCCGGTCGTTGAGCATCTTGACCGGCAGCTTGTCGTCCCGCGTCGGCGAGTTGGCGCTGGGCTTGCCCGGCTGATCGGTCGCGGTCACGACGTCGCACCGTACCGGGCGCTACCGCGGTTCACGCGGGCCGGACCGTGACGCCGCGCTCGGTCAGGAAGTCCTTCGCCTCGCGCACCGTGAGCTCGCCGAAGTGGAAGATCGAGGCGGCGAGCACGGCATCCGCGCCGCCTTCGAGGATGCCGTCGGCCAGGTGGTCGAGCGTGCCGACGCCGCCGCTGGCCACCACCGGCATGCCGACCGCGTCGCTGACGGCCCGGGTCAGCTCGACGTCGAAACCGTCGCGGGTGCCGTCGCGGTCCATCGAGGTGAGCAGGATCTCGCCGGCGCCGCGGCGGCCAACCTCCTCCGCCCACGCCACCGCGTCGAGCTCGGTCTGCCGCCGGCCGCCGTGGGTGAACACGCCCCAACCAAAGGCAGGATCGTCCGGCACGCGGCGCCGGGCGTCGATCGCGACCACCGCGCACTGGCTGCCGAACTCCGCGGCGATGTCGTTGACCAGATCGGGCTTGGCGATGGCGGCGGTGTTGACCGAGACCTTGTCCGCGCCGGCCCGCAGCATGCGCCGGGCGTCGTCGACCGAGCGGATGCCGCCGCCGACCGTGAACGGGATGAACACCTGCTCAGCGCTGCGATAGACCACGTCGAGCATGGTGTCGCGCACGTCGGAGCTGGCCGTGATGTCGAGGAACACGAGCTCGTCCGCGCCCTCGGCGTCGTAGCGGGCGGCCAGCTCGACCGGGTCGCCGGCGTCGCGCAGGTCGACGAAGTTGATGCCCTTCACCACCCGCCCTGCCGTCACGTCGAGGCAGGGGATCACCCGGGCGTTGCGCACCCGGGCACGGTACCGTCCGCCCGTGCTGTGCCCCAACCGATCGGATAGAGGGCCACGATGACGGCTCACCCCGCGCCCCACTCGCCGGTCCGCCTGCTCCTCGTGCGCCACGCCGAGACCGAGTGGTCGGCGACCCGGCGGCACACCGGACGGACCGACGTGGCCCTGTCGGACCGGGGCCGGGCCGAGGCCGAGGCGCTGCGCGGCCGGCTGCCGCTCGCCGACACCGACCGCGTGATCAGCAGCCCGCTGTCCCGCGCCACCGAGACCGCCGCGCTCGCCGGCCTGGACGTCGACGTGATCGACCCCGACCTGATCGAGTGGGACTACGGCGACATCGAGGGTCGCACCACCGAGGAGGTCCGGCGCGAGCGACCGGCCTGGACGATCTGGAGCGGCGGCGTCCACGGTGGCGAGACGGTCGAGCAGGTCGGGGCGAGGGCCGACCGGGTCATCGATCGGGCGCTGGCCGCCGGCGGCACGACCGTGGTTGTCGCGCACGCGCACCTGCTGCGCATCCTCGCCGCCCGCTGGATCGAACTGGCGCCGGTCGAGGGCCGCCGCTTCACGCTCGACCCGGCCAGCTGGTCGATCCTGGGCTTCGAGCGCGAGACGCGGGTCATCGAGCACTGGAACCAAGGGCCACTCCCGCCCGAGCAGGTGCGGCCGTCGACCTCGACCTGAGGTCGCGCGCTCCGCGCTCCGAGAGCGCGAGGAGCGGGCGATCAGTGGGACTGGGCGGCGGCGAGCGCCGCGTCGATGCCGAGCGCACCCTCGTAGAGCGCCCGTCCGACGATCGCGCCCGACAGCGTCCGGCCGTCGACGTCGAGCGCGGCGAGCTGGCGCAGGTGCTCGACCGAGCCGACCCCACCCGACGCCACGATCTCGGCCTCCACCTGCTCGAGCAACGTGGCATAGGTCTCGATGTCGGGGCCGGTGCCGGCGCCGTCGACGTTGATCTGGGTGACGATGACCGACGCGAACGCCGCGTCGTCCATCTCCCGCGCGACGTCCAGCAGATCGCGCCCCGAGCCCTCGACCCACCCGCGCACGGCGACCTCGCGGCCACGCACGTCGAGGCCGA
>JAODBM010000018.1 GCA_025463985.1 Acidimicrobiales bacterium
TTGGCGTGGGACAACGGTGGGATCCCCCGTTTGCCGCCGCAGGCAACCGGGCACACGTACCATCGCTGACCTGGGCCCGGAAGAGTGCGCCCCCCGGGATTCGAACCCGGAACCTGCGGATTAAGAGTCCGTTGCTCTGCCATTGAGCTAGAGGCGCCCCGGCACCCTAGTAGATGAGTCGCGTCGCTCAGAAGGCGGATCGGCGGTTCCTCCGAGAGGTACCGCAACGGAGACGCCGGCCACCCGGAGGGGTGGCCGGCCGTCCGGATGGGCTGACCGAGGGGATTCGAACCCCCGACATCCGCGACCACAACGCGGCGCTCTGACCAGCTGAGCTACGGCCAGCAAGGAGCGCTCACCCTAGCGCGACCGTCCCTCGGGCTCGAACGCCATAGGCGGCCGCTCAGGTCTCCTCGAAGCGCCAGCCAGGCTCGACGGCCCACATGCGGCGGCGGCGGCCAGGACGGGTGAGATCACCGTGGTCCCACGCTTCGTCGCCCTCGTAGCGCCAGCAGATCCCACCTGCGACATCGCTTCGGCGCCCGTTGAAGCGGTGTGGGGATTGCCCACGCAGCGCGGCGAGCAAGGCGTCAACTGACGCGTGCTGGCCGATGTGGTCGAGCGTCACGAACTGAGGAACGGGGAGTTGGAGGTCGCCGCGGGCGTGGGCTTGCACGGCGGCGGCGGGGGAGTACCAGGCGGTCGCCGTGACCTCGTCGGCGGCGGGCGACAGCTCGGCGTCGGGGTCGGGCACGCCGACGAGGAACCACGTCCGGTAGATGCGGGGGCCGCCGTCGGGCGACGTCCAGTGCGAGAGCGGCACGAGTGCGGCGGGGTCGAGCTTCAACCCGACCTCCTCGTGCGTCTCGCGGGCCGCGGCACGGCGGGCTGACGCGAGGTCGTCGGCGTCCGGGACGCGATCGCCGGGATCGACGGCTCCTCCGGGGAAGGCCCAGAGGCCGCCGTGGCTGGTGAGCCCGGCGTGGCGTCGCAGGAGGAGCACCTCGAGGCCCTCTGCGCTGTCGCGGGCCACGACGACGGTCGCCGCGTCGATGATCCTCGGGTCGCTCGTCACCCGGTCAGTTCCCGTTGATGCTCCAGTGCCACGGCTCGCTCGGCAGGTTGTAGAAGCCGAAGCGGGCCGCGTTCTGCGACAGCCATTGCCAGCAGGCGGTGCCGTGCGAGCTGCAGCTGTCGAAGTCGATGGCCAGGCCCACCTCGTGCATCGACGTTCCCGGAATCGCCGTTGGCGGGGAACAGGAGCCGGACGGCATCTGATAGATCGCGTAGTAGCTCGTGCCGCAGTGCTGCTTGCGCAGCTCGATCTGCTGGGCGGGGTCGCGGTAGCCGCTGCCGGTGAGCACGAGCCCGCCGGCGCGGGCCGCGTTGAGGAGCGCGCCGAGCTGCCCGGCGATCTGCGATGACACCGTGATGCCCCCCACGGTCGTGAGGTTGCCGGCGCCGCCCGACGACGAGACCGGCGGGAGCGGGCCCGACCCGCCGCTGCTGGTCCCGGTTGCCGCGCTGGCCGCCTGTTGCGCGGCTTGGGCCGCCGCCTGGGCCGCGGCGCGCTCGGCTGCCAGCCGCGCCGCGAGCGCCGCCTGTTCCAACGCGATCTGGGTGGACAGCGCCTTGTCGGTCTTGGCCAGGGTGATCGCGCGCGTGACGTTGGCGTTGATGCGGCGCTGGATGCCGTCGGCGACGCGCTTCTTGTCGGCCTTCGCTCGCTCGACCTTGCGGGTGCGGTCGCGCTGCTCGGTGCGCTTGCGCATGGCCTCGGCCTTGGCGGCCACGGCGCGGGCCCGCTCGAAGTCGAGGTCCCGGTTGAGCCCGCGAAGCCGGTCGGTCAGGTCGGCGTCGCTCTGCGCCCGCAGCTCGATGAACAGCTTGCGGTCGTTGGCCTCGGTGATGTTCTTCGTCTGGAGCATCGAGAGCAGGTCGTCGGCCGGCGGGTTGACGAACGCGCTGACCGCTCGGTTGGCGACGAGCTTGCGCAGGAGGACGCGCTCGTCGGTGATGCGGCGCACCGCCGCGTCGGCATCGTCGGCTTGCCGGGTGGCGTCGGCCTCGGCTTGCTGGGCTTCGCCCAGGAGCTGTTGCTGCGTGCGCACGTTGGCGTCGAGGGCCTGGAGCGCACGGTCGACGTCGGCAAGGGAGGCCTTCGAGGTGTTCAGGTCGGCTGCGGTCTGGGCCTGCTGCGCCCGCACCTGCTCGAGCTCGGCTTGCGGGTTGCCACTGCGGGCGGCGTCGGCGAGCTGGGGGCTGAGGAGACCGACCGTCGCCAGCGCGGCCGTGATCAGAAACGCCACCGAACGTCGCAAGGCGAGGGCCCTCCCAGAGCTACGCACCCCCCAATGCGGTGCGGTCGACCGTCACGAAACCGTAACACACCGACGCAGCCGCCTCACCAGAAGGGTGACGATCAGCAACAGTAGCAACATCCGCCACACCAGCCACGGGGCCGGTCACACGGCGCGGTTGCGAGGAGGGCGGGCGGCCACTCAGGCGTAGGTGCGGACGAGCGCGAGGACGGCCTCCACATCCGGGCCAGCGCCGCCGAGCGACGTGTCCTTGGGGTCCCGCCGGCGGGCCGCGACCGCGCAGAGCTCGGCGGCGTCGCCACTGATGGTGGTCACCGGCGGGGCGTTGGGCACG
This sequence comes from Acidimicrobiales bacterium, assembly GCA_025463985.1. Lineage (GTDB taxonomy): Bacteria > Actinomycetota > Acidimicrobiia > Acidimicrobiales > Iamiaceae > JAODBM01. The sequence continues at coordinate 2,656 of JAODBM010000018.1, forward strand.
AAGCTCCAGGGCGTGCCACTTGGCCCCTCCAGCTCGAACGCCACCGGTCCCGACAGCTCGCGACCGGCGATGGCGAACGCATACGGCAACGTGCGCCAGGCAAGGCGCGCGATCGGCTCGAGCCGGTCCGTCGGCGCGAGCGCGAGGCCGAGCGCGGTGGCGACGTCACCGCTGTGGATCCAGCTCTCCGCCAGCCGGGTCGCGGCCATCGTGCGGGCCGACAGGTCGCCGACCACCCACGGGACCCGGGTGCTCGGGTCGAGGGTTCGAAGCGCGGCGACCAGCTGCGCCGCGGCAGCCGCCCAGCGGTCCCGCAGCTCAGCGACCGGCACGCCGCGCTCGTGGTCGACCATCATGTCGACCCCTTCGTCCACCGACGAGGCCATGGCGAGGCCCTCGGTGAGCGCGGCGACCACCTCGGCGTAGCGACCGGTGGCGCTGCCGACGGCCATCTCGTCGGTCTGGGCCAGGTGGATGATCACGTCGCTGACCACCCAGCCCTCGCACGGCGTCGGTCGGTCCCAGTCGGCCGGGTCGAGCCCGTCGAGCAGCGCCGCCAGCTCGGCGTGCTGGTCGGCGAGCGCGGCGACGATCGCGTCCATGATCTGGCCTCCGTCCCCGAGTCGTGGTCTGGCGCGGGCATCGTAGGTCGGGCCCGCGGTGGTTGGGGCCGGACGCAGCGGGCATGATCGGCGGTCACATGCGACGAATGCGAAGTCATGGCCACGGCTGCTGACCGCCCGTTGGCGGTCTCGGGCATCTGCAAGCAGTTCGGGGCCTCGACGATCCTCGAGAACGTGGACCTCCAGGTCGACGCCGGTGAGATCGTCGCCCTCACGGGGGAGAACGGCGCCGGCAAGACCACGCTCTTGCGCATCTGCGCGGGCGTCATCCGGCCCGACGCGGGCGAGGTGCGCGTCCACGGCCGCCTCGGGTACTGCCCGCAGGCGCCGGGCCTGTTCGAGCTGCTGACGGCCGACGACCACCTCGTGATGTTTGGCCGGGGCGCAGGCATCGGGCGGGCCGAGGCGCTCCAGCGGGGGACGGCGATCCTCGCCGAGTTCGGCTATCCCACCCTCGAGCGCGCCGTCACCCGCGACCTGTCGGGGGGCACCCGCCAGAAGCTCAACCTCGCCCTCGCCCTGCTCGCGGATCCGTCGGTGCTTCTCCTCGACGAGCCCTACCAGGGCTTCGACCGGGGCACCTACCTCAACTTCTGGGACCACTGCCACCGCTGGCGCGACGAGGGCAAGGCCGTCGTGGTCGTGACCCACATGCTGGCCGAGCTCGACCGCGCCGACCGCGTCGTCGAGCTCCCGGCGCACCCGTCTCGGGTGCACGGCAACCGGCTGCCGCGCAACGCGGGTGGCGCGGCGAGCGGCGACCGCACCGGGCCGGCCGGCCGATGAACGCGTTCCGGCGCGTCCTGATGATGGCCGAGATGCATGGCCGCGACCTGACCAGGCGGCACGCCGCCCTCGGCCTGCTGGTCGCCCTCCCGCTCACCTTCTACTTGGCCTCGAACCGTCGCGGCACGGCGTCGCTCGCCGCGGGCGGCATCGGTATGGCGTTCGCGGTGTCAGGCGCCACGCTCTTCTCGGTCCTCTCGTCGCACGAGGTCGATCAGCGCCTCGTGCTCGGCGGCTACCGCCCGATCGAGCTGCTCCTCGGCCGCGTGCTGTTCCTCGGACCGCTCGGGCTCATCATCGCCGCCGGCTTCAGCGTGCTGATGACGCTGTTCTCGCATCCGGCTCGGCCCTGGGTCCTGGGCCTGGCGGTCGGCGTGGTGGCGCTGCAGTCGGTGCCCTTCGGCCTCGCGGTCGGCACCGCGCTCACCCGCGAGCTGGAGGGCACGCTCGTGATGATCGGCGTGGTCGGCCTCCAGCTGTCGGTCGAGCCAACCGCGATCATCGCCAAGGTGCTGCCGTTCTACGGACCCCGGCAGCTGATCGACTCGGCGGCCAGCCACCACGGGTTGGTGCTCGTGCCGCTGGCCCAGACCGTGGTCTACGGGCTCGCGCTCCTGCTCCTGGCGCGGCTCTTCGCCGCCCGCCGCCTCGACGTGCAGGACCACGGCGACTGACCGTTGCCGCCAGCAGGACGACCGAGGTCGCCAGGCCAGGCGCGGATTGGGTACGGCCTACTCACGCCACCGCCGCGGGGCGGCCGTACCTTCCGGACATGTCCCTGCTCCGCCACCGCGTCGCGTCCCTCACCATGGCGCTCAGCGTCCTGTTCGGAGTAACCGCCCTCGTCCCGCTCCCGGCTGGGGCCACCGCCCCCAAGCCCACCTACCAGGTGACCTCCCGCGTCTCGGTGGCGACCTCGGGCGCGCAGTCGGCGTCGGGCTACGCGCCCCGCATCACCCCCGACGGCCGCTACGTGGTCTTCGGGATGGTGAACCCCTCGGCCTACAAGGCCGCCGGACCGTTCCAGCAGATCTTCCGGCGCGACCAGCTGACCGGAGCGGTCGAGCTCGTGTCGGTGGCCGTCGGCTCCGGCCAGGTGCCCAACGGCCCGTCGAACGGCCCCTCCGTGAGCGACGACGGACGCTGGATCGCGTTCGACTCGACCGCCACGAACCTCATCCAGACCGACACGAACAACCACCGGGACGTCTTCCTGCGCGACATGCAGTCGGGCATCACCCGCCTGATCAGCGTCGGGAAGAACGGCGACAACGCGAACGGCGACAGCCAGGACGCCTCGATCGACGGCATCGGCGACAAGGTCGCGTTCGACTCGGCGGCCGAGAACCTCGTCAGCGGCGACGGCAACAACGTGACCGACGTGTTCGTGCGCAACTGGCTCTCCGACGTGACGACGCGGGCCAGCGTGTCCACCGCGTCGGTCGGGGGCAACGCCCTGAGCCTGCTGCCACAGATCAGCGGCGACGGCGGCTGGGTCACGTTCGTCTCGAGCGCCACCAACCTCGTGGTGGGCGACCTCAACGGCTACAACGACGTGTTCCTGCGCTCGCTCGGCGGGCTGCAGACCACCCTCGTGAGCCGTACCACGCTGCACGCGGGCGACGGCCACTCGTTCGCCCCGTCGATCAACGGCGACGGCACCCAGATCGCCTTCGCCTCCCAGGCCACGAAGCTCGTCGCGAACGACACCAACAAGAACGACGACACGTTCGTGTGGACGCGGTCGACCGGCGGCATCCAGCGGGTCAGCCTCAACGCCTTCGGCGGCCAGATCGCGAGCGGCTCGTACCTCGGGACGGGGATCAGCCGCGACGGGAACGTCGTGGCGTGGACGTCGAAGGACAAGGACGTCACCGGCTCGCCCGGCAACGGCACCGCCCCCAACGTCTACCGCCGCGACCTCTCGACTTCGCGCACCGCGCTGATCACCGCCGACCCGGCCGGCGCGGCCGGCAACGCGTTCTCGATCACGCTGTCGGTGGACCAGACAGGGAGGCGCTTCGCCTACGACTCGCTGTCCCACTCGCTCGTCCGCAACGACACGAACGCGAACTGGGACGCCTTCGTCACCGACACGCAGGTGCTCATCGGCCCGTTCCTTGACATCGCGAGCTTCGTGAGCCAGCAGTACAAGGACTTCGTCGGCCGTGCGCCCAGCGCGACCGAGCTGACGGAGGGCATGGCACAGATCCGCAACGGCGAGCTTTCGCCGAGCCGCTACATCGTGGCCAAGGCACATGGGAGCGCGTGGGAGGCCAAGCGGGGACCCGTCTTGCGGTTGTACTGGGCCTTCTTCCTGCGGCGTCCCGACCTGGGCGGCTACCAGCACTGGGTCGGCCTCTACCAGTCCGGCAAGTCGCTCGACGACATCGCCCAGTTCTTCGCCCAGTCGCCCGAGTTCGTCAACAAGTACGGCCCGCTCAACGACTCGAGCTTCGTGAAGCTCGTCTACGTCAACGTGCTCGACCGCCAAGCCGAAGCGGCGGGGCTCACGTACTGGGTCGACCAGCTCCAACATCATGGTCTCAAGCGAGGCTCGATGATGGTGGGCTTCTCGGAGGCGCTCGAGGGCCAGCACCACATTGCTCCCGTGACCGACGTGCTCCTCATCTCCATCGGCATGATGCGCACCATCCCGTCCAAGTCCTTCTTCGACTCGTGGCGCGCCCAGGTCGGCACCCCACCGGTCACGGCGCCGATGGCCGAGCTGATCCTCGGCAGCGACCCCTACGGGGCCCGCTTTCCCTGAGGCCGGGACCGAGCGCCCCGCCGCCGACCATCGGTCTGCCACCAGGTCGGCGCGTGCTCGTCGCCCTAGGATCGAACCTGCTGGACTCGGGCTCCGGCCTCTCGCCCCCGTAGCTCAGATGGACAGAGCGCCCGCCTTCTAAGCGGTTGGTCGCAGGTTCGAGTCCTGCCGGGGGCGCCAACAACATGGGTCACGCTGGCCCGTGCCGACTATGGCTGATACGGCGGGGCCTCGCCCCAACCCCACCGCGGCACTGGTGCGTGCTCGACCACATCGGCACGCTCTGCGAGTTCCCGAACGCCAGACGGGTCCCCCACTCGAGATAGCCGACGAGCGCGGCCCGGAACTCCGGGTCATCAGGCATATCGGCGTCGTCTGCGGCCACTGCGGTCGTCGTCGCTCGGATCTGGTCACGTCCGGGGCGTCCGATGCGTCAGTAGACATTGATGATGGACGAGCGTGACGGGCTGAGCGTGCAGTTCGAGGCGAACCGTCGGCGCCTGCGGGCGCTGGCGTACCGCATGCTCGGCTCACCCCAGGAGGCCGACGACGTCGTCCAGGACGCGTGGCTCCGCGTCGGGCGGGCGGACGCTGCCCTGGTTCAGAACCTGGGCGGGTGGCTGACCACGATCGTCGCTCGCATCTGCCTCGATCGCCTCCGCGCCCGGCGAGCGAGGCCGGAGGAGCCCACGGATGTCGAGCGCCATGATGCGCGCCGCGGCACCGGTCCGCCTGGTCCTGAGGATGAGGCCGTGCTGGCCGAGTCGGTGGGGGCGGCGTTGCTCGTCGTCCTCGACCTGCTCGCTCCGGCTGAGCGGGTGGCGTTCGTCCTGCACGACGTGTTCGCGGTGCCCTACGACGAGATCGGTGTCATCGTCGGGCGGTCGCCGGACGCCGCCCGTCAGCTGGCCAGCCGGGCGCGGCGTCGGGTCCAGGGCGGCAGCTCCACCGGCGCCGACGTCGATCTCCGTCGCCAACGCGAGCTGGTCGAGGCGTTCCTCGCCGCGGCACGCGGCGACGACTTTGACGCGCTGCTCGCGGCGCTCGACCCGGATGTGGTGTTCCGATCCGACGCGGCGGCCGCGCGCATGGGGAGCTGTCCCGAGGCCCATGGGGCGAACGCGGTCGCGTCGTTCATCCGCGGCGGTGCTCGGTTTGCCCGTCTCGCGCTGGTCGACGGAGTCGCCGGTCTCGCATGGGTGCCAGGCGGGGCTGTGCGGGGCGCGATCCAGTTCACGATCGTGAACGATCGCATCGTCCAGATCGACGCCATCGGCGAGCCCGAGCGTCTCGAGGCGCTCGAGGTCGTGGTCCTCGAGGGCTGACGTCGTCACATCGGCGTGGCCCCATCCGTCATGTGTGGTTGGAGATGAGACCGATGGAGGAAGCGATGCAGTTCGTGCTGTTGATCTACCAGGGGACGACCCCGTTGCCGACCGACCCCGACGCCTGGGCGAGGTTGAGCGAGGACGAGCAGAAGGCGATCTATCGGGACTATGGAGCCGTGAACACGACGCCGGGGGTTTCGCCGGGCCTCTCGCTCGGCCTGCCGCAGGACGCCACGACCGTGCAGGTCCAGGACGGCAAGACCGTCACGCGGAAGGGCCCGTACCTGAACGAGACTGCCGGCGGCTACGTCGTCTTCGAGGCTGACGATCTCGATGCCGCCATCGAGCTTGCGTCGCGCATTCCCGCAGCACGCCACGGCGGTGCGATCGAGGTCCGACCGGTCGCAACCTACTGGTGACGGCGGAGACAAGGCCGGGGTCACAAGCACGGAGGAAGCGACATGTCACACGTACGCCGATTCGACCACGTCGGCATCACGGTCACCGACCTTGATGCCGCGACGCAGTTCTTCGTCGCGTTGGGGCTGGAGATCGAGGGCAGGACGTTCGTGGAGGGCCAGTTCATCGACACCGTCACCGGCATCCCTGGATCAAAGACCGAGATCGTGATGCTTCGACCTCCGGACGACGGGACAGGCGTCGAGCTCTCGAGCTTCGTCCGGCCGAGCTGCGTGCCGGGCTCACCGGCCGCTATGGCCAACGAGGTCGGCTTGCGCAGCGTCGCTTTCGAGGTTGATGACCTGGACGCCGCCGTCGACCGAGCGACGTCCGCCGGATACGGGTTGGTGGGCGGAATAGGCGAGTACGAGGGCTCGTGGCGGATGGCGTACGTCCGAGGCCCCGAGGGGATCCTCGTCGCGCTTGCCCAGCCCATCGGCTGACGGACTCGTCGCCCGAAGATGAGCCGTCGCTGCCGAAGCACTTCCGCGAAGACGCTCGTGCGATGAGCGCGCTATCGATGGCGGGCCAGCCGCTCGATGACGTCAGCCGTCGAGGTCGAAGGTCGTCGGGTGGCGGGGCTCATACAGCAGGATCTGGCTACCGCCGGGGACCACCATCGAGATGGTGCGGCCCCAGCGCTGCTCGCCGATCTCGCCGGCGAAGGTGACGCCTTTGGCGGCCAGATCGGCCATCGTGGCGTCGAGGTCGTCGCAGGTGAACGACAGCTCGTGGCGGCCGGATTCTTCGGGGTCGGCACCGTGTATGGCGACCTCGGACGGTGGCGAGCGGAAGATCAGCCAGCCGCCGCCGGCATCGCCGCTGGGCCAGCCGAGCACATCGCTGAAGAAGGCTCGTGTGCCGTCGGGATCCTCGGCGTAGACGATGCTGTGCGTTCCAGTGATCACCTCGACAGTTTGCCAACCTTCCTCGCTGATGGTGTTGGGCCAGGGCGAACGAGAGGACGTGCGATGAAGGCAACCGTGGTGCCTTCGTCGCCGATATCGGCCATCGCTGCGACGTCCCGCCCGTGGCCATGGGAGCGTCTGTCGTGGGCGCCTATGGCTGACGTCCGCCAGCCATAGTCGCCCGTCGGCTCCTAGTGGCCCTCGGGCGGGCCGTCCTGCGGGCCGAGCGTGGGCTCGAACGCGGCCGAGTAGCGCTCGAAGCCGCGCTGCCAGCCATCCGGGCCGGGGTCGACGCCCGTGAGCCGATCGAGGCACACGTCCCAGCCGGCCGCGTTGCGCGCGGCGTGGGCCGCGGGCAGCTGGTCGACGAGCACCAGCCGGGTGCCCGAGCCATCCGGGTGCAGCTCGAAGCGCAGCGTCTCCTCGCCCCAGGTGAAGACCAGGAGCGAGGGCCGCTCCACCTCGCGCACCTCGCCGAAGAGGGTCATGTCGGATGGGGGCGCGAAGCGGAACGTGATCTTGGCGCCGGCCCGCCATGCGCCGTCTTCGACGTCGACGTCGGTCGGAAACCACGCCTGCAGCTGCTCGCGATCGGTGATCGCGTCCCAGACGACGTGGGGCGGGTCGGGCAGATGGCGCTCCAGGCGGATTCCCGGGCGGGTGCCGCCCTCGAGCAGCGTTCCTTCGGTCATGACTTCCTCCTCTGGTCGAGGTGATCCTCGAGCCGGTCGAGATGCTCGCTCCACAGCTGGCGATAGGGCGCCAGCCAGGCGTCGAGCTCGGCCAGCGGTTCTGGCCGGATGCGGTACAAGCGCCGCTGCGCGTCCGGGCGCACCTCGACGATGCCGGCGTCGCGCAGCACCCGCAGGTGCTTGGAGATCGCCGGCTGGCTGAGGTGCAACCGATCGACCAGGTCGCCCACGGGCCGCTCGCCGTCCCGCAGGAGGTCGAGGATGGCGAGCCGGGTGGGCTCGCCGAGGGCCTGCAGCGTCGTGGTCGGCACCCGCCTAATGTGCTTTATTGGTTATATATCTGTCAAGGCATATTTGGGCGCGGAGGCGTCAGTCCGGCAGCAGGGGCATCTCGAGGCTGGGGGAGTGGTGCAGCAGGACGGCGCGCGTGACCGACCCGGTGCCGAAGCGGGTGCGGATGTCGTCGACGGCGGCGTCGAGCGCACCGCTGGAACCGGCGTCGAACGGGAGCGAGAGCTGGACGGCGCGTTCGTCGACGAGGTTGCCGACCGAGATGCCGACGAGCGTCAGGCCCCGCTCGGCGATCAACGGTCCTGACGACTCGAGCAGGGCGCGCGCCGCCATGAGGATGGTCGGCGTGTGCGCCGTGGCCTCGGCCACAGAATGGGAGCGCGTGAGCCGACTGAAGTCGCCGAGCCGCAGCCGCAGCATGACGGTGCGCCCGACCCGCTCCGCCTTGCGCATGCGGCTGGTGACGCGGTCGACCAATGCCACGAGCGACGTGTCGATCTCGGCGGGCGTATGCGGGCGCGACCCGAGTGCACGCTGCGCTCCGATCGATCGGCGTCGCCGGCCGGTCTCGACCCGCCGCGGGTCGCGTGCGTGGGCCAGCGCGTTGAGGTGGTGAGCGGCTCCCCGGCCCAGCATCGACGCGAGCGCGTTGCCCGGCACCGCGGCCAGCTCGCCGACCGTGAGGATGCCGCGGCTGCGCAGCCGCTCCGACGTTGCCGGGCCGACGCCCCACAGGCGCTCGATCGGCAGCGGATGCAGAAAGGCCAGCTCGGTGCCGGCGGGCACGAGGAGCAACCCGTCGGGCTTCGCCACGGCGCTGGCCACCTTCGCGAGGAACTTCGTGGATGCGATGCCAACCGTTATCGCGAGCCCGACCTCGTCGCGCACCCGCGCCCGAAGGCGCGCCGCGATCTCGACGGGTCGACCGGCCAGACGCCGCAGCCCGCCCACCTCCAGAAAGGCTTCATCGATCGAGATGCCTTCGACCAATGGCGTGGTGTCTTCGAACAACGCGAACACCGCTCGGCTGGCCTCGGAATAGGCATGGAAGCGCGGCGGCACGACGATCAATCCGGGGCACGCGAGGCGGGCGCGTCCGACGCCCATCGCGGTCCGCACGCCGAACGCCTTCGCCTCGTAGCTGGCAGCCAGGATCACGCCGCCGCCGACGGCCATCGGTCGTCCGCGGAGGCTCGGGTCGTCACGCTGCTCCACGGACGCGAAGAACGAGTCGAGGTCCGCATGCATGATCGTCGCCTCCTCGTGCACGAACATATGTTCGCACGCCGGGGGGTCGTCCTGGGGCGGCATGCTGTGACCATGAACTTTGGGGGAGCATCGACGACCGACGACGTGCTGCAGGGAATCGACCTTTCGGGGCGTTGGGTGCTGGTCACCGGTGCGTCCGCGGGGTTGGGGCAGGAGACGGCTCGATCGGTCGCCGCGCACGGCGGGAACCTCGTGCTCGGCGTGCGCGATCTGGCCAAGGGCGAGCGAGCGGCCGAGGTCGTGCGGGTCGCGGCAGAGACCACCGGCGCCATGGTCGAGCTGCGTGAGCTCGATCTCGCCTCGTTGGCGTCGGTCCGCACGTTCACCGACGGCGTCCTTGCCGAGCACGATCGGCTCGACGTGATCATCGCCAACGCGGGTGTGATGGCCTGTCCCGAAGGTCGCACCGTCGACGGGTTCGAGACGCAGTTCGGCACCAACCACCTCGGCCATTTCCTCTTGGTGAACCGCCTGCGACCACTCCTCACCGGCGCATCCACCCGCATCGTCAACCTGTCGTCAGCGGGTCACCGCTTCAGCGACGTCGTGCTCGACGACATCAATTTCGAGCAGACCCCATACGACCCGTGGCTGGCGTATGGCCGCTCGAAGACCGCCAACATCCTGTTCGCCGTCGAGCTCGACCGGCGTGGACGCGCCGCAGGCCAGCGGGCCTGCGCCGTGCACCCGGGAACGATCCGCACCGAGCTGATCCGGCACGTCACGCCCGAGACGCTCGCGTCATTGCAGGCCGCGCGAGCGGGGCGGAACCCGCCCCGAAAATCGATCCCCGCCGGTGCCGCGACGAGCGTCTGGGCCGGTTTCGTCGCCGACGCGGAGGCCGTCGGCGGTCGCTATTGCGAGGACTGCGGCGTCGCCGCGCCGACCGATGACCCATCCAGCCCGGCCGGCGTCTACGCCTATGCCCTCGACGGCGACCATGCCCGGGCGCTGTGGACCCGGTCCGAGGAGCTGGTCGGCGAGTCCTTTGCCACCTGAGGCGCCCGCCGCTCGGGGGCGTGCGCGGCTCGCTGGCGTGACCCTCGCCGCGCCGATCCAGTAGACCGGCGGGCTGCGCCTCCCGTCCCCGCGTCACCGATGAAGGAGCCCCTCTTGGCTGAGCACACCCCCCTCTCGATCCACGAGCCCGTCGGCGAACCCAAAGGCGGGATCGTCGTCGTCCAAGAGGCGTTCGGGGTCAACGAGCACATCGAGGACGTGACGCAGCGGTTCGCCGACGAAGGCTGGCTCGCCGTCGCGCCGCACCTGTTCCACCGATCGGGCGACCCGTCGTTGGGCTACGAGGACTTCGCGCAGGTCATGCCGCACATGGCGGCGCTCACCGCCGACCACGTGTTCGAGGACGTCGATGCTGCGCTCGCGCACCTCGAGGCGGCCGGCATCGAGCGCGACCACATCGGGGTGGTCGGGTTCTGCATGGGTGGCACCGTGGCCCTGGCGACCGCGGCGCACCGCGACGTCGGCGCCGCCGTCACCTTCTACGGCGGCGGCCTGGCCGAGGGGCGGTTCGGGTTCGCTCCGCTGATCGAGGAGGCGTCGCAGCTGCGGGCGCCGTGGCTCGGCCTGTACGGCGACCTCGACGGTGGCATCCCGGTCGACGACGTCGAGCGGCTGCGGGCGGCGGCGGCCTCGTCAGGTCAGCCGACCGAGGTGGTGCGCTACCCCGACGCCGGCCACGGCTTCCACTGCGACCGCCGCAAGGACTACGAGCCGGCCAGCGCCCAGGACGCGTGGCAGCGCACGCTCGCCTGGTTCGACCAGCACCTCACGAGCTGACCACCAGGCGCAGGCCGCGAGGCGAGGCGGGGCGGGCGGGCGGGGCGGGCGGGCGGGCGGTGAGTTTGGTGGGACGCGTCCGTCTGCTGGGTGATGCCGGGTGTCGAGGAGGTGCCGCGAGCGGTCGTCGTCCTCGTGGTCGACGGGCGGGAGGTCCCGCTCGGCGCGGTCGGTCGGGCGACCCGCTGTGACCTCGCGCTGGTCGATCGCCTGCTCCGCATGCGGCTTGCCGCGGCCCGGCTCGGGTGGTTCCTCGCCCTGCGCGAGGTTGACGCGGTGTTGCAGGAGCTGCTCGACCTCGTCGGCGTCAGCGCCTGCCTCGGCGTCTGATCGCGGGGCGAGCCGGCGGCGCTACGACCGGCCGGCGCCGACCGGCTCCGAGACCTCGTCGGCGAGGTCGTCGGGGACGTACGCCGGGGCCTTGCCCTCGATGTGGATGTTCGGGAGCCACCCGAGCCAGCGGGGGAACCACCAGTTGGCGTCGCCCAGCAGCTCCATGGCCGAGGGCACCAGGATCATGCGGACCACGGTCGCGTCGATGAACACGGCGACCGCGAGCCCGAGGCCGAACTCCTTGATGACCCGCTCGTCGCCGAACACGAAGCTGCCGAAGACGCACACCATGATCGCCGCAGCCGCGGTGATGACCCGGGCCGTCGCCGCCAGGCCATGGGCGACGGCCTCGCGGTTGTCATTGCCGTTGTTGTCGTACTCCTCTTTCATGCGGCTGAGGAGGAACACCTCGTAGTCCATGGAGAGGCCGAAGAGGATGGCGAACAACATCATCGGCAGGAAGCTCTCGATCGGGCCGACCTTGCCGACGCCGATGATGTTCTTGCCCCATCCCCACTGGAACACGGCGACCATCGCTCCATAGGCGGCCCCGATCGACAACAGGTTCATCACGACGGCCTTCAGCGGCACGACGATCGACCGGAAGACCGCGAGCAGGAGCAGGAAGCTCAGCGCCAGCACCACGCCGATGAACAGCGGCAGTCGGGTCTGGAGCTTCGTGGCGATGTCGTCGAACGACGCCGTGACCCCACCGACGTGCACCTTGACGTCGGTGCCCGTCGTGGCCCGGGGGATCACGTCGTTGCGCAGCCGCTTGATGAGGTCGACCGTGGCCTGGTCCTGCGACGACGTCGTCGGCACCACCTGGATGATCGCGGCGTCAGCGTGCGCGTTGGCGACCGGTGGCGAGACGAACGCGACGCCCGGCGTGGCCTTGACCTGCGCGGTCAGGCGGGCGAGGACGGCCAGGTCCTTCGGGCCGCTCGTCTGGGCCGCGAGGAGCAGGGGGCCGCTGGCGCCGGCGCCGAACCCTTCCGCCTTCAGGTCGTACGCCCGGCGCGTGGTCTTGGTCGTGGGCGTGTTGCTCTCGTCGGAGGAACCGAGCCGGATGGAGAAGACCGGCGCGGCGAGGGCGAGCATGGCCACCAGCCCGAGGACCAGGAATGGCCACGGCCGGCGTTGCAGCAACTGCGCCCATCGGTAGCCCACGGTCGTGCGCGGATCGCGGGCACGGCCGGCGCCGGGAAGCCGGAGCTTGTCGATGGTGTGGCCGACGAACCCGAGCACGGCCGGCAGCAAGGTCAGCGACGCGAGCATCGTGACGGCCACGACCGCCGCGGCGCCGACCCCCAGTCCGCCGATGAAGGTGATGCCGATCAGCAGCATGCCGAGCAGCGAGATGACCACGGTGATGCCCGCGAAGAACACGGCGCGACCGGCGGTGTCGATGGCGAGGACGACCGACTCCTCGGGGTCGAGTCCGTCGTGCAGACCCTGGCGATAGCGCGTGACGATGAACAGCGCGTAGTCGATGCCGACCCCGAGGCCGATCATCGCGGCGAGCTGGGTGGCGAAGTCGGGCACCGAGGTCAGGTGTGAGAGCAGCTGGACGACGGCGAACCCGACCCCGATGCCGAACAGCGCGATGAGGATCGGTAGGCCCATGGCGAGCAGCGACCCGAACGCGACCAGCAAGATCACGATCGCCGCGAGGACGCCGATCAGCTCGCTGCTGCCGAGCGACCCGCGGGCGCGGAATGCGTCGCCGCCGCCCTCGACCTGCAGGCCGGGGCCGTTGGCGTCGTGGACGAGCTGGACGAGCCGGTCCTTCGTCGCCGTGGTCACCGCCTGGCGATCGACGGAGAACTTGATCTGCGCGTAGCCGATGTGGCCGTCGGCGCTGACCTGGCGCCGGCCCGCCGCGGCGTAGGGGCTGGCGACCTGCCCGACCTGGGGCACCTTGGAAACGTCGAGGAAGAGCCGATCGAGGCGCTGCTTCACGCTCGGCACCTGGAGGCCGGCCGGGGCCTTGAACACGATGTCGGACGAGCTGCCGGCCTCCGAGGGGAAGCGGGTGTGCAGCAGGTCGGTCGCCGCCTGGGAGTCCGTGCCGCTGAGGTGGAAGCTCTGCGACCAGGCCGTGCCGGCGCTGCCGGCCGCCATGCTCATCAGCACGAGGGCGACGAGCCAGCCGAGCACCATGAGGCGGCGGTGATGGTATGAGCTCCGGGCAAGGCGGGCGAGCATCACGGCCTCCAGGCAGATCGACTAGGTGCTCACGCTAGACCGATCATTGGTAAAGTCAAGCATTGACTCGATGAACAAACCGAGTCGACAATGTGGCACGACCGCTTCCCAGCTGCAGAGGGCCTGATGGCCCCGGTGCGTGATCGCGACGACGGCAACGTCGACCGCGAGATCGTCGACCTGCTCTTCGCGCTCATGGACTCGTTGAAGGGCGCCTTCCACGAGGCGCTCGAAGCCAGCGACCTCCCGATGTCGCCGGGCCACCTGCTCATGTGCCTCGACGAGCCCACGCCCATGAACGCGCTCGCCCGACGCCTGGGGTTCGACGCCTCCCACATCACCTCGATCATCGATCGGCTCGAGGAGCGTGGCCTCATCGACCGGCAGGCCGACCCGCACGACCGGCGGGTCAAGCTGATCACGATCAACGAGCGCGGCCTGGCCACCCGCGAGCAGATCCTCGACCGGCTCGTGGTCACGCTGCCGCCGTTCAGCCACCTCTCGTCCGACCAGCGGGTGCAGCTCCGCGACCTGCTCGGCGCGGCCGTGCGCGGCCAGCCGGCCAAGGCTCCGGCGTGAGCGACCGCCCCCGGGGCTGAGCGGGCTCGACGCCTACGCGTCGATGGCCGGCGGCAGGCCAAACTCGGCGAACAGCTCGGGCGAGAGGAAGTTGTGGTGGCCGGTGATCTTGCCGCCGGCCACCTCGATCACCTGGATGGCCCACGGCTCCCACCGGTCCGGGCCGACGCGGTGGTAGTTGCCGAACCCGGCCGTGCCGTTGACCTCGACCGGCAGCAGCCGCCCGCCCTCGCAGACGATGCCCTCGCCGAGGAACCAGTCCGCTAGCTCCTGCGGACCCTGGAGCCAGACCTCGAACGGCGGCATCGACAGGATCACGTCCTCACGCAGCAGCTGCACGAGGGTCGGGATGTCGTAGCGCTCGAAGGCGTCGACGTAGCGCTCGAGCAGGGCCTCGTTCTCGGGGCCGACCGTTTGGTCGAGCGCCTCGCCCTGCTTCGCCGCCATGGTGGCCCGCGCCCGCTGCAGCGCGCTGTTGACCGAGGCCACGCTCGTGTCGAGGAGCTCGGCCGCCTCGGTCGCCTGCCAGCGCAGAACCTCGCAGAGGATCAGCACGGACCGTTGCCGCGCCGGCAGGTGCTGCAAGGCTGCGACGAAGGCGAGGCGGATGGTCTCGCGGGCAGCGGCGACCTCGGCCGGGTCGCCCTCGGTGGCGATCACGCGCCGGTCGGCGATCGGCTGCACGAACGCGTGCTCGGGCGTCGGCTCGCCGAGGACGACGTCGACCACGGCGGTCGCCGGGCCCATCTCCATCGGCCGGGCCCGGCGCTGCGGGCTGCGGAGCATGTCGATGCACACGTTGTTGGCGATGCGGTAGAGCCACGACCGCAGCGAGGAACGGCCCTCGAACCGGTCGATGGCGCGCCACGCCCGGACGATCGTCTCCTGCACCGCGTCCTCGGCCTCCGAGCCGGCACCGAGCATGCGGTAGCAGAACCCGGTGAGCTCGACGCGGTGCGATTCGAGCGTGCGCTGGAGATCGGCCTCGGCGGCCGGACCGCGCTCGCCCGTGGCGGACGATTGGAGCGGAGACATCCGGGCCACGTTAGAGCGCCCCGCCCGGTGCTCGCCGACGACGTTGCCGGCGGCGTGTGGGTCGGCCCGTGCGAGCGGGCGGCCGTCAGCCGACGGGCAGCGGGGTGCCGTCGACCGTGGCGCGGGCCGCGAGGGGCACCGGCAGCCGGCCGAAGACCAGCCCCTCGTCTCGGGCCGTGCGCAGCGAGCAGGCGACGGTCACCGTGACGCCGATCCCGGTGATGATCAGGCTGACGAGCGTCTTCGTGGCGACAAAGGTCGCCAGTGGGACCGTTGCGAGCAGCGTGGTGGTCATCACCGCGCTGGCGACGTAGACGCCGGCCCAGAGCAGCGTGAGGCGGGCGAGCAGCTGGGCCACCGCCGGGCGGGCGAGGACCCCGGGCGCCACCGGGCAGAAGTCGCCGGCGAGGCGGGCGACGAGCGGGCGACCGATCAGCAGCGAGCCGAGGAAGACGCCGGCGATGACGACGGTCGTGGCGATCGGTTGGAGGAAGTACAGGGCGGTGTTGCCGCTGAGCAGAGCCAGCATGGTCTTCACGGTGAGACCGGCCAGGCCGAGCAGCAAGACGGCCGGGATCGCCTTGCCCCGGACCACCCGCCGCAGCACGGCGCCGAGCGACCAGCAGATGGCGGCGAGCATGGCCACGCCGACGCTCATCAAGACCATGCTGACGTAGAAGAGCAGGCTCGGGATGACCGAGGCCTCGAGCAGGTGGGGGAGCGACCGCCGCACCACCGCGCCGAGGATCGGCAGGGCCGACATGCGCGCCGCCGGCACCGTCGGGACCGCTTCGCCGCCCTCCGGACGCGCCATCAGCACCAAGCCGGGATCCGAACGTGGGTCTGGCGCGACCATGGTTGGAGCGTACGAACCGCCGGGCATCTTCATCCGCCCGCTCCGGTCAACTTCGGGCAACGATTCGCTGTGTGCAAGCTGCGGATCGAGGCCAGGAGGTCCACCCCGTCCCCGTCGGCTCGATCGGGCGCCGCGTGAGCCTTCGGGCACGGACGGCACGGGTCAGCTGCGAACGGTGCGGTTGCTGCGCCGGGTGCGAGCACCGTTCGGCTGGCTGGTGACCTCGCGCGCCGCCGCGGGGCGACGGGGTGCCTCCGAGGCCGTTGGGGCCGGCGGGGCTGGGTCGAGCTTGCGTTCGCGCCCGCCGCCGCGGAACGAGGCCTCGAACGACCGGACGGCCTGCACGCGCCACGGCGCCAGGCGCAACAGCGGCTCCTCACGGCGGGCGAGCGCGTCCGGGCTGCGCGTCAGCGGCCAGCAGACCAGCCCGACCTGCACGGCGACGATGTGGCCGACCTCGGTGAAGCTCACCTGGTCGAAGAGGCTGCTGACCACCAGGCCTTCGAGGAGCAGGATCCAGGCCCAGCGCATCCAGCCGCGGAGCCGGTACGCGGCGACTGCGGCCAGCGCGTAGAACCCGTAGCTCACGCCGACGTCGACGACATGGCGCAGGTGCTGCAGCCGACCCTGCGAGATGGCCAACGACACGCCGATGGCGGCGACCAGCGTGGCGATGACATGGCCCATGAAGAACACCGCGATGGTGCGCGCGCTGCCGATCCAACGCTCGACGGTGGCGACCACGAGGGCGAACGCGAGCACCCAGACGATCGTGGTCGACCCGTCGTCGTAGAAGGCGCTCGTGACCAGCACGTTGACCGGCTGGTGCTGGAGACGGGTGACGTTCGTGCTGTGGTTCAGCAGCAGGCTCTCGGCGACCCGGGAGTTGGAGCTGTCGACGACCCAGCTGGTGACGATCAGGACCGCCAGGTAGACGAACGTGGCCGGCGAGGACAGGACCCACGTGATCAGCCACGGCTTGATCAGCTGCCACCGGCCGACGGCCTGCCGGGCCCAAGGCGCGGTGAGCTGCCGCACGACCAGCGCCGTGATGAGCGCGAGCACGACCAGGATGCCGACCGCATTGGCCACCGGGACCTCCCTTCCGGCACGCGAGTCTCCCAGGCCGAGCCCGAGACGGCGGGTCGGGGCGGAGAGTTGCTCGAACGTTGGTTCGGCCCCCCGCCGCTGATGTGGCGCGCTAGCGATCGACTGTTAAGGTTGCTTAACAAGCTCATCGTCGGCCAAAGGTGACCCTCGTGCAGACCACCTCTCTCCTCGGCGGCGGGGCGCTCGTGCTCGGTCTCCTTGCCAGCTCGGCATGCAGCTCCAGCGACCACGCCGGGTCCCAGCGCGACGCGCACGTCGACCACACTGTCCAGCTCGAAGCCAAGGGCTACCGCTACGTGGGGACCGTGGGTCCGCTGCGCGCAGGCGAGCGGGTCCAGTTCGCCCTGAAGAACGACGACGCGCTGGACCACGAGCTGGAGCTGTTCGGCCCCGACGGCACGAAGCTCGGCGAGATCGGCCCCACCAGGCCCGGGGCCACGGGGCACGCCGTCATCGCGCTGTCCACCACGGGCCGCTACCGCTACTCGTGCGGCATCAGCGACCACAAGACGCGCGGCATGTCCGGCACGTTCACCGTCACGTGACCGCGCCGGCCCACGCCCGTCAGCGCGGCACGGGCAGCAGCGCACGCTTGTAGTCGGGCGGCAGCTCGGCGGCGACGTCGAAGAGCTCTTCACCGACGGCCTCGCGCAAGGCGGCGAGAGCGGCCCGAGCGTGGGCCACCGCGTCGTTGGCGGTGACGCCCTCACGCGCCGCGACCCGGGCGACGAAGGCCTCGACGGGCAGGTGCGGCGCCCGGCCGTTGACGGGGGCGCGGCCGCGCTCGAGCGGCGGGTGGAGCTCGAGCGGCAACCGGTTGCTGAGGTCGTCCACCTCGCCGGCCGGCAAGCGCTCGGCCAGCGTCTCGAGGAAGGCGTCGATGGCCCGCCGCGCCGCGTTCCGGTCGAGCCCGGTCCGCGCGGTCAGCGTCCGCAGGATCTCGTCGAGCGATCGGACGTGGATGCCGTCGAACAGCACGCGGATGTCAGCCGGGAGCAGCGCTCGCAGATCGTCGACCTCCTGCGCGCTCAGGGCGCGGCGCAGGACGCCGAACACGATGCGGGCGTCGCGCTCGGCAGTCGGCAGGTCGGTGCCCGCGCGCTCGGCGATGCGACGGACCAGCTCGTCGACGTCGAACGACTCGACTGCGTGGTCGCTGAACACCCACGGTGCGGCCTCCTCCGGCAGCTCGGCCGCGAGGTCGCGCGCTTCGGTCGGCGAGATGCGCTCGCCGAGCGTCAGCAACGTCGCCCGCACCGCCCGCTCGGCGGCATCGGTCGTGCCCGGACCCTGGCGGCGCACGAGGTCGACGAACCGCTCGTAGTCCATGGGCACCTCGAAGGGGACGGTCGCGCGCGAACCGACGCAGGGCTGGGTCCGCAGTCCACTCGCCCGCCCGCACCGTGCGGACCACGCGTCCGCGTGGTCCGCCGGCCGGGTCACGCCCAGCGTCGCCGTCAGGTGAGCGACGGCAGACGTGACCTTCCAGCGGGCGAGAGATGACCGCAGGTTGACCGGCGAGAGCGCACCCTCGGGGGTGCCCTCGTTGCCGAAGGGCGCGCCCTGCCGCCACCCGATTGGAGCCCCTGTGCGTCGACCAGCACTCGTCGTGACCAGCCTTTTCTTGGCCGGAACGATCGCCGCCGGATGTGGATCGAAGAGCACGACGGGCGGGTCAGCGAACGGGACGACAGCGACGACGGCCGGCGGGTCGGCGACCTCCGCGACCCCGGGCTCGGGGTCGGCGAGCCCGACCACGACCGGCAAGACGCCCGAGTCCAGCCCGACCGGCGACATCCCCGACAACGCCCACTACAACGACTTCACCCCGGCCGCCGGCGGCTTCACCTTCAAGTACCCCGAAGGCTGGAGCCGCAAGGACGGCACGGTCACGCTGTTCACCGACAAGCTCAACTCGATCGCGGTGGAGACCAGCAAGCTGGCGACCGCCCCGACGGTCGCATCGGTCACGAAGACCGAGCTGCCCAAGGTCGCGGCGGCGACCACCGGCTACAAGGCCGGAACGACCCGCTCCATCACCCGCCCCGCCGGCAGGGTCATCGAGTCGACCTACAGCGGGGTGAGCGCCCCTGATCCGGTGACGGGCAAGGCCCGCCAGCAGTCGATCGAGCGCTACGTGTACTGGAGGGCCGGGCGCGAGGTCGTGCTTACCCTCACCTCGCCCACGGGCGCCGACAACGTCGATCCCTGGCGCAAGGTCACCGACTCGTTCGGGT
The DNA here is from genome assembly GCA_025463985.1 of Acidimicrobiales bacterium. Classification (GTDB taxonomy): domain Bacteria; phylum Actinomycetota; class Acidimicrobiia; order Acidimicrobiales; family Iamiaceae; genus JAODBM01. Next base: position 21,937 of record JAODBM010000018.1, read on the forward strand.
GGCGCTGATGGCTGCCATCCAGGCGGACGACCTGTACCGCTTCTTCCACGCCGGCGACGAGGAGACGCTCGCCCTGCGCGGCGTGTCGCTCGCCGTCGAGCCCGGTGAGGTCGTGGCCGTCATGGGTCCGTCCGGCGCCGGCAAGTCGACGCTGCTGGCCTGCCTGGCCGGCCTCGACGATCCCGACGGCGGATCGGTCTGGGTGGCGGGGGAGCGGATGAGCCGACGCACCGAGATCGAGCGGGCTGACGTGCGGGCCCGCCATATCGGCATGGTGTTCCAGAGCGACAACCTCCTCGGTCACCTGAGCGTGCAGGACAACGTGCGGCTTGTGCAGCGCCTGGTGCCCAAGCACGAGCGGCCCGATGTGGTGCCGCTGCTCGCCAGCCTCGGCATCGACCACCGCCGTCGCGCCCACCCCGACGAGCTCTCAGGCGGCGAGCTCGGGCGTGCCGGTCTGGCCGTCGCGCTGGCCAACGCACCCGAGGTCCTGCTCGCCGACGAACCGACCGGTGAGCTCGACGCGGCGACCGAGCGCGAGGTGCTGGAGCTGCTCCGGGCGCGCGCCGAGGCCGGCACGGCGGTGGTCGTGGTCACGCACAGCCCGACGGTGGCCTACGCCGCCGACCGGATCGTCACCCTGCACGATGGAGTCGAGGTCACGTGAGCAACGATCAGCAACCAGTCGTCGTCTGCGAGGCCGTGGCCCGCACGTTCGGTGCCGGGCCCGCAGCCGTGGTGGCCGTCCACGGCGTGTCGTGCCGCGTCCCGCAGAACGCGCGGATCGCGCTCACGGGCACGTCCGGTTCGGGAAAGTCGACGCTGCTGCACCTCCTCGCCGGCCTCGACTTCCCGACCGCCGGCACCATCACCTGGCCGGCGATCGGTGACCGTGGCGCCCTGCGCCCCGGCCCGGTGGCCATCGTCTTCCAGGGCCCGAGCCTCATGCCGTCGCTCGACGTGCTCGAGAACGTCTGCCTGCCCCCGCTGCTCGCCGGCGCCGGCGAGGCCGTCTCGCTCCAGGAGGCCGAGGCGGCGCTCGAACGGCTCGGCCTCGGACGTCTCCTGCACGCGTTGCCCGAAGAGCTCTCCGGTGGGCAGGCGCAGCGCGTCGCCGTCGCCCGCGCGCTGGTAGGCGCACCCCAGCTGCTGCTCGCCGACGAACCGACCGGGCAGCTCGACCACGTGGCCGGCGCGCTCGTCATCGACGCGCTCGTAGACACCGCCGACCACCTGGGAGCCGCGCTGGTGATCTCCACGCACGACCCCGAGATCGCCGAGCGCCTGCCCACGCGCTGGTGCATGTCCGACGGTCGGCTCCTCACCGAGAGCCGCGATCAGGTCGCGGTCGGGACGGCCTGATGCCCGCCATGATCTGGCTGCGCGGCCTGCTCCGTCGACGCCCGGGCCGCACGCTCGCGGTCGCGGCCGGCGTCGCCGCCTCGGTCGCGCTCCTCGCGTCCATCGGCGCGTTCCTCTCGGTGTCGAAGTCGACCATGACGCGGCGCGCCGCACAGGGCGTGCCCGTCGACTGGCAGGTCGAGGGTCAGGCTGGCTCCAAGCCCGCCGACCTGCTCGCCGCGGTCAAGGCCGCGAGCGGCGTGCAGGCGGCGCTGCCCGTCGGCTTCGCGAGCACGACCGGCCTCGAGGCCACCACCGGCGGAACGACGCAGACCACCGGCCCCGGCGTCGTGCTCGGCATCCCGGCCTCGTACGCGGCCACGTTCCCGGGCGAGATCCGCAACCTGGTCGGGACGCCCCAGGGCGTGCTCGTGGCTCAGCAGACGGCGGCCAACCTGCACGTGAAGCCCGGCGACACGATCACGATCGGCCGCGCCGGAATGCGGGCCGCCCGCGTGCGCGTCGACGGCGTCGTCGAGCTGCCCAAGGCCGACTCGCTCTTCCAGAAGGTCGGCGCCCCCGTGGGGTCGCAGCCGTCCGCCCCGCCCGACAACGTGCTCCTGCTGCCGGACGCGACCTGGCACGCGACGTTCGACCCGCTCGCGACCACCCGCGCCGACCTCGTGCGCACCCAGATCCACGCGCGCCTGGACCACAACCTTCCTGGCGACCCGTCGGCCGCGTTCAGCAGCGTGACCGGCCGCGCCCGCAACCTCGAGGTCACCCTGGCCGGCTCGGGCCTGGTCGGCAACAACCTCGGCGCGGTGCTGGACGCGGCGCGGAAGGACGCCCTGTACGCCCAGGTGCTATTCCTCTTCCTCGGCCTCCCCGGCGCCGTGCTGGCCGGCCTGCTGACCGCCGCCGTGGCGGCCGCCGGCGCCGATCGACGCCGGCAAGAGCAGGCGATCCTGCGGGCCCGCGGTGCCACCAACCGGCGACTCGTCGGCCTGGCGACGGTCGAGGCCGTGCTGGCCGCGACCGTGGGCGGCATCGCCGGCCTCGCCATCGCGTGGCTCGTCGGCCATGCGGCGTTCGGCTCGGGCTCCTTCGGGGCCACGCCCGGCGCCGCAGCCACGTGGATCGTCGGTGCCGCCATCGTCGGGTTCGTCATCGCCGTCCTCACCGTCGCGGTTCCGGCGTGGCGCGACGCGCGCCACCAGACCGTGGCGGCCGGCCGCGCCGCCATCGGGCGGGCCACCAGCCCGCGCTGGCAGCGCTGGGGGCTCGACATCATCTGCCTGGCGGCGAGCGCCGTCGTCTACTGGCTCACGGGCCGCAACGGCTACCAGCTCGTCCTCGTCCCCGAAGGCGTCTCGGCGATCTCGGTCAGCTACTGGGCGTTCGCCGGCCCCGCGCTGCTCTGGGTCGGCGCCGGGCTGTTCACGTGGCGGCTCGCCGACCTCTTCCTCAGCCGCGGCCGTCCGATCATGCGGCGGATCCTGCGGCCGATCGCCGGCGACCTCTCGTCGACCGTCGCGTCCTCGATGTCCCGCGAGCGCCGCGCCCTCGGCCGAGCCTTGGCATTGGTCGCCCTCAGCGTGATCTTCGCGGCGTCCACCGCCGTGTTCAACGCCACCTATCAGCAGCAGTCCGGCGTCGACGCCCGGCTGACCAACGGGGCCGACGTCACCGTGACCGAGAGTCCCGGCGCCAACGTCCCGCCGTCGTTCGCGACCAAGCTGGCGAGCGTCAAGGGCGTGAAGTCGGTCGAACCCGTCCAACACCGCTTCGCCTACGTCGGCGCCGACCTGCAGGACCTCTACGGCGTGCGCACCGACAGCATCGTGAACGCCGGCCGCCTCCAGAACGCCTACTTCCAGGGCGGCACGGCCAAGGGCCTGATGAAGGAGCTGTCGGCCCGTCCGGACGGGATCCTGGTCAGCGCCGAGACGGCCAAGGACTTCCAGCTGAAGCTCGGCGACGAGTTCCGCCTGCGGCTCGTGGACGGCCGCACCAAGCAGGCCCGCAGCGTCGTGTTCCACTACGTCGGCCAGGCCAAGGAGTTCCCGACGGCGCCCAAGGACAGCTTCATGATCGCCAACTCCTCGTACGTGGCCAAGGCCACCGGGAGCGATGCGGTCGGGGCCTTCCTGATCGAGACGTCGGGCAGCTCACCGAGCACGGTCGCCGCCGGCGTGCGCTCGGTAGTCGGCCCGAACGCGCCGGTCACCGACCTCCAGACCAGCCGCCGCGTCGTCGGCTCGAGCCTCACCGCCGTGGACCTGGCCGGGCTCACGAAGGTGGAGCTCGGCTTCGCCCTCGTGTTCGCCGGTGGCTCGGCCGCCCTGCTGCTCGTGCTCGGGTTCGCTGAGCGCCGCCGCAGCTTCGCCATCGCCGGCGCGCTCGGTGCCCGCCGCCGCCACCTCGGCGCGTTCGTGTGGTCCGAGTCGGGCTACGTGGCGGTCGGCGGCCTGCTGGCCGGCGCGCTGGTCGGCTGGGTGCTGTCCAACATGTTGATCAAGGTGCTGACCGGCGTGTTCGACCCCGCGCCCGCGGCCGCCGCGGTGCCGTGGGCCTACCTGGGCAGCCTCACCGCGCTGATCCTGGCCGCGATCGTGATCGCGGCCGCCACCGTGCTGCGCCGCATCCGCCGCCAGGCGCTCACCTCGATGCGCGGCTTGTAGCGGCAGGCCAGTGGCGATGACCCCACCCAGCGCCCGACCCCGCGGTGCCAGGGGACCGGACTCCGGCGGGCGCGCCGTCCCGAATGCCTACGCTGGGACGGTGCCTGCAGCGCGCATCTTGGTGGTCGAGGACGACGAGACGATCGGCCGGGGGCTCAGCGACGCCCTCGAACGCCAGGGCTATGACGTCGACTGGGTCACCAGCGGCGCTGGCGGCATCGAGCACGCGGCGCGCCGGCCGCCCGCCCTCGTGCTGCTCGACCTCGGGCTGCCCGACGTCGATGGCGTCGAAGTCTGCCGCCGCCTGCGAGCCGCGCACCCCGACAGCACGATCCTGATCGTCACCGCGCGATCAGCCGAGATCGACGTGGTGGTCGGCCTCGATGCCGGCGCCGACGACTACGTCACCAAGCCGTTCGGCATCGCCGAGCTCACCGCCCGGATCCGCGCCCACCTGCGCCGCCGCGACCTCGCGCCGGGCGCCGACCCGCAGCTGATCGTGGGCGACGTCTGCCTCGACCGCGAGGCGCGCCGCGTGTACGTCGACGGCGAGGAGGTGCAGCTGCGGGCCAAGGAGTTCGACCTGCTCACGCTGCTCATGTCCGAGGCCGGGGCCGCGATCACCCGCGAGCGGATCATGTCCGAGGTGTGGGACGAGAACTGGTGGGGCTCGACCAAGACCCTCGACATGCACATCTCCACGCTGCGTCGCAAGCTGAACGACCCGGTCGACGCGCCGCGGCGCATCGTCACCCTCCGCGGCGTCGGGTACCGGTTCGAGAAACCGTGACCCGACGGGTGCTGGTCGCGATCCTGCTGGTCGCGGCCCTGGCGGTCACCGGCTTCGGCGTGCCGCTCGGCGCGGTGATCAACCGACTGTACGAGCGCGACGCCATCCTCCGCCTGGAACGCGAGGCCACCGCCGCCACCATCGAGGTGCCGGCGTCCTCGCTCGGCGCCGGCGGCGATCTGCCCGAGCTCCCGAAGGAGCGGAACGGCACGCGCTTCTCGCTCTACCTCCCGACCGGCCAACGCCTCGCCGGGCTCGGGCCGATCCAGTCCGCAGGGGTGGCCAAAGCCGGCCTCTCGGGTGTGGTCGTCGACGGCCGGAACGGCAGCCGCATGTTCGTCGCGGTGCCGGTGACGAGCCGCGAGAAGGTCATCGCCGTCGTCTGGGCCGACCGCTCGATGGCGCCGGTGCGCAGCCGCACTCGCGAGGCGTGGGCGGCCATGGTCGGCCTCGCGTTCGTGGTGCTCCTGCTGTCGACCCTCTTCGCCTTCGCCCTCGTCCGCCGCCTGGTCCGCCCGGTTCGCGAGCTCGGGGTCGCGGCCGCCCGGCTCGGCGACGGCGACTTCGCCACGCGGGCGGGGCGCTCGGGCATCGGCGAGGTCGACCGGGTGGCCGAAGCGCTCGACTCGACGGCTGAACGGCTGGGTGCGGTCCTCGAGCGCGAGCGGGCGTTCAGCGCCGATGCGTCCCACCAGCTGCGCACGCCGCTCACGGCGCTGCGCGTCCACCTCGCCGCCGCGTCCGAGACCGCCGACGAGGAGACCAACGCCAGCATCGACCTGGCGCTCGAGGACGTCGGCCGCCTCGGCCAGACCGTGGACGACATGCTGCGGCTCGCGCGCGACGCCGTGGTGGTCGGCGATCTCGACCTCCGCGCGGTGCTCTCCGATCTCGAGCGGGCGTGGCACGGACGCCTAGCCGCCGCCGGCCGCGCGCTAGTGATCTCCGCGCCGCTGGTGCCGCCGGCGCTGCGGGCGTCGAAGGCCGCGCTCGGCCAGGTGCTAGACGTCCTGCTCTCGAACGCCGAGATCCACGGCCGCGACACGGTGACGGTGACCGTGCGCGAGATCGCGGCCGGCGTGGCCATCGAGGTGTCCGACGAGGGCCCGGGCATCACCGGCGACGCCGAAGCGATCTTCACGCGACGGGGCGCCGACGCTTCTGGCTACGGGATCGGCCTGGCCCTCGCCCGATCGCTCACCGAAGCCGAGGGCGGCCGCCTCCTGCTCCGCACCGACGCGCCCACCACGACGTTCGCGATCCTGTTCCCCATCAGCGACCCCTGACCGCGCCCTGCGCCCCGCGACCAGCGCCAGCCGGTGAGCGTGCCGGCCGCGGTCAGGCCCCCGAAGGCTCGGTGCGGTGGGGCGGCGAGGCGGCGCGGGCGCCATGCAGGGCGCGCTGGGTGCGGTCGCTCAGGAGGTCGTGCTCGGCGAGCGCGAGGTTGAGGGCGGGGAGCAGGGCCGTGGTCGTGGAGGCGGGGAAGCCGCGTCCGGACATCACCCGCTGCAGCCAGGCGATGTGGTCGGCGAGGATGCGATCATCGTCGACGAGCAGCGTCACCGCGAGGTGCTCGACCACCGAGTGCAGGTCGGCGAGGGTCGGATCGCCGTCGTCGAGCGCGTGGACCTCCGGCACCGTCTCGCCGAGCAGCACGACCATGCGGTCCGCGACCGCGGCCGTCTCTAGCTCGATCGTCGACCACGCCTCGACCTCCGCGGCACTCGACGCCAGCGTCACCGGGCGGCGGCCGGCGGACCAGGAGACCAGGCGGCGCATGGCCCGGTCGGGGCTGCGGGCCCAGCCGTCCGCGCCGAGTCGGGCCGCCGCGTGGCTGTCGGGGCCGAACCCGCGCCCGCCGGCCATGACGGGCGTGTCGGCGCCGTGCGCGGCGGCGATCGAACGCAGCGCGCCCGGCAGGCAGGAGGGGACCGAGCAGGTCAGGCACAGCGCGGCGGGACGCAGCTGGGCCAGATAGGCGGCGAGGTCGGCCGCGGGCAGCGAGGCCCCCAGGAAGCGCACCTGCAGCCCGCGGGCGCGCAGCAGCTCGGTGGCCATGCGGGCCGGCATGCTGTGCCAGTCGCCTTCTGCGCAGGCCAACGCGACGAGCAGTCCTCCCGTGGCCGCCGGGATCGCGGCCGCGACCTGAGCGAGCACCGCGTCGGTGACCGCGGTCGCGACGTGCTCGTCGGCCACGCTGAGCCGGCTCGTCTCCCAGCGGCGCCCGACGAGGCCCTGCGTGGGCACGAGCACGTCGAGGATGATCCGCTCGGCCGGGTGAGCACGCAGCAGCTGGATGCCGAGGCGGCGGGCACCATCGACGTCACCGTCGATCACGTGGTGCAGGAACGCGCGACGAGCGTCGATGAGTTGGTTCCGCCCGGGCACGGCGCCAGTCTGGCCCGGCCCGATGAGAACGCGCGCTAGGTACCGTCGGCTGCTCGCCGCAGGAGCGCAACCAGCCGCCGCCCGTCTTCGACCAGCGCCGGCAGCGACCGCTCGAGCTGCAGGCGGGCGACGCTGAGCGGCTCGGCCCTCGGCAGGAGCGGTTCGCCGACGCCGAACGAGAGGTCGACCGGCAGCACGGCCTCGTCGATCTGCGCGTCGACGAGGCTGCCGCCGACCTCGCGCACGTACGCCGCCAACGCGGCCACGACGTCGGCCGGCGTCGCCGCGTGCACCATGGCTCGGGTTGCAGCGTGGACCCGCTCGAGATCGACGTGCGCGTCCTCGTCGACCGGACGAGGCCGCTCCGCCCGTCGCTCGACGGCGGTCGCGACCGCGGTGGTGCCGCGTGCTTGGACCCGGGCTGCAGCGTTGAGGTCGGCGCCCCAGGGGGAAGGGGCGCCGACCGAGCGTGGCCCGCCGGCGATGGAGCCGGAGCCGGGCCCGGGAGAACCACCCGCCGCGACCCACTGCGCGGCAGCGCCGACGGCGTAGCCGCCGGCGATCAGCTGCTGCACCTCGCGCACGCGCGCCTCGTCGTCGGCGCTGTAGAGACGCTGGCCGCCCGCGGTGCGCGAGGGCAGCAGCAGCCGGTAGCGACGCTCCCAGGCCCGCAAGGTGGCGACGCTCACGCCCGTGCGGTGCGACAGCTCACCGATGCGCATGGCTGGTCCCGTGCTCTCCATCGAGTGAACCATAACCTAGACATAACCTTGACACAACCTCTACACGGCGATCATGATTCGGCCGTGCACGACGACGAGGGCTCGACGGCGACGGCGGTGCCCGCTGCTGCCCGCCGGGTCGACCACAGCGATGGCGAGCTGGCCGCCGGCCTCCGCGCCCGTTCCCAGGACGAGCTCGCCGAGGCCTACCGCCGCCACAGCGGCGTGGTGTTCGGCTACGCCCGCGCCCTGCTCGGCCAGCGCGACGCGGCCGAGCGCGTGACCCAAGACGTGTTCGTGACGCTCTGGCGGCAGCCCGCTGCCTTCGATCCCGACCGAGAGCCGTTGCGCGCCCACCTGCTCGACCTCGTGCATCGCCTCGCGGCCCGCTCGGCCGGCCCCGCGTGCGCGGTGTCCGCGGCGCGGCCGGACCCGGGTGACGCCCGCCGTCCGCTCGACGTCCTCCCGCCGGCGGAGGGCCGGGCGCTCGACGTGACCCTGTTCGGACGCCACAGCTACCGCGAGGCGGCGCGGGTCCTCGCGCAACCCGAGGCGGAGATCACCCGACGCATCCGCGACGGCCTGCGCCGCCTGCACGGCGCCCAGCACGCGTAGCGGCGTCGCCGGCCGCGCTGCTCGACGTGCGCCCCCGGTCCGCGGCCCGCCAAGATGGCGCAGCCAAGGTGGCACCGGCCACCGACCCGGGAGGTGGACAGTGGCCGACGAGGCGCAGATCAAGGCCGCGGTGGGGCCCGCCGAGGGCCTGGCGCTGCTGCTCGCCGGGAACCGGCGCTTCGCTTCGGGCGAGGCCCGCCACCCCGATGCCTCCCCGGACTGGCGTCGAGACCTGGTGGCGGCGCAGCAGCCGTTCGCCGTGCTCGTCGGCTGCGTCGACTCGCGGGTGCCCCCCGAGATCGTCCTCGATCAGGGCCTCGGCGACCTGCTGACCGTCCGCACCGCCGGCCACGCGCTCGAGGGCGCGGCCCGGGGGAGCATCAAGTTCGGCGTGGTCGACCTCGCAGTCGGGCTCGTGGTCGTCATGGGCCACACCGGCTGCGGCGCGATCGCCGCGGCCATCGCCCGGGGCGGCGCCGAGCTGCAGGGCGGAGACGACCTCGATCAGCTCGTCGACGAGATCTCCAGCCGCGTCGGGCCCGACGGCTTGCGCCCGGCGTCGGGGACCGTCGATGTCGCCACCGCCTGGGTCGCCAACGTCGACGCGGCCGTGCGAGAGCTGCGCGGGATGCCCTGGCTCGGAGACGCCTCGGTCGTCGGGCTGCTCTACGACCTCGAGACCGGCCTCGTCGAGATCATCGACGACGGCGGCCTCGGCGTCGCCGGCTGACGCCGCGCCCCGGCTTCCGGGGCTCGCGCCGGCGGTCGCCGACGCGGACACCCTTCACGGGGACGGCTCAGGAAGGCACACTGGTCTCGTGGAACGGAGGCAGGGCGACCCACGCGACCGGGCGGTCATCGCCGACGTCCGCCAGGACGGTTTCATGCGGGTGTCCTGGCATGCACGTGAACGGGTGTTCGTGGTGAGCCATTGGAAGGGCCTCACATGCGTGGGGGCCACGCGGATTTCCGTCGAGTCCGCCCCCGAGCTGATCGGGGTCCTCGTCTCCGGGTTGGCCGAGTCGGCGGCGCTGCAGGAGTCCACTCCCGCCGTCGCCGTACCGGACAGCATCTGGCGTCGCTGGAGGGATCGGCTCACGCGGCGGCGGGTGCGCCCGGTGCTCGCCGAGGTCCGCCAGCTGGCATCCCGCCGCGACCCGCCCTCGGTCGACGACCGGTCGGCCTGACGGCGTCGTGCGACCCGAGGTCGGCTCGGGCGGCTGAGGCCATGAGCACCATCGGCATGGCCGCAGCGGCGCCCAGGGCGAGCACGAGGGTCGTGCGGGCGCGCCGGCGCGCCCCGGCTGAAGGTCGGGTGGGCATTGATGGACTCCCCGTCTGCGCAAGGCCCTGACTGGGCCCCGCTAGCGGTCACGCCACGGTAGGAACGTGACCCGCGCTGGTGGACGCGAGATCAGGGATTTCTTGTTTGAGCAAACAATTGGGCGCGCCGTGCCCCGACGCCTTTCCCGTGTGGACGCCCGCTCGACGCCCGGCGCGTGAACCGGGTGGTGTGCCACACTTCGCCCATGCTGGCTTACCGGGCGGCCGGGACAGTCGGTGACCGTGCTCCTGACGGCCCGGCGCTCTGCGTTCGGGGCGTGCACAAGCGCTTCGGCCGACTCGAGGTCCTGCGCGGGGTCGACCTCGCGGTCTGGCCCGGCGAGATCCTGTCGCTGGTCGGCGAGAACGGCACGGGCAAATCGACCGTCGTGCAGTGCATCGCCGGCACCTATCAACCCGACCGCGGAACCGTGGAGGTCTCGGGGCGCCAGGTCGCGGCCGAACCGATCAGCACCAGGGACGAAGCGGTCGCGGTGGTGTGGCAGGACCTCGCGCTCTGCGACAACCTCAGCGTCGTCGCCAACCTGTTCCTGGGCGATGAGCTGCACGACGGCCTGCTCCTCGACGACCGGAACATGGCGGCGGAGGCCGTCCAGCTCTTCGACGCGCTGCATCTCGCCCCGACCGACCTGCATCGTCCGGTCGGCCTCTTGTCGGGCGGCCAGCGGCAGCTCGTGGCCATCGCGCGTGCCGTCCGGCGCAACCCGGCGGTGCTCGTGCTCGACGAGCCGACCGCGTCGTTGGGCGTGAACGAGACGCTGATCGTGGAGCGCGTGCTGCGTGAGCTCCGCTCGGCCGGCGCCGCGATCCTGCTCGTGTCCCACCGGCTGGATCAGGTCTTCGGGCTCGCCGATCGCATCGCCGTGCTGCGTGACGGGCGGATCCTCACCGTCGCGTCGCCGCTCGAGGTGCACCCCGACGACGTGGTGGCGATGATGTCGGGCATCGAGACGGTCTCGTCGGCTCGTCGCCAGCTGCGCCGCCTGCACAGCCTGGTGGAGCAGCTCACCGACGTGGAGCCGGCGGCCAGCCTCCCGCTGATCGTGTCGGCCATGGCCGAGGCGGTCGGTGTCGACCAGCTCTGCGTCCACCTGCTCGACGACTCCGGCGACGAGCCGATCCTGCGGCGCTCGGCCACGGTCGGTCTCGGACTCGAGGATGTCGGTGTGCTCGACCAGCTGACGGTCGACGAAGGCGGCGGTCCGCCCGGCCTGGCCGCCGTGACGCGCGAGCGGGTGGTCGTGGAGGACGCGCGCCGCGATCCGCTCTGCGACGCGCTCCGCAGGGGCGGCCTCAGCGGCATTCGGAGCACGTGGTCGGTGCCGATCGTCGGCGCCGCCGGCGTGCTCGGCACCATTTCGGGCTACGCGGACACCGTCGGGCGCCCGCAGGCCGACCAGCTCGAGCTCGTCTCGCTCTACGCAAGCTACGCGGCCGCCGCGATCGAGCGCGAGCGGCTCCTCGCCGACGCCATCCGGCGCAACCGGATGCTGGAGACGCTCCGGGGTGTCCTGGACAAGCTGGCCGGCCCCGAGCCCGCCGAGGGCGCGCTCGCGGTCGCGCTGGTCGCGCTGTGCCGCGGGCTGGGAGCCGACGCGATCGCGCTGCACCACGCCGATGGCGAGCGCTCCGAGTTCACGACGAGCGAGCTCGGTCCCTTGGCCTCGGCGGCGTCGGCGGCACGCCAGCAAGCCGCTGCGGACTCGGTGCTCGGTTCGACCGGTCGCCTCGATCGCGCTCGCCCGGTCGGGCAGGACGTGCTCGCCGTCCCGATCGTCACCCCCGACGGCCGCGCTGTGGTGACGGCGTGGTGGGCCAACACGGCGCGCCTGTCGAACGACGCGCTCGACCTCCTCGACGACGCGGCCCGCTCGCTGCAGCTCGCGCTCGAGCGTGAGGCCCTCGAGCGCGCCAACGCGGAAGCCGCATCGCTCCGCCGTTCCCAACGGCTGCAACGCGATTTCCTCTCGCGGCTCAACCACGAGCTCCGCACCCCGCTCACGGCGATCCAGGGCTACGCGTCGACCCTGCGCCAGACCGACGTGAGCTGGGACGCGTCCTCGCAGCAGCGCTTCCTCGACTCGATCGCCGCCGAGTCCGCGCGCATGGGCCGCTTGGTCGGCGATCTCCTCGACTTCAGCGCGATCGACTCCGGGACCCTGCGACTCGTGCGCGACTGGTGCAGCCTCGACCACGTCCTCGAGGCCGCCCGCCGCTGCGTGACGGAGGCCCCGCCGTCGCTGATCGGGCTCGACCACGAGCGTGACCTGCCGGCGGTCTGGGCCGACCATGACCGCCTCGAGCAGGTCTTCGTCAACCTGTTGGACAACGCGGTGCGGCATGCTGCGGGCGCCAACCAGATCACGATGACGTCGAGGCTCGACCGCGGCGGCGACACCGTCACCGTCCGCGTCACCGATGACGGCTGCGGCATCGGCAGCCACCTGGCCGAGCGGGTCTTCCTCCCGCGCGAGCGCGGGGCGACGGAGGGCGCGGGTGCCGGCCTCGGCCTCGCGATCGCGCGCGGCATCGTCGATGCCCACGGAGGCGCGATCTGCATCGAGGCCACGCCGCGGGGAACGACCGTGGCGGTCACGATCCCGGTGGACTGCGACCGGGACACCGACTGAGTGGCGGACGACCCCACGCTCGTGCTGGTCGTCGAGGACGATCGCAACATCATCGATCTCGTGCAGGCGAACCTGCTCGTGCGCGGGTTCGAGGTCGTCGTCTCGCGCACCGGCCAGGACGCCGTCGAGCTGGTCGACGCGCGTCAGCCCGACGTCGTGCTGCTCGACCTCATGCTGCCGAACGCCGACGGCTTCGACCTGTGCCGCGAGATCCGCGCCGACCGCTCGGTCGGCATCATCGTGGTGTCGGCGCGTCGCGGCGAGCAGGACAAGGTGCGGGCGCTGAACCTCGGCGCCGACGACTACCTCACCAAGCCGTTCGGCATCGACGAGCTCCTCGCTCGCATCACCGCGCTGCTCCGCCGCAGCCGGCCCGCCCTACCGCCACCCGAGCCGGTCCCGCCGCTGAGCTTCGGCAGCATCACCGTCGACCTCGACGCGCAGCTGGTCACCAAAGAGGGTGCACCGGTCCATCTCACGCCGACGGAGTTCGCGCTGCTCCGCGAGCTCGTCCTGGCGCCCGGCAAGCTCCTCACGCACGCGGCGCTGCTCCGCAAGGTGTGGGGCCAGGGCTACGAGACCGCTACGGAGTACACCCGAACCTACGTCCGGCGGTTGCGGGCGAAGCTCGAGGACCCGGACGGGCCAGCGCTGATCGTGACCGAGCCGCGCGCCGGCTACCGGATGGCCCTGCCCAACGACCGGCCCCCGCCGACCGAGCCGATCCCGTCCTCCTGACGGTGCTTCACGCTTCGTTCACGGTTCGTTCACGTTGAACCGAAACTTTCTACGCCTTGTTCATGGACCCGTCTCTACCGTGACGACCGGACCTGCAGGACGTGCGTTGCGCGCCTGCCCGTCCATCACATCACGACACAAGGGGAAAGTCTGATGCAGAGAACTCGTTCGCGGACGGCCGCGATCGTCCTGATGACCGGCGCGCTGGTGGGCATGGTGGCGTGCGGCAAGTCGTCGAAGTCGTCCTCGACGACCACGGCGGCCAGCAGCGGCACCACGGCGGCGAGCGGCGGCACCACCGCCCCCGCTTCCGGGTCCGTCAGCTCCACATCGTTCACGTCGGACTTCTCGGCGATGGCGCAGCTGAAGGCGGTGGCCAGCAAGGGCAAGGGGCTCATCGCGGTGCTGCTGCCGGACACGACCTCGTCGGCCCGCTACGAATCCTTCGACCGGCCCTACCTGCAGAAGGCGTTCGAGGCCGCCGGCCTCACGAGCAGTGATTACAAGATCGACAACGCGCAAGGCAGCGCCAGCACGATGCAGACGCAGGCAGAAGCCGCCATCACCAACGGCGCCACCGTCCTGCTCGTCGATGCGCTCGATTCGGGCAGCGGCGCCGCCATCGAGTCCGCCGCCACGGCCAAGGGCGTCGCCGTGATCGACTACGACCGGCTCGTCAAGGGCGGGTCGTCCGGCCGCACCTACATCAGCTTCGACAACGTCAACGTCGGCAAGCTCATCGGCCAGGGTGAGGTCGACTGCATCGCGGCATGGAAGGTGGCCAAGCCCAACATCCTGGTGATGGACGGCGATCCCACCGACAACAACGCCAAGCTGTTCGCCCAGGGCTACAACGGCGTGCTCAAGCCGAAGTTCGACAGCGGCGCCTACACCAAGGTCGGCGAGCCGGCCGGCACGTGGACGCCGGCCGTCGCGGCCACCACGTTCGAGCAGCAGTTCACTGCGCACCCGAACATCAACGCCGTGGTGACGCCGAACGACGACAACGCCAACGCCGTGATCGCTGCGCTCCAGAAGCAGAAGGTGGCGCCGAAGACGTTCCCGACCACGGGCCAGGACGCGTCGCTGCCCGGATTGCAGAACATCCTGAAGGGCTACCAGTGCGGCACGGTGTACAAGCCGATCTACCTCGAGGCCCAGGCGGCGGCCGCGGTTGCGCTCTACCTGCGGGCGGGTGAGAAGCCGCCAGCGGCGCTGACCAACGGCACCACGAAGGACACGACGGCGAACACCGACGTCCCGTCAGTGCTGCTCACCCCGAAGTGGGTCACCGCCACCAACATGGCCGACACGGTCATCAAGGATGGTGCGGCCAAGGCGTCCGACGTGTGCGTCTCCGCCGTCGCCAGCGCGTGCACGGCGGCGAACATCAAGTAGACCCCCACCATGGGCCGCCGCGGTGCGCGCACTCCGTGCACCGCGGCGGCCCATCGAGGACAATGTCAACGTCGTCGGGAGGGGTCGAATCGTGAGCACGGAGGTGGCCCCAATTGAGGCCGAACCCCGCAGCAGCGCCGAGGCGTCAGGCGCCGCCACCGGCGAACCGCTCTTGCGCCTGCGGGGCCTGTCGAAGAGCTTCGGCGCCGTGCACGCGCTGGTCGACATCAACCTTGACGTGCCGGCCGGTCAGGTCACCGCGCTGGCCGGCGACAACGGCGCCGGCAAGTCGGTCCTGATCAAGTGCATCTCCGGGATCCACAGTCCCGACAGCGGCGAGATCCAGTGGGAGGGCAAGCCCGTCCACATCCGCTCGCCACGCGAGGCGGCGGCGCTCGGCATCGAGACGGTCCACCAGGACCTCGCGCTGTGCGACAACCTCGACATCGTCCAGAACATGTTCCTCGGCCGCGAGCGGGTCCGGCACCTGACGCTGGCCGAGGAGGAGATGGAGACCGCCGCCGGGCAGACGCTCAGCAGCCTCGCGGTCACGACCGTGCGGTCGGTCCGCCAGCTCGTGGCCTCGCTGTCGGGCGGGCAGCGGCAGTCGGTGGCGATCGCCAAAGCCGTGCTCTGGAACTCCAGGCTCGTGATCATGGACGAGCCGACGGCTGCGCTCGGCGTGGCCCAGACGGCGATGGTCCTCACCCTGGTCCGACGGCTGGCCGACCGAGGCCTCGCCGTCCTGCTCGTCTCCCACAACATGAACGACGTGTTCGAGGTCGCGGACCGCGTCGCCGTGCTGCGCCTCGGCCACTTGGTCGCCGTGGAGCGGGCCGCCGACATCGACGCGCAGGTCGTCGTCGACCTCATGACCACCGGCACGTCGACCCGCGCCACCCAACCGAAGCCTGCCGAGCCCAGGACGGCCGATGACCAAGCTTGAAGGACCCGACCCGCTCGGCCCGCTCGCCGCCGAAGTGCCCGACCTCGCGGTTGCGGCGATCGCGGAGACGGAGGCGCCCGACGCCCCCGAGCCGAAGGTCGAGACGCTGCGCGACTACCTGCGCGTCGTCTACCTCCGCATCCGCTCCGGCGACACCGGCGTGCTCCCGGTCGTGGCCGGCCTCCTGCTCATCTCGGTGCTGTTCCAGTCGCTGAACGCGAACTTCCTCAGTGCCGGCAACCTCGTCAACCTGCTCATCCAGGGCGCGGTCTACATGCTGCTGGCGATGGGCGAGGTCTTCCCGCTGCTGCTCGGCGAGATCGACCTGTCGATCGGGTTCGTCAGCGGCATCGGCGGCATCGTGACCGCCGAGCTGCTCAAGCAGTCGTACGGGTGGCCGTGGTGGGCCGCGATCCTCGCCGCGTTGATCGCCTGCGCCGGCATCGGTCTGCTGCAGGGCACGATCATCACGAGGCTGGGCCTCCCGTCCTTCGTCGTCACGCTGGCCGGCCTGTTGGGCTGGCAGGGCGTGATGCTGCTGATGCTCGGCCAAGGCGGCACGCAGCCGATCAACGACAACGTCGTCAACGACCTGGCCAGCGGCACCCTCACGCCCGCCGCGAGCTGGATCGTGATGATCCTGATCGTCGCCGCGGCCGGCGCGCGGACGTGGCTGGCGGAGTCTCGGCGACGGGCCACCGGCTTGGTCGCGCCCCCCGCGAGCCTGACCCTCTTGAAGATCGCAGCCATGGGGGCAGCGGGCGTCGCGTTCGTGCTCATCTGCAACACCGATCGCGGTCGGCTCCTGCCGATCAAGGGCGTGCCGTGGGTCGTGCTCATCGTGCTCGGCGTGCTCGCGGCGTGGACGTTCCTGCTCCGCCGCACGAAGTTCGGTCGCTACGTCTACGCCATCGGCGGCAACGCCGAAGCGGCGCGCCGAGCCGGCATCAACCTCTCGCGGATCCGCACGTTGGGCTTCATGCTGGCGTCGTTCACGGCCGGGATCGCGGGCATCATCTACGCCTCGCGGCTGCGGTCGGTGTCGACGGCGCTCGACGGCGGCACCCTCGTGCTCTACGCGGTCGCTGCCGCCGTGATCGGCGGAACGAGCCTGTTCGGAGGACGCGGCAAGGCGATGCACGCCGTGCTGGGCGGCATCGTGATCGCGGCCATCGACAACGGCATGGGCCTGCAGGGCTACAGCGCGGCGGCCAAGTACGTGGTCACCGCCCTCGTGCTGCTCACCGCCGTCACCATCGACGCCGTCGCCCGCCGCAACGCCACCCGCTGACGGTCACCGTCGTCGAGGACGGCCCCGCCACTACGCTCGCCGCGATGGGGATGGCGGGATGAGCGTCGCGGTGCCGATCGCGTTCACGCTGTTCTTCGTCGTCTTCTTCGGCATGGCGGTGGTCTCGATGGTCTTCTGGTTCCTCGCGCTGATCGAGGTCATCAAGCTGCCCGACCACCAGTTCCGCGCCGCCGGAACCGAGAAGACGACCTGGATCCTCGCGGTGGCCCTCGCTGGGATCGTCGGGGCCCTCATCTGGCGGTTTCTGAAGCGGCAGGAGGTGCTGGCCGCGGCCGGCTGGCTCCCGATCGCTCCGCCCGGCTGGTATCCCGACCCGGTCACGGGATCGCCCTGCTGGTGGGACGGCGTCGCGTGGCGCCGTCCGTCCACCCCGGCCCCACCATCAGGCTGATCCCCGGCCGGCCTCGAAAACGCGACGGCTGAGGGCTCGAGCTCCCCCTGCTCAGAGCTCGATGGTGGTGACGGAGGCGTCGGGATCGCCGGCGAAGCGCCCGACCGCGATGCGGTGAGGGCCGGCGGGTCGCCGCCAGGCGTGGCGGTCCGGATCGCGGGTCGCGAAGCGGTCGACCGGTACCGTCAGCTCGAAGGCCACCTCGTCGTGCGCGGGCACCTCGACCCGAGCGAAGCCGACGAGGCGCGGGGGAGCGTCGGGGTCCGGCAGCTCGACGTAGACCTGCACGACGTCCGCACCGTCGCGGTCGCCGGTGTTGCCGACCAGCCCGCGCACGAGCACGGCCTCCTCCGCCGCCGAGACCGCCACGTCCGTGAGCGAGAAGGTGGTGTACGAGAGCCCGAACCCGAACGGGAAGGCCGGGGTTCGGCCGCTGCGGGCGAGGTGCCACCAGCCGTGCCAGCGGTCGTAGCGGAAGGCGGTCGCGTCGCGGTCGAACGCCGGGAGGTGCGATTCGTCGACGGGCACGGTGAACGGCAGCCGGGCGGACGGGTTGACCTCGCCGAGCAGCACGTCGACGAGGCCGGGCCCGGCCTGGCACCCGCCGTACCAGGCCTGGACGACGGCGGGCACCTCGTCGATCCACTCGGTGGCGACGACGGCGCTGCCGGCCTGGATGGCGACGACGGTGCGCGGGTTGGCGGCGGCGACGGCACGGATCAGCTCGACGTCCGAGGCCGAGAGCCGCAGCGAGGACCGGTCGCCGCCGAGGCTGAAGCCCTTCGGACGGTCCGCGAGCCGCGGGGGCTTCGTGGTCGGCGGCAGCGACGCGAGCCACGCCTCGAACCGCTCCACGACCTCGGGCTCGTCCCCCGGCGGGAGCAGTGCGGTCAGCGACGCGTCGGTCGTGCCGATGTATTCGCCCTCGTCGACGTACGTGGAGCCGACGACCACGATCGCGACGTCTGCACCGGCCGCGACTGCGGCAGCACGAGCGATGTCGCTGGCGTCGTCGTGGACGACGTCGGCGACCGCCGATCGAAGGCCGTCGAGCACGGTGTGGCAGTCGAGGTCCCACACGTCGCTGGACCCGCCGTCGCCGAGGTTGACGGTGTCGGCCAGCCGGCCCACCACGGCGACCCGCGCCCCGCGGCTCATCGGCAGCACGGGGGCACCCTCGACCGGCTCGTTGCGCAGCAGCACGACCGACCGGCCCGCGACCTCCCCAGCGAGCGCGCGGTGGACGTCCGAGCCGAGCTCGCCTTCCGCCACGGGCGCCGAGAGCACGTCGTCGAAGCGCAGCACCGTCGCGACGACCCGGGCGACGGCGCGGTCGACGTCCTCCCACGAGACCTCACCGCGATCGAGCGCGTCGCGCAGGTGCTGCGCGCGAACCATCCGATAGGGCATCTCGATGTCGAGCCCGGCGCGCAGCGACGCCGGCGCGTCGCGCAGGCCGAAGATCCAGTCGCTGATGACGAACCCGTCGAACCCCCACTCGTCCCGGAGCACGTCGGTCAGGAGGTCGCGGTTCTGCCCGCACCACTCGCCGTTGACGCTGTTGTAGGCCGACATCACCGACGCCACCCCCTCGTCGATCACCCGACGGAAGTGGGGGAGGTACACCTCGTGGAGCGCGATCTCGTCGACCTCGATGTCGACCGAGAACCGGGCGTTCTCCATCGAGTTGCACGCGAGGTGCTTCACGCACGCCATGACGTGGCGCTGCAGCCCGCGGGTCAGCGCCGCGCCGAGCTCACCCACGTGATGCGGGTCCTCGCCGTAGGTCTCCTGCGCCCGGCCCCACGCCGGGTGCCGCAGCAGGTTCACGCACACGGCACCGGTGATGGTGGCCCCGGCGGCGCGCAGCTCGCGACCGATGGCCTCGCCGACCCGCTCCTCCAGCTCCGGATCCCACGTCGCGCCCCGGGCCATCGAGACCGGGAAGCAGGTCGCGTTGCCGATCACCGCGCCCCGCGGCCCGTCGCTGAACCGGATGCCCGGGAACCCCACGCGCTCGACCGCGGCCGCGACGAACGGCGCCAGGTTGTATCCGCCGCCGCCGAGGAACGCGAGCCCGGCCCAGGTCGGCGCGTCGCCGTCCAGGCACCACAGCCGCTCCTCCGGCGTCATCTCCGCGACGACCATGCGCGCGGCCAGGGTGGGGGCGGTTCCCGCCGTCACCCGAGCCCGAGCCTCATCGAACGCGGTCATCGCCGACCTCCATCGCCCTGCCCCCTTCTCGAGCGACGGGTGGTCCGTCGCCGATGCGCCCCAGTGTCCACCACCAGCAGCCGGAGGCCGCGCCCCGCTACAGATCGGCGAGCCGCTCCCAGCCGGCAGGCGGAGGCGCCAGCCGCCAGTACTGCTCGGGGGTCGGGGCATCGAGTCGACGCCACAGGCCCCAGTCGGCCTCCAGCGCCCGCACCTGTGACGCGTACGCGGCCACCGCCTCGCGCTTGGCGCGTCCGTCGGGGTCGACGGGCATGGCCACCGGTGTCGGCCAGATCCCGGACCGGAACAGCTTGGACACTCGCCACGCCAGAAGTCCCGGGATCTGGTGGTAGGCCACGTCTTGGTAGGCGATCCACGACGGAGCATCAGCGACGGGCCAGCGCGCACGCACCGCCAAGGCCGCGTCGTGCACGGTCACGTGCTCGGAGTTGGCCAGGCCGAGGGGGAGCAGGACCATCGTCGGGCAGAGCCCGGTGAGCACCGCCTCGAGGGCGGCCGCCACCTGCTCGGGCGTGGCGACGGGCTCGGTCGGCTGCAGGTCGGCCTCGGCGAAGCCGTCGAGGTGGACGGGCGTCGCCCGCAGGAGCGCAAGCGCTCGTTCGTCCTCCGCTCGGCGGGCGGCCACGATGTCGTCGCCGGCCGAGAAGCCGCTGAGCTGGGCCCACGCGTTGGGCGGGTCGGGATAGGTCGCCGGGTAGCCGCAGAAGACCGTCACCACGGTCGCGCCCGGATGCCGGCTCAGCAGCTGCCCGCAGCTGAGCACCGCGTCATCGGGATGGGGCGACAGCACGACCACCCGCGCCAGCTCCGCATCCTCGACCCAGCCCCAGTCGCCCATGCCCTGCCCCGATGCGGTCCCAGCCACGACGGGAGTCTCGCGTACCACCTGCTGCCGTCCGCCGGATCGCTGAGGTCGCCGAGGCGGTCCGAGCGCGGTCGCCCACCCGTTCTCCGGCGTCGCCACCCGTGCTGCCGGTTCGCGACATGCTTGCTCCGCGCCATCCACGGTGCGGGCTGACGCAGCCGAGATCCCGGACGCCCGCATCGGAGCGACCGGTCATCTCGGTCGCCGGGTCAGCACTGATGACGTGCTCAGCGCTGGACCGGTTCGAACAGCTCGATCGGATTGCCCGATGGGTCGTCGAGCACGATCTGCGAACCACCAGGCCCGCGGACCATCGGGCTGCGGAACTCCACGCCGAGATCGCGGAGCCGTTCGATCTCGGACGCGAGATCTTCGACGACGAAGTGCAGCCGGTTCCAGCCGCCGGGCGTCGGCACGCTGCCATCCGGCAGAGCCCTGCCGGCCGAGCTCAGCGGTCCGCTCAACAGAAGGCGGAGGTTGCCCCGCACGACATCCGCGAACGCCGGGGTCGCGTCCGTGAGCACCTCGAAGCCGAACGTTCCGGAATAGAACGCAATCGCAGCCCCGACGTCATGGACGATGTATCGAATGTGGACGCGCTCGTCGGTCGTCATTGGACTCCTTGGTTCGATGCCAGGGGCAGGTTCTGAAGCATTGGGATCACGTGTCGGATGCGCTGATCGAGTCCATCGGTCAGGTCACGGAAGGCACGCTCGATGGCTCGGGGTCCGCCCGGGACGGCCGCGGGATCGGCTGTGCTCCAGTGGATGCGCCGCGTCGGAGGCCAGTAGTCCGGGCACACCTCCTTGACCTTGTCGCACAACGTCACGACGAGGTCGAACGGCTGGTCCTCGAACTCGACGAGCGACTTCGACCGCCATGTGCTGATGTCGATGCCCCGCTCGGCCATCACCCGCACGGCTTGCCGGTGGAGATCCTTCGGATGGCTGCCGGCGCTGCGGGCCGTGACCCACGCCCCGGCTCTCTGCATGAGAAGCGCCTCGGCGATCTGCGAGCGGGCGCTGTTGCCAGTGCACAGAAAGAGGACGGAGCAGCTTCCAGCGCGCGTCGATGGAAGTGGTGTCGCCGACAGGAGCCCCGCGTGCAAGGACTCAGCAGCGGCCGCGAGAAGAGCGCCGCAGCGGGTCAAGTCAAGGGCGTAATAGGTGTCGCGACCGTCGGCGCTGCTTCGGTGTGGCACCGCCAGGCCAGAGGCCCTGAGCCGACCGACGTGGTACGAGACGAGGCTCTGCTGCTCTCCGAGCGCTGCCGACAGCTCGCGCACCGACCGATCGCTTCGGGCCAGCTCGCAGAGGATCCGCCAACGCACGGGGTGGCCGGCGATCCGCAGGATCTCCGGCGGTTCGCCTCTCTGTCGATCCGACACGGCCGCAGGATACATCAAATGCGTTTGATGTTTCTGCGGCTGTGAGGCCCTCCCCCTGAGGGCGACCTCAGCTCGCCCTCGGACGTGCCGACCTCGTCATCGGGTGAACGTGAGGTGGGTGACGCCGCGGGGCGTCGAGACGGCCTCCACGTCGTACTGCTGCTCCAGCGCCTCCAGGCCGTCCCACAGCCGAACACCGCGGCCGAGCAGGATCGGCACCTGCACGACGTGGAGGTGGTCGACGAGACCGGCGGCGAGGAACGCGCGGATCATGGTCGGGCCCCCGCCGAGGCGGACGTCCTGACCCGCGGCTGCGTCCCGCGCCACCTCGAGTGCATCCGCTGGCGCGGCGTCGAGGAAGTGGAACGTCGTACCACCCTCCATCTCCAGCGACGGATGCGGACGGTGGGTCAGGACGTACGTCGGCGTGTGGAACGGCGGGTTGTCGCCCCACCACCCGCGCCACTCCGGGTCGTCCTGCCAGCCCGGAGGGCCGAACTTGCCCGCGCCCATGATCTCCGCACCGATCCCCGGTCCGTGCCGCTCGGCCATCGCGTCATCGACGCCCTCGCTGCCGCCCGGCTCGCCGAGGACTTCGCGGCGGCCGTACTGGGTGGCGAACATCCACTCGTGGAGCCGATGCCCGGCGTGGCCGAACGGCGTGTCGAGGGCCTGCCCCTCGCCGGTGGCGAACCCGTCGAGCGATATTGAGAAGCTGTGGATGCGGACACGCGACATGGCGGCTCCTTCGGATCGTGGTCGGTCAGACTGGTCGACCGCTCCCGCGACGACACGTCATCGGCCAGGGGATTCAGGCGTCCCCGAGGTGGCGAGCGAGCTTCTGCATCGTCTGCAGACCGAGCTCGACAGCGCCGAAGCCGATGCCTGCATCGCGCTGCTCGACGGTCGGGTGGAGCTGCCGCAGCGTCAACACCGTCTTCCCATCGGATTGTTCGTCGAGCGTCAGCGTCACTCGGAAGCGCGCTGGGTCATCGTCGATGTCGGAGCCGTGATCGAGCACCAACCTCTCGACTGGAACGACCTCGAGGTAGTCGAAGCGATTCGTGAACACGGTGCCGTCGGCGGAGACCATGTCGAAGCACGCACGACCTCCCGGGCGCACGTCCATCTCTCGGACCGTGCAGGTGAACCCATCGGGACCGAACCATTGGCAGAAGGCATCCGCATCGGTCCACGCCGCGAACACCGCTTCGCGTGCGGCGTCAAGAACTCGAACGAGGACGATCTCACGATCGAGCGCCCACGTCGTCGGGTCGGTGATGGTGGGGGCTTCGTTCATGGCTTCTCCAATGTCGGTGGGGATGCGGTTGGGTCAGACGTGCGCCGGAGGTGCGCATCGAGCCGGTCGAGACGGTGCTCCCACGCAGCTCGGGTGT
>JAODBM010000029.1 GCA_025463985.1 Acidimicrobiales bacterium
GCCGCCCGCCGGCGCCGCGGGCGGGCGGATCGGGGGCGGCGGTGGGCCTGGCGGACTCGGTGGCCTGCTCGACAGCACGGCGCCGTCGGCCGCGCTCACCACGACGCTGCAGCACGCCGGCACCACCTGGGCGGCCGCCACGATCCGCTCGAACCAGGCCGCCGGCTATCAGCTGGCGAGCGGCCAGCCGGTGATGGCCATCGGTGGGTTCAACGGCACGGATCCCGCGCCGACGCTGGCCCAGTTCAAGGCGTTCGTGGCGGCCGGGCAGATCCACTACTTCATCGGCAGCGCGGGTGGCGGTGCCACGGGCCAGGGCTCGTCGACGAGCTCGGCGATCAGCGCCTGGGTCACCAGCACCTTCAAGGCCACCACGGTTGGAGGCACGACCCTCTACGACCTCACGACCCCGGCGTGACGTCACGCGCTGGGCCCCCGCCCTCCCGTCGCTGACAAAGGCCGGCGACCGCGGTGCTCGCCGCCGCCGGTTGCCACGACGAGGCGACTGCTGATCTGCGTGTCGGCGCAAACGTGGACTCGTGGCGTCGAGGCTCCGGCTCACGGGGAGCGGACAGCGCCGGTGGTACCCTCCGCCGTCTCCCGAGGGGGTCGGGAGGGGGAGCGGGGGCGATGAAGCTGGACGAGTTGGCCGCACAGCTCGGCCGCCCCGCCGCCGATCTCATCGCGGCCGCACGCCTTGTCGGGGTCGACGCGCAGTGGCCGGGCGCGGAGCTCGACGACGAGACGGCGCGGTGGATCCAGTACGTGCTGACGAGGGACGTCCCGCCCGAGCCCATGCAGCCGGCCTCGCGGTTCGCGAGCGCGGGCGCCTGGAGCCCGGCCCAACCCCCCGCCGCCGGCTACCCGACCGGCCCCCCGGAGGCGTGGGTGCCGCCCGGCGGCGCGTGGGGCAGTGCACCGCCCGCTCAGCCTGGGACCGCGGCTGGTCGGAGCACCTGGCTCGGGCTGTGGGTCTGGCTGGCCTGGCTCGTGACGAGCGCCATCGTCGGCCGGCTGATCAAGGGAGTGGTGGGCGGGAACCCGCACGGCTACCGGTCCTATGTCCTGGTCGTCGGCCTGTTCGGCCTGATCCTCCTGTGGTGGTGCGTGCGGCGCACGTCTGGACGCGGTCGCGTCGCGCTCTGGGCCCTTGTCCTCGCCGTCTTCGGCCTCAACATCGCCGTGCTCGCCGTGCGGGCCGACCGCAGCCGCGCGGTCGCGGCCCTGCAGTCCGCCCAGTCGATGAGCGCGTTCCGCCTCCAGGTAGGCCAGTGCTTCGTCGAGCGGACCGTTCCTGTCGTGCGAGTCGGGATCGTGGCGTGCACCGAGCCGCACTATGGCGAGGTGTACGAGGTGCAGATGCGACCCGAGCCCGATGCTGCGGCGTGGCCGGGCCGCACGCAGCTCCTGCGCATGGACCTGACGACGCTGCTGGCCTTCCGCGACTACGTCGGCACCGCCTACACCTCATCGTCGTTGACGTCGCGGGTCTTCGTCCCAACCGGAACCGTGTGGTCGGCCGGGGAGCGCCACGTCATCTTCTTCCTTGTGTCGTCCGGCGGCCCGATGAGCGGGAGCTCGCGCGGCTCTCATCGCTGACGGCCGACCGGTTCCCGTCGGGGCGGCCGATCACCCATCGAGGCGGTCGAGGTCGGCGGCTCGGGCGCGCACCGCAGCGTCGGCGGCTGCGAGCGCTTCGGTCGCCTCGTCGAGCTTTGCTCGGAGGTCAGCCATGCGCCGAGCGGCGTCCTGACGGACCTTCTCCGCGGCGGCAAGCGCGTTCGTCGCCTCCTTCCGCTGCGCTCGTCGCCGCTCTTGCTCGACCCGCGCCGCGGCCGCGGCCGCGGCAGCAGCTTCGGCGTCGGCGTCGGCGTCGTCGTTCGCGTCGGCGTCCTTGGTGTCGGCGCGGGTGTGGGCGCCGGCGGCCGGCGGTGACGGCCCGAAGGTGCCCAGAAGGAGCGCCAGGTTGTCCCACGCGCTGCCCGCTGATGGCACGGCGTCGAGCTCGCCTCGCTGCAGCTGCTCGGCCGCCGCGGGGTCGAGTAGGGCGGCGTCGAGCGCGGCCGAGACGCCGCTGACCTCGTGCGCCGCGCCGCCGACCTCGGTGGCCAGCCAGCTCGTGGCCTCCTTCGCCACGCTCGCCAAGGCCTCATGCCGGGCGTCACGGACCCGGCGCAGGGTCGCCTTGTCGCCGTCGAGCGCCGACGCGTGCGCCTCGCCCAGCTGTGCGGTCAGGTCGACGAGGCGAGCCAGCTCGTCGGGTCGACGGGCTCCGAGCTGGTTCAACGCCCACACGACCGGGCTGGGCCGACGCCGCTTCTTGAGCTCGGCGGCCTCGTCCTTGCGCCCCTCGGCCCGCAGGCCTCGCGCGAGCGCGTCGCGTGCCTCCACGAAGTTCGGCGGGGCGACCGCGTAGAGGTCATGAGCCGGTGACGACGGCGGCGCTCCACTGCCCTTCGCTTCGTCTCCCACGGCTCCTCGCCATCCCTCAGGTCTGCGTCCGGTGCGCCCTCAGCTTCACGTGCCTGGTCCCGTCGGCCAAGTCGTCGGCGTGCCGACGTCGAGGTCACCCGCCGAGCGAGCGCGGGCCGTGCCGGATCGGCCGGCCGGCCGGCGTGAGGGTTGAAGGGGCGGCTCGGCGGAAAGGCCGAACCTGATGTCGAGCACGGACGAGCAGGTCGCCGTCACGGATGACGCCCGGCGGACGGGTCCGGGGCCGCTGACCCGGGCGGCGGTCACGGCGCTCTTGCTGCTCGGCGGGCTCGGCTCGGCGGTCCCAGCCGCGGTCTATCGCCCCGGAGATGCGGGGTTGGTGAGCTGCGACGCGTTCGCTCGCGCGCCCGGCCGCTGGTACGAGGACAACCCGACCTCTGTCGGTCCCGTCGATGACAGCGCGGCGTGGACGTTCTCGACGCCGGCCGCTCAGGGGCTCGACCAGGCCGCGCTCGAGGGGGTGGCGTCGAGCCTCGCGGCGCGGCCGCACCTGCGCAGCTTCATCGTGCTGCGCCACGGCGCGGTGGCGTTCGAGCGGTACTTCAACGGGAGCGATCGCCATGTCAGCCTCAACGCGCACTCCGCGTCGAAGAGCATGTTGGCGGCCGCGGTCGGCGTCGCCATCGACAAGAGGTTGATCAGCTCGCCGGACGAACGCCTCGCACCGCTGCTGGGCGACGACTTCCGCGGTCTGCCGGCCCAAGAGCAGACGATGACGCTCCGCCACCTGCTGACCATGACCTCGGGCTTGACCTGGGTCGAGGACGAGAGATCTGGACCTGGTGGTCGTGGCCATGAGCGACACCCACACGCGAGCGGTGGACTTCGACTTCGAGGCCCTCATCAGCCGGCACGTGCTGCCCGCGGTGAAGCCCGGGCCCCACCGCTGAGGTCAGGGGCCGGTGGAGATGCCGTCGGTGTGGATCGTCTGGCTGCCGCAGCTGATGTCGCCGAGCAGGGCGATCTGGGCTTGGTCGGCAGGTGCGTGGTACGTGCCCGAGGTGACGGCGCCGTTGTGGGCGGTGAGGCCGTCGAGGACGATGATCGTGCGCGTCCAGTTCACCACCGTGGGCGTGCTGTTCGGCTTGATGTTGAGGCCCACGAGCCGGCGCCCGGCGCTGGTCTGGACGCAGCCGATGCCCGAGCCGGTGCCGATGCGGTCGCCGAGGTCGAACGTGTAGCCCTGGCCCTGCGGGTTGGTGACCGGCTTGATGGCGCAGCCGCTGAAGGCGTGGAGGCTGGCGCTGCGGCCGTCGCTCAAGATGATCTCGACCGGCTGGTGCTGGTCGGCGTCGACCACCAGGGCCGACCGCTCCACCGGGCTGGCCGAGGTGAACGGGATCGAGGCGCCGCCGCCGGCGGCGGTGTGGATCCCGAACCTGACCACGCCGTTGCCGTCTGGTGGGGTCATCCAGGCGACGTCGGGCTTGCCGTCACCGTCGACGTCGACGATCGCCTTGGTGTGCGCTCCGGCCGGCGGCGTCCCCGAACCGGTGGTGCAACCGGCGCCGGTCGAGCCGGACGTGGTCGTGGATGCGCCCGCGGTGGTCGGCGCCGCGGTCGACGTGGGACCGGAGGTGCTCGGCCCGGTGATCGTCGTGCCGGAGGCCTGGGTGGTGGTCGTCGCGGTGTGCGTCGACTTGCTGCAGGCCGCGAGGGCGCCCAGCGCCAACGAGCCCGCGAGCACCGACCGGATGAGGCTGCGACGACCTGCCAATGGAGGACCTCCCTGTCGACGCCCGACGCCCGACGCTACCCGTGGCCGACCCCGCGCAGGGTGAGGGTGCGACCGCGCTGCGATCGTGCATCGACGGTTCCTGCGCCGTTCATCTCAGGCGATGCCACGGCTGCTTGCCCCTCGGCCGAGGGCTACGGTGGGCCGCGCCCGGGTGGCGTGCCGCGCAGCCCGGCGGGCTCCTAGGGGGTCGCGTGGGCGCAGGGAAGGGCACGCAGTTCGCGGTCGCTGTGGTCATGACCGCGATGTCGTTGGCCACATCAGCCGCGGGTGCGGTCGCCCAGCCGGGGCCGACGGCCCCATCGGCCGTGGCTGCCGCCCGCCGGGTCGCGCTGCCCGACGCGACGCCGAGGCTCCCGGCCGGGGCGGTGGCGAAGCAGGGCGGCGCCACGACTGGCACGACCACGATCACCGTCACGCTGCGGCGCCGCGACGAGGCCGGCTTCCAGCGCTACCTGTCCGAGCGGCGGGCCGCGGGCGCTCGCCGGTCCGGTGCGCTGACGGTGCGCCAGCTCACCGATCACTTCAACGCCTCCGCCGCGGACGAGCTGCGGGTCGAGCAGTGGCTGCGCGGCGCGGGCCTGCGGACGACGGGATCGGCCAACCGGTTGACGGTCACGGCGACGGGGTCGCGCCCGCAGGTCGAGCAGGCCTTCGCGGTGTCGATCGACGACTACACCGCCGCGGGTCGGGCGTTCGCGTCGAACACGACGGCGCCCAGCGTGCCGGCCGAGCTGGCCCCCATCGTCCAAGCCGTGAGCGGGCTCTCGACCCTCGGTCGACCCGTGTCCCTCCACCACGCCACCCGCTCGCTGCGGGCACCGAGCCCACCGGCCCCTCCCGGCTCCGCGTTCATCAAGAAGTACCCCTGGCGGAACAAGGCCGCGGCGGACCAGTACTGCCGCGACTACTCGTGGAACAACTATCCCGGCGGAAGCGTCGCCGGGTCGGACTGGGCGACCTGGATCATCTTCGTGGTCCTCTGCCTCCTGTTCGAGAACTGGGCCGGGCAGAAGCAGGGCGACTGCATGGACCAGCTCGTGAACCATGACGCCGTCGACTTCGCCAAGAAGCTCGCGTACTGCCGCAACGTGCTGGCGAACGATCCGCCCGAGAAGATCGGCTTCCTGGAGTACGACACGTTCAAGCGGTCCGACGTGGCCGACTGGTTGGCCCTCACCCACCTCGACCCCGCGCAGCTGTCCCAGCTCACGAAGGTCGACGTCAACGGCGGCGTCGCGTCGCCGGGGCCGGCGTCCGACGAGGTGCTGCTCGACATCGACGCCGCGCTCGCGGTCGACCAGTACAGCAACCGCAACAAGCTGGTGGTCTACGACGCGCCGCCCTCGACGAGCTTCGAGACGATGTTCAACACGATGATCAACGACGGGGTCACGGTCATCTCGAACTCGTGGTCGCAGTGCGAGGACCAGACGTCGCTGGCCGAGGCCCGGGCCATCGACTCCGTGCTCGCCCAGGCCGAGGCGGACGGGATCGCCGTGTTCAACGGGACCGGCGACACCGGCAGCACCTGCCTCGACGGCCACGCGAACACGGTGGGCGTCCCGGCCGACTCGCCGCACGCCATCGCCGTCGGCGGCACCGCCCTCGACCTCGGGCTCGGCCTGACCTACGGGAAGGAGCGCTACTGGGACGACAGCTCGGCGGTCCCCGCCGGTGGATCGGCCGGGTTCGGCGTCAGCGCCTACTTCCCCCGGCCCTCGTTCCAGAACGGCCTCACCTCGGCGACGGGCCGCTCGGTGCCCGACCTCACGACGCCGGCAGCGCCGGGCGGCGGGCTCATGATCTGCCAGGCCGACCACGGGGGCTGCCCCAACGGCCTGCTCTACGGCGGCACGAGCATGGCGGCGCCCGAGATGGCGGTGCTGGCCACCGATCTGAACCAGGCGGTCGGCGCCAACTTCGTCGATCCGATCGCGACCTTCTACGGCGCGGCCGCGTCCAAGCCGTCGTCGTTCCACTCGGCCGCATCGATGGGCAGCGACTTCGCGCACGTGGGGCTCGGCTCGCCCAGCTTCGACCTGCTGCTCGCCGCGCTGCGGGGCCAGTCGGCCGGCGCGCCCGTCGTGGCCAACTCGCACGCGTTCGGCATCCGCGCCGTGCCCGCCGACGGCGTGACGGTGGGGGAGGTGCGGGTCGGCTTGGCCGACGCCAACAGCTTCCCGGTGGCCGGACGCCACGTCACGCTGACCCCGCTCGGCGGGAGCGCCCACGTGGTCGCCCCCAACGGGATCACCGACGTGACCGGCGGCGCCGTGGCGTTCTCCGTGACCGACACCGTGCCCGAGACCGTCTCGTTCTCGGTCGTCGACACGACCGACGGCCTCACGCTGCCGGTGCACCCGACGCTCACGTTCCTGCCGCCGGTCGCGGCTGGGTCCTCGGTCGTGGCCAGCCCGGCGATCGTCGTCAACGACGGCGTCGCCAAGGTGACGGTCTCGGTGTACCTGCAGGACGCGCAGGGCCAGCCGGCCGCGGGCAAGACCGTGTCGCTGGTGGCGTCCGGCGGCAGCAGCGTGATCCGGCCGGCCGGGTCCCCCAACCCGGGCTCGACGGCGGTGACCGACAGCGCCGGCACCGCCACGTTCACCGCCACCGACACGGCGCAGGAGTCGGTGGCGTTCAACGCGGTCGACGTCAGCGACGGCAACCTGGTCGTGCCGGGGTCGGCCACGGCCACCTTCCAGGCCGCCGGCGCGCCGACGTGCGTCGACACGACGCCGGTCGGGGTGGGGGGCACGTCGGTGACGCCGTTCGCCACCGGGTTCCCGCAGAACCAGCAGGCGCTCGTGACCAACGTCGGCGGGCTCACGTTCACCCAGCCGCCCTGCATCGGGGCCGAGCAGCCGGCCTTCGATGCCACCGGGCGGGCGTTCGTCCCGGATCCGACCAGCGGCCAGATCTTCGTGTTCGGCTCCGGTGGCGGCACTGCCGGAAGCGGAACCGCGCTCGCCGGCGGCTCGTACCTGCCGGGCGGCCAGCTCGGCGGGCTCACGTTCGGCAAGGACGGCGCCCTGTACGCGGGCCTGACCAACACGAACGGCAACTTCAACCAGCCGCAGTTCGTCCAGCTCGATCCCACGACCGGGGCCGTCAAGCGCGTGCTGGCGACCACGGCGAACGGGATGACGCCCTGCCCGGGCTACAGCGCCACCGATCCGCTCAGCGGCGACCTGTTCGTCAGCGACGACTGCGGCGGCGCGCTCACCAACTCCACCATCACCCGGATCGCGAACCCGACCAGCGCCAACCCGACGCTCAGCGCGTACGCCAACGTCGGCGGGCTCCCGACGCAGCTCGCCTTCGCGCCCGACGGCACCCTCTTCACGACCAACCTGAACGCCAACGCGGTCGTGCGGATCACCGGCACCAACGCCGGCACCCCCGTGGTCTCGACGGTCACGACCTTCGCCAACACCCCCTTCGCGCTCGCGGTCTCCGCGGTCGACGGGCAAGGCCATCCGACGGCCCTGCTGGTGACCGACATCTTCGGCAACATCCTCCGCGTCGACCTCGGGAACGTTCCGCCGACCGTGACCACCGTGGCGAACGGGACCGGCAAGGGCCAGCTGCTGCCGGCGGTGGTGCTCGGGCATGACGGCTGCGCCTACGTCGCGGACGGCGACCGGCTCGTGAAGGTGTCGACGCCCTGCACCGGGCCGGTGACGGCCACACCGCAGCTCACGCTGTCGGGCCCCGCCACGACGCACGTCCCGATCGGCACGACGCTCACGGTCACGGCCAAGCTGCGCAACGTCGCCAAGCCGGCCGGCACCCCGATCGTGTTCTCGGTCCTCGGCGCCAACCCCCAGGTGCGGCTCGTGCGGGCGGACGGCACGGGCACCGCGACCTTCACCGAGACCGGCGTGCGCCGCGGGACCGACACCATCGTCGCGAGCACGCCCCTGGCGTCGTCCGACCTCGTCTCGAACCACATCGCCTACTCCTGGGTGGCGGGCAAGGACACGACGTTCATCGCACTCGACCGCAGTCCTGGCATCGGTCGGGTCGGGCACCCGACCGTGATCACCGCCAGCCTCGTCGACGTGACCCACAGCCCGACCACCCCCGTCGGATCGGCGACCGTCCACGTCGACGTCGGCGGCCTGCCGTGCACGATCACGACGGCGGCGGGCACCGGCACGGGCTCCTGCACGATCACGCCGAACGCGAACGGCATCCGGCCCGTCACCGCCACCTACGCCGGCGACGCCGGCCGGCTGCCCAGCACCGCGACCAACGCGCTCGACGTCGGCGGCCCGTCGACCGCGGCGCCGCCGACGGTGAGCGGGGCGCCCGCGCAGCTCGTCAGGCCCGGCTCGGGCACGGCACCGCTCACGTTCACCGTGAGCCTCGACCACGCGGCGTCGACACCGATGACCGTGCACTTCCACACCGAGGACGGCACCGCGCTCGCCACCGTCGACTACACGCCGACCTCGGGAACGGCCACCGTTCCGGCCGGCCAGCTCTCGACCACGGTGCCCGTCACGATCCTCGGCAACCAGAGCGACGAGCCCGACAAGACGTTCTCCCTCGTCCTCACGTCGCCCACGACCGCGGTGATCGGCACCGCGAAGGCGGCGGGCACCATCAAGGCCAACCACCTGCTGGCCGGATGTCCCGCCAACCCGAGCGCGAACCAGCGCTACATCTGCCACCTGTACTTCGACGCGCTGGGACGAGCGGCCGAGCCCGGCGGCCTCGCGTACTGGGTGCACCTGCTCGACACGGGCACGTCCCGGTTGCAGATGGCCACCTCCTACCTGGCGACGCCCGAGGCCCGCCACGTGCTGGTCAACCGCCTCTACGTGCTGTTCCTGCGGCGGCAAGGCGATGCCAGCGGCGTCTCGTATTGGGCTGACCGGCTCCTCCACGGCGCCACGCCCGACGACATCCGTGTCTTCCTCGCCGAGTCACCCGAGTTCTTCACGAAGGCCGGCGCAACCAACACCGGGTTCGTGACCCTGCTCTTCTCCGACGTCTTCCACCGCCAAGTCGACCCCGGCGGCCTGATCTATTGGCGCCAGCGGCTCGACGCCGGGGCCAGTCGGGCGAGCGTGATCCAGTCCTTCCTCGGGACGAGCGAGGCGCGCACCCACATCGTCGACGACATCGACGTCCGCTTCCTGCGCCGGCACCCCACCGGGGCCGAGACGACCGCGCTCCTCGCGGATCTCGCCGCGCACGGCGAGATCTTCGTGTACGACGAGACAGCGGCGTCGGCCGAGTACTTCAACCGACCCTGAACCCGCCCATATCGGGGACGCTCCCGTACCCTGCCCGGATGCGATTCGTCGTGGTAGGTGCGGGTGCGGTGGGTGGCGTCGTCGGCGGATTCCTCAGCCAAGCCGGCGCCGACGTCGTCTTGGTGGCACGCGGCGAGCACGGCCGTGTCATGACGGCACGCGGGTTGACCGTGCGGACGCCCGAGGCCGATCTCGTCGTGCATCCACCGGTCGTAGCGTCGCCCGCGGCCGTCGCATTTGTTGGTGACGACGTCGTGCTGCTTGCCGTGAAGAGCCAGGACACCCCCGCGGCCTTGGACGGTCTGGTGGACGCGGGTGCCGCCCCGGCCACGCCGATCGTGTGCCTCCAGAACGGCGTGAGCAACGAGCCTTTGGCGGCCGAGCGCTTTGCGCACGTGTACGGCGTGCCGGTGATGGCTCCGACCCTGCACCTCGAGCCCGGCTTGGTCGAGGCCAAGGCCGGTCCGGTCCCGGCCATCCTCGACATCGGCCGCTATCCCGACGGCAGCGATGCCACCGCAGAGGCGATCGCCGCCGCCTTCCGCTCGGCCGGCATCGTGAGCGAGGTGCGGCCCGACATCATGCGCTGGAAGTGGGCGAAGCTCCTGATGAACCTGGGCAATGCCATCGAGGTCGTGTGTGGTCCCGAGGCTCGGCTCGACGACCTGGGCAAGGCGGTCTTTCGCGAAGGTCGGGCGGTGCTCGACGCCAACGGCATCGCCTACGCCTCGGGCGAGGAGAACCGCGCTCGCCGCGGCGACATCCTGCGCGTGTCGTCAGAGCGGACCACCGGCGGCTCGAGCTGGCAGAGCGTGATGCGCGGCTTGGACGTCGAGACCGACTACCTGACCGGTGAGATCGTGCGTCTCGGCGCACAGGTGGGGATGGCGACGCCGCTCAACTCGGCGCTTCTGCGGCGAGCCAAAGAGGTCGCTCGTGCAGGAGCCGGACCCGGGACCTGCACGCCGGCGGAGATCCTCGCCGAAGCGGATGTCGGTTGACTGCGCAGCCGGAGATGGCCGACCACTTCTCATGAGCGTCGATGCTTGTGGGCCGGCGAGCGGCCTGGGCCGCCGGGCCTCCCGCCCGCCGAGCCAGATCAGCGCTCCGGAGCGGGGGCGCCGGGAATGTGCTGGGATGACGCCGTCGCCGGCGGTCGGGACCGGGCGGAGGAGGGCGATCATGGACGTCGACGGAGAGTTGCCGACTGCTGAGCAGGTGCGAGCGCTCATCACGGAGGTCGCCTCGCTGCGGGACAAGGTGGCGCGGCTCGAAGCCCGAGCTGCCGGCGGCGGGGCGACGGCCGCCGCCGCACCCAGGCCTGACGCCGGCGCCGCGGGCGGAGCCCCTGATCGCGCCGACGTGATCGGACGGCGCTCGCTGCTGCGCTCCCTGGGCACCGCCGCCGCCGCCGGAACCGGAATCGTCGTGGGCGCCACCGTCCTCGGGTCGCAGCCTTCCAACGCCAACCACATCGAGACCGCTGGCGGCGGATGGGGGCATCTCAACGACACCGGCACCGGCAATGTGAGCGGAGCCAGCGGCACGAACAGCAACCCAACCTTTCCGCTCGTCATCCTCCAGAACCTCGGCTCGGCCGGGACGCTCGAGGTCAAGAGCAGCTCGAGCAGCACGATCGCGTCGGTGAAGGCGACGAACAGTGGTGCCGCCCCGGGACTCTCCGGTGAATCGGCATCGAGCAACGCCGTCGAAGGCCACATCTCCCAGGCAGGCAACGGGTTCAATGCGCTCTATGCGACCACCGCCGGCACCGGCAATGGCGTCTTCGGCGAGGTGACCAACTCCTCGAGCTCCGCCAATGCCGTGCTGGGCATCCACAAGGGCACGGGGAACTCGGTCTTCGGCTTCAAGGGGCCCGGGGTCGCCGGTGACGCGGTGGTGGGCGTCGCCCGCACCGGGCGCGGCCTGCTCGGGGTGTCCGACTCGGCCATCGGCGTGCAGGCACAGGGAGGCCAAGCCCCCCTCCTCCTGGTGCCAGCGGGCTCTCCGGGCAGCCCGACCAGCGGCCCGCACGTGAAAGGCGAGCTCTACACCGATTCCGACGGCAGCCTGTGGAGCTGCGTCGTCGATGCGCCCGCGGGCGGAACGGGCACATGGCGCAAGCTCGCCGGCCCCACCTCGGCCGGAACGTTCCACGTCCTGCCTGCTCCGGTGCGGGTCTACGACTCGCGACCCGGCACGTTCCCCTCGACCGGCCCCAAGACCCCACTCTCGGCCAACACCGCCCGGACGTTGGACGTCACCGTGAACAACAGCGGGGTGCCCATGGGCGCCACCGCGGTCACCGTCAACCTGCTACTGGTCAACGCGGTCGCCGGCAACGGCAACTTCACGATCTGGGCCAATGGCGTCGCCCGTCCGCAGGCCAACAACATGGTGTGGGGCGGCAACCTCGGCCGGTACAGCAGCCTCGCCACGACCGCCATCTCCTCGGCCGGCCAGGTGCAAGTGCTGTCCGCCGTGCAGACCGACTTCGTGCTCGACGTGGTCGGCTACTACCGCTGACGGGCCAATGGGCGCCCGACCGGCGCCGGCCTCGTACTAGCACCAACGTCCAATTTCGACGGTTCCTGTTCTCCGTCACCGTGTGGGACATGCGGGAGCGCACTCTCGCCGGACCCACGAAGGAGAACCTCACATGTCCCACCGTTCAGCTCTGAAAGCCGCGGCATCGCTTGCCCTCTCAGCCGGGATGTTGCTCGGCGTCACCACCGCTGCTTCGGCCCAAGGAGGCGGCAGCAGCGGCGTCCGCACGCACGGCTCGTGCACCGGCACGAGCACCTGGGCCCTTCATGTGAAGCCGGACAATGGCGCCATCGAGGTCGAGCTCGAGGTGGACGAGACGCGCAATGGCGTCCGCTGGGATGTCCTGATGGGCGACAACAACGTGCGCGTCTTCACCGGGAGCGCGGTGACCAGCGCGCCCAGCGGGTCCTTCACGGTTCGTCGGCTGATCGCCGATCGTGCCGGCGTGGACCACATCGTCGCCCGCGCGACGAGTCGCGCCACCGGTGAGGTCTGCCGAGGCACCGCCAACCTCTGAGGCACAAGCGCTCTCGATGCGTCCCAGACCTGTGGTCGGGGCGAGTCGCGACGAGCCCACATCGCCGACCCAGCCGCCCGCGGGCAGCCCGGTCGGCGGTGGCGCGCATGGGGCGGGCACCGAGCGGCCCGTCGGTCGTAGCACCAACGTCCACTGGAGCCTCAGCCCCAGCGACGCCGAAGGTGATGGCACACCTACTTCCTGGAGGATCTGATGCGCACCCGAACCATCACCGCAGCAACCGTGAGCGCGGCTGCCCTGCTCCTTGGCGGCGGCTGGGCCGCGGCCAGCTCGATGAGCGCCACGGGGGCTCAGGCCCCGGTCGCCCGTCACGCCCCGGCACCATCGACGGCAGACGCCGCGGCCCGCCCGCGACCGGCACGGCTCGCCGCGTCGACCCCGACGACCGCCACAGCACGGCCGGCGACCGTCCGCGACGACCACGGCGGCACGCGGCCCAGCGGCGGTCATGGAGCCGACGATCTGGCCGGCCACAACATCGCTGACGATCACGGCGGCACCCGACCGAGTGGCGGGCAGGGGAGCGATGACCCGGCCGGCCACCAGAGCGGTTCCGGCTCCGGTGGTCATGGCGCCGACGATCCGCCCGGGCACAACATCGCTGACGATCACGGCGGCACCCGACCGAGTGGCGGGCAGGGGAGCGATGACCCGGCCGGCCACCAGAGCGGTTCCGGTTCCGGTGGTCATGGCTCCGACGACCCGGCCGGCCACCAGAGCGGCTCGAGCTCCGGCGGCTCGGGCGGCTCTGGCGGCCACGGCGGCGACGATCCTGCCGGCCACATGTAGCCGCCACGCCCGGTCGCGGCCGTGCCGTGACCGGGCGGGTCAGCCCGCGTCGAGATCGGGCAGGTGGTCCTTGGCCCACAGCGCGGCCTGGGTGCGGTCGGTGACTCCGAGGCGCTGGAACACGCTGGTCAGGTGCGCCTTGACGGTGCGTTCGGTGATGCCGAGCCGCCGGCCGATGTTCTTGTTGGCCAGGCCTTCGACGACCAGGCGCAGCACCTCGAGCTCGCGCTCGCTGAGCCGGGGGCCGACCGCGCCGGCTCGCTGGTCGTCGAGGAGCACGCGGGCCGCCTTAGGGTCGAGCGGCGCGCCCCCCGCGTGCGCCGTGCGTATCGCGCCGAGGAGCTCGTCGGGCCCGGCGTGCTTGAGGACGTAGCCCGCAGCACCGGCGCGGACCACGTCGAGGATGCGCTGGCGGTCCGAGAACGAGGTCAGCGCCACGACCTGGGTGGCGGGATGCTCAGCGGCGATGCGGCGGGTGGCTTCGACACCGTCGAGGACCGGCATGGCCAGGTCCATCAGCACGAGGTCAGGCGCCAGCTCCGCGACCAGGCGCAGCGCGGCCTCCCCGTCGGCGGCGGTGCCGACGAGCTCGATGTCGTCGGCCGTCGACAGCAGCTGCTCGAGCCCGCTGCGGACCATGGCGTGATCGTCGACCACGAGGACACGGATCATCTGAGTGGGACCTCCATGCGGATCACGGCGCCGTGGCCCCGCGACGAGGTGACGACGAGACGGCCACCGGCATCGGCGGCCAGGCCAGCGAGGCCGGTCAGGCCGAAGTGCCCGTCGGCGACCTGCGCGCCCGGCGGCTGGGGGTCGAACCCGCGGCCGTCGTCGGCGACCCGTGCCCACGCGGTGGCGTCGTCGGTCGCGACCTCGACCGTCACCGAGCGAGCGCCGGCGTGGGTCATCACGTTGCGCAGCGCCTCCTGGACGGTGCGGTACAGCAAGGAGGCGACCTCGACGGGTACGGGCTCGATCAGCGCCGCGCTGTTCAGATGTGTCTCCAGCCCGACCGCACGCGCTCGAGCCAACAGATCGGCGACCGCCGCGGCGAGGCCCTCCTCGGCCAGGTCCGGCGGATAGATCTCGACCAGCAGCGTCCGCAGCGACTCGATGCTGGCCCGCACCGCCGCTGCCGAGGCCTCCAGGTCGACGGCTGGCGGCGCACCACCTTGGCGCGCGTAGCCCGCGAGCGCGTACGAGACGCCGGCGAGATCCTGCACCACACCGTCGTGCAGGTCATGGGCGATGCGTCGGCGTTCGAGGTCGGAGGCGTCGATGGCGAGGCGCAGCAGCCGCTCACGTTCGCGCTGCTGGCGCCGCAGCCGTCGGGCGAGCGACCAGGCCAGTGGGATCTGCACGATCTCCAGCAGGACCAGCGACCCGAGGCTGATGGGCGCGAAGGACCGCCAGATCCGGCTGCCCGAGGAACGCACCGCGTCGTAGCGGAAGTAGGCCTCGAACAGCACGCGCTGGCCGTTCGGCGTGGCCAGCGGCAGGTAGACCTCGAGCAGCTTCCGGTTGGGTCGCTCGTAGCGGTTCTCCGGCAGCGCCAGGTCGCTCGCCTGGGCGACGACCTGGCCGTCGGCCAGGGCCCGCAGCTCGTCGCCGCCCAGGGTGAACTGCTGGCCCACCAACCGCGGCTCGTCGGAGTAGAGGATCCGACCGCTCGGTGCCCAGAGCTTGACCCGGACCAGGTCCGCATCGAGCACGTCGCGCTCCACGACGCGTGCGACGCGTGCCCGGGCCGCCGGGTCGCCCGCGAGCAGCAGGTCGGACAGGGTGGGTTCCACGAGGCCCTGCCCCTTGACCAAGGCGGCCGTCCGCGCGTCGACGATCGCTTCGCGCTCGCCCACCCGACGGCTCGCGATCAGCGTGCCGACCGCGACCACAGACAGCGCCACGATGCCGGCGAGGGCGAACTGCAGCACGGGCGTCGCCACGATCCAGCGCCCCGTCGGCGCCGCGATCCCCCCGAGGTCACGGCGACTCGCACGTCCGCCCGCGGGGCCCCCTTGTGCCATCCCGCCGCACCCTACCGACGACAAACGCTCCGTCGGGTGGTACTAGCACCATCGTCCAATGGGCGGCTCGGCCCCGGCCTCAGATGATGGATCCAGGCATCCACCATCTGGAGAGACCGTGCGTCCACCTATCCGATCGATCGCCTTGATCGTCACGGGCCTGTCCGTCGGTGCCGTGGGCGCCCTCGCCATCGGCGCCGCGTACTCCGTGAAGACGACGCCGCCACCCACCCGCATCGACCGGCTCTCCGTCACGTCGAACGAAGCGAAGCAGCGGTTGCGTCACTCGCGCATGGTCACCCCCGCCCCGACCTCGGCCTCGCCCGCGGGTAGGGCCCCAACCACGGCGCCCGCGGCGCCGACCACGGCGACCGGCAGGCCGCCCGCCGGTGGTCGAGCGGGCGGTGGTGCCGATGGCGCGGGCCTGGGCCGTGCGCCCGCGTCGACCGCCGTGCGCCCACCGACGACGGTCGACGGCCACAGCGGGTCGGGGAGCGGCCACAGCCCTGGAGGTCCCCCCGCCACCGCACCGCAGCCGCCACCCACGGTCGACGACCACGGCGGCACCGGCGGTGGTCACCCCTCCGGCGGTCACCCCTCCGGTGGTTCCCCGACGACGGCGGCCTCGTCGCCGCCGAGCACGATCGACGACCACAGTGGCGGTCGCGACTCGGGTCCGCGCCACGCGGGCGCACTCACTGGACCGACGTCGCCGTCTCCATCGCGCGCAGGTAGCGGGCGATGGCCTGGCGCTGCAGGAGCCGGGTGACCGGTGGGGCGAGTCGGGCCAGCAGCTGCTGCGGACGCGACACGACCTCGATCTCGAAGCGCACCTCGTCACCGTCGAGCACGACCGCGAACCGCTCTTCGCCGGACGCGGGGTGGAGCGGCAGCGTCCCGTAGGCGAAGGCCCACCGGTCGGCGGCATCCTCGACATACACGACCCGGCAGGTGCCGATCACGAACCCGGCCACCGGCAGCGGTGCGGCAAAGGCGATGCCGGCGCCCGCCTCGATCGGACCGGTCGCCTCGATGGCGATGCCCGATCCGCGCTGCGGTGCCCATCGCTGCAGCGCGGCGCGAGCGCGGTCGAAGACGTCCGTCCCGGTGCCCAGGATCGTCGAGTACCGGGCGACCTCGTATCCGGGGATCGCCGCGCCCGTCGCCGTCACCCCCGGGCCGGGATAGGTGAGCGCCTGATCGCGCTCCCGGGTCGCGAGCGCCGCCAGCTCCTCAGCACTCGGTCGCCGCAGCCTCAGCACACGCCATGCTCACACGCCCGCGCCGCGCCGCGTCGGGTCAGACCGCGTGGTCGGCGACCCGGTCCCGCGAGCCCGCGTGGTCGCGCAGCCAGACGACCAGGTCAGCGGCGGCGAGCGGACGCGAGTAGAGGAAGCCCTGCGCCTGGTCGCAGCCCATCTCCGTCAGCAGCGCCGAGGCGTCGGCCGTCTCGACCCCCTCGGCCACGACGGTGAGGCCGAGCCGGTGCGCCAACGAGACGACGAAGGACACGACGGCACGTCGCTCGGCGTTGTGGTCCATGTCGGTCACGAAGCTGCGGTCGATCTTGATTTCGTCGAGGGGCAGGTCGGTGAGCGAGAGCAGGGACGTCGCGCCCTGCCCGAAGTCGTCGAGCGACACCCGCACGCCGGCTCGATGGAGCTCGGCGAGGAGGTGCTGCGCCCGCGGGATGTCGGCCACGACCGCCGTCTCGGTCACCTCGACCTCCAGCAGGCTGGGCGAGATGCCAGCGAGCGC
Organism: Acidimicrobiales bacterium; assembly: GCA_025463985.1. Taxonomy (GTDB): domain Bacteria; phylum Actinomycetota; class Acidimicrobiia; order Acidimicrobiales; family Iamiaceae; genus JAODBM01. The sequence continues at coordinate 17,158 of JAODBM010000029.1, forward strand.
GAGCGCCCCCAGCAGGTCGGCGGGAAGGCTCAGGTCCGCCAGGCTGCGGGCCGAGATGTTCACTGAGACCGGCAGGGAGATGCCGGTCTCGGCCCAGATCGCGATCTGGCGGCAGGCCTCGCCGAGCACCCACTCCGTGAGCGGGCCGATCAGGCTGGTCGACTCGGCGATCGGGATGAACTCGTCGGGAGCGAGCCGCCCGCGCCGAGGATGGTCCCAGCGCACCAACGCCTCGAGCGATCGGACGGCGCCCGTGGCCAGGTCGATCTTGGGCTGGTAGTGGAGCACGAGCTCGCCGGCGGCGATGGCCGGTCCGAGCTCGTTGGCCAACTCCAACCGGGCCGGGTCGAAGTGGTCGAACGCCGGGCTGTACCGCACGACGGGTTCCCCCAGCTCTTTCGCGGCATGCACCGACAGGTCAGCGGCCCGCAGGAGCTCAGCCGCGCTGGACACGCCGTCGAGCGTGCTGGCGACGCCGATGGTGAGCTCGGGGTGCAGGTGGATGCCACCGACGTCGAAGCCGGCGGCGATGGCCTGGCGGATGCCGCTCAGCAGGCGTTGGTCGACCTGGCGGTCGTCGCCGTCGACGAGGACGGCGAACAGATCGCCACCCAGCCGGGCCAGCACGGCCGCGCCGATGTCGGCTCGCTGCAGGGCTTCGGTCATCAGGCAAAGGAACTGGTCGCCGTTCGCGTGGCCGAGCGTCTCGTTGACCTCACGGAACCGGACGATGTCGATGACGGCGATCAGGAGCTTGGGCTGACCCTTCCAGCGTCGCTCGATCTCCTCGTTGAAGGCGAGCCGGTTGGGAAGGCCGGTGAGGCGATCGTGGTGGGCGAGCCAGTCGTTCTCGCGGGCCGAGCGCCGGACGCGCCGCGTCGCCGACCATGACGTGAACGCCAACACGCTCCAGATCGCCAGCAGGCCGCCGCCCATCAGCCACGAGAGGCGGTGCTTCGACGCCGCCGCTGCCGCGCGAAATGGGGCGTACGGCAGGTAGATCTCGAGCACGCCGACGACCCTCGCGTTGTTCGGTCCGTGGAGCGCCACATAGGTCTCGACGGCACGCACCCCCTGGTGCGATCGACCGTCGATGCTGTCGGCATTGATGCGGGTGAGCGCCCGCACCACCTTGCCGGACGCCGCTTCTTCGACCTCGGCGTCGGTGAACGGTTTCAGCGGCGCAGCCGGGTGGTCTGCGTCGAAGACGATCGCGCCGCTGTTCGAGCGCAACCGCAAGCGCAGGACGGTGGCATCGCCGTGCAGCGAACGGGTGGCTCGCACCAAGCGGGCCCGTTCGTCGGCACTGATGCCCGCCGCGAGGTTCCGCCCGTCGAGCGCGGGCACCATGCTGCCGTCGGCGATGGTCTGTGCCCGGGAGACGGCTTCGGCCAGCGCCCGATCGTCGATCTCGCGCCGCACCATCTGGTTCAGCACCACACCGAGCCCCAACACGGGAACGAGGCTCAGCGCGGCGAACGTCAAGAAGAGGCGCGGGCCACTTTGTGAGCGAGTCACCCATGCCAATCGGCTCACGCTGTTCATATGTGAGGCCGGTCCGGTGCGCGAATCGTTGGCCACCACCACCAAGATGGGCCCACGCAATGCGGCGATCGCACAGGAGGACGACATGAGCGGTGAACGACTCGACGACACGGTCGCGTTGGTGACCGGCGCGAGCAGCGGGATCGGCGAGGCCACGGCGCGCCTCCTGGCGACCGAGGGGGCGGCGGTAGCGCTCGTCGCCCGCCGAGCCGACCGCCTCGAAGCGCTCGCGGCCGACATCGAGGGAGCCGGTGGCCGGACGCTCGTGATCGAAGCGGACCTGACCGATCCGGCCCAGCCGGCCGCAGTGGTCACCCGTGTGGTCGAGACCCTCGGCCGGCTCGACACCCTGGTCAACAACGCCGGCGTGATGCTGCTCGGTCCGGCGGAGCGCGCGCCGCTGGAGGACTGGCAGCGCATGGTCTCGCTCAACGTGGACGCGCTCCTCGCCTGCGCGCACGCCGCCCTCCCGCACCTGCTCCAGGCGGCCGAAGACTCGCCGCGCCGCGTGGCTGACATGGTGAACATCAGCTCCGTCGCCGGGCGCGTGCCCCGCGGAGGCTCCGGCGTCTACAACCTCACCAAGCACGGGGTCGGCGCCTTCAGCGAGGCCCTCCGCCAGGAGGTCACCAGCCGTCACCTGCGGGTGTCGCTCGTCGAACCCGGAGCGGTGGACACCGAGCTGACCCACCACCTCAACGACGCCGCACGCGCGAGCTTCGAGGAGCGCTTCGGCAAGCTCGAGCTGCTCGAGGCCGTCGACATCGCCGACGCGATCGCGTACATCGTCACCCGCCCTCGACGCGTCGCGATCAACGAGGTGCTGATCCGACCGACCGACCAGGAGGGGTGACCGCGGTGGGCTGAGGCCCGGCCTCGGGCCCACTGAAATATTGCGGGGGCCAGCACCGTTCGCTACCAAGGGACCTCGACCGCGAGTCCCGGGCGCCCATCGAACACGACGAAGGCCAAGGGTCATGTCTGTACCGCTCTCCATCCTCGACCTCGCCATCATCGGAACGGGTGAGACGCCCCAGCAGAGCCTGGAGGGCAGCGTCGCGCTCGCACAGCGGGCCGAGGAGCTGGGCTACCGGCGCATCTGGTACGCCGAGCACCACAACAACGGTGCGATCGCGTCGTCGGCGACCAGCGTCTTGATCGCCCACGTGGCCGCCAACACGCGGACGATACGCCTCGGCTCCGGCGGCATCATGCTGCCCAACCACTCGCCGCTGGTGATCGCCGAGCAGTTCGGAACCCTCGCCACATTGCATCCGGGCCGGATCGATCTCGGGCTCGGCCGAGCACCCGGTACCGATCAACCCACGATGCGAGCGCTGCGACGCGACCCGCGCGCCGCCGATACGTTCCCGCAGGACATCGTCGAGCTGCGTGGCTACCTCGCCGGAGAGACGCGCATCCCGGGCGTCGAGGCCATTCCCGGCCGGGGCACGAACGTGCCCCTCTACATCCTCGGGTCGTCGATGTTCGGGGCCAAGCTGGCTGCGGTGCTTGGGCTCCCATACGCGTTCGCGTCGCACTTCGCGCCCGAGCTCCTCCACGACGCGGTCGACCTCTATCGCCGCGAGTTCCGCCCCTCCGAACAGCTCGAACAGCCCCATGTCATCGCCGGCGTCAACGTGATCGCCGCCGAGACCGACGAGGACGCGCAGGCGCAGCTGCTCGTCACCCGACGGCGCCGCGTCGGCCTGCTGGTCGGACGCGGGCAGACCTATTCCGACGATGAGGCCGACCTGATCCTCGCGTCGCCTCAGGGTCGCGGCCTGCTGCAGATGATGCAGTATTCGGTCGCTGGCACCCCGCCGGCCGTGGACGCATATCTCGACGAGTTCGCCGCCCACGCCCAAGCCGACGAGCTGATCGTGGTCGCCCAGTCGCCGACCGTGCAGGCCAGGCTCCGCTCCATCGAACTGCTCGCCGGCGTCGCCCTCAGCGCCCCGGCATAGCCAGGTCGGCGATCCGAGGTTTCCGGCCGAAAGGCAAGCGGTTGCCCGACGCCATCACCCGCGTGCGATAGACCAGACCGTTCGTCGCTCCCTGCGGGCGATGTGCGATGAGACCGGCCTCGGCGACGAGACTGGACCCTGGGGCTGTAGCTCAGTTGGTTAGAGCAGGGGACTCATAATCCCTCGGTCGTGGGTTCGATCCCCACCGGCCCCACCACCTATCTGTGAGCCGGGCGGGGGACGTGGCGAGGTTGTTCCCGTGTCTCCTGAGCTGGGCGCCGCGGCCGGCCTCATTGGGAGAGGGTGCTCTCCCTGAGCGCCCGTGCGAATCGCGGAGCGAGAGGGACGAGCCGGTCGAGCATGTCGGCGAGCGACATCGCCGGCCGATTCTTGCGGTCGGCCTGCGCCTGTAGGACCTCGACGGTTCGCTGAGTGTCTCCAGACGTCAGTAGCTCAGTACCTCAGTCCCAGACGCTCGGCCTCCTCGTTCATCTCGTCGAGGGCGGCACGACGCTCGACATCGCGGGAGCGCTTGTAGGCGAGCACGTCGGCCAGCCGGAGCCGTCGATGGTTGCCGGCCGTTCGAGTGCAGGGGATCGCCCCCTCATCGAGGAGGCCGATCAGGTACGGGCGCGACACGTTCAGGAGGTCAGCAGCTTCCTGCGTCGTCAACTTGGCGTGCACAGGCAGGACTGCGACGGCGTTGCCCTCTGCGAGCTCGTTGACCACACGAGCGAGGAGTTGTCGCACCGACGGGGGAAGGTCGACGGGTTCGCCATCGGTCATGATGCGGGCTGGGTGCGCAGCCCCGGCTGGAGTCTCGAGCGCGGCGCGAACTTGCTCGATGAGCGCGGCCTCATCAGCGGACGCAGACACGGGCTCCGAATGCGCGGTCGGTGCAGAGCGAGCCATGTTCCGAGCGTCGCACGAAATCGAAAAAGTCGCAACGGCCCAGGGCGTGCCCATGGAGCGCTTCCATGGGCCTTCGCCAGGCAGTTCGGTGGTTCCACCCTGGGACACTGCGCGGCCTTCAGCAACGCTGCGCTGATGTGTTGGTCGTGCGCGCGGAGGGTCCAGGCCAGCTCAGCGGCGCCTGGAGCGGGTGTGGCCATCGAGCCCCCGACCCGGAGGGACGATCCATGCCCGGGCCCCGGCGGCACGGTTGTCTCTGCAACCTGGGATGTCCCGCTTGTGCGCTGGTCGATCGGGCGTCGTCGCTGCGCACCCTCCAAGAGCTGGCGGTTGAGGCGCAGGAGCTCGGATCCTCTAGGACACCGGGCATTTGGTCCGATCGGTTGGATACTGTTTCGGCCGCAGGGCGGCCGGCGGGTTCGCATGGCCGCGGCTCCGGACTGGTTGATGCCACGCGGCTGGTTCGGATAATCGAAGAGCTCGGGGGAGACGAATGGCCAAGCGCGGGTTTTTTGCGGAGCTGCAGCACCAGAACCAGATTGCCGCCCGCCAACGTGAGCGGGAGCAGCTGGCTGCAGCCCGCCACAACGCTGCCGTGGTGCGCCAGCATGAGCAGGCGCAGCGGCAAGCCGAACAGGCACGGGCGCGTGCGACACGAGCGTCGGCCGCTGAGCAGAAGCAGGCCGAGGCCGAGGCGAGGCGCTTGCACCTCGAGGCGAGGGCGGCCGAGGTCGAGACGCTGAACGCCCAGCTCGCTCGCACCTACGACGACATCGACAACCTGCTGGCCTTCACACTCGCGTTCGACGACTACGTCGATCTCGAGACACTCCGGGCAGCGGTCGAGCACCCTCCATTTCCGCGACCCGACCTCGAGCAACCGCTCGTGCCTCCTCCGCCGCTCCAGGCGCCGCCCGAACCGCAGTGGAACGAGCCGCCAGCGCCAACGGGCCTCGGCGGCGCCTTCGGTGGCAAGAAGCGGCACGCTGAAGAGCGGGCAAAGGCTTGGGCGGCGTACAGCGGCGCACAACAGGCGTGGCAGGGGTCCGTGGCGCAGATCCCGACGCTGCAGCTGCAGCAGATGCAAGTCCACCAGCAAGCTCAGCAGCAGCGGGAAGCACAATTGGCCGACGCGCGGCGGCAGTACGACGCAGAGTGTGCGGACCGTCAGCGGGTGGCGGATGAAACGAATCGGAACCTCGATGAGCTCGTGACCGGACTAGCTGCCGGTGCTGAGACATCCGTTCAGGAGTACGTCTCGATTGTGCTTGGAAATTCCGTCTATCCCGAGTGCTTCGCCGTCGACCACAACTTTGAGTTCGATTCGGATCTCAGGGAACTCAGCCTCAAAGTCACCGTTCCAAGCCCGGATCACATGCCGCGCATCAAGGCCTACAAGTATGCGAAGGCTTCCGACGAGATCACCTCCACGGACTTTCCTGCGAAGGTCCAGAAGGATCGCTACGCCTCTGCGTTGCACCAGGCTGCGGTCCGGTCACTCCACGAGATCTTCGAAGCCGACCGCACGGGCACCATCGGGACTATCTCACTGACTGTCGGGGCCGACTCGATTGATCCGGCCACTGGCCAGAACAAGCACACGCCGCTTGTGGCGGTGGCAGTCGATCGTGACACCTTCTTGAGCTTCGACCTTGCTCTGGTCGTCCCCCAGGCGACGCTCGCGCACCTCGGAGCGCTCGTGTCGAAGAACCCGTACGGGCTGGTCGCGATCGACACGTCCCAAGGCGTCCGGGGCAAGTAGTGCCAGCGGGCTTCGTGTTCAACCCACCACCGGGATGGCCGGTCCCGCCAGAGGGTTGGGAGCCTCCCGAACGCTGGGTCCCGGACCCCGCCTGGCCACCGGCCCCGCTCGGCTGGAACTTCTGGACTGCTGCCTCTGTGGCCTCTCCGCCGCCCCAAGCGCCGCCTGCTGCACCCGCGGAGCCGAGACTCGAAGCCGCCTCGCCCGCGGTGACCGACGACCTCGCGCCCCCGTTGGCGAACAATCACTGTGAGCGGGAGGCGCCCGAGGAAGACGACACCCCGAATGGCGACCCGGTCCCAACGGGGCTCGGCGACGAGCTGGCCGAGCTTCGCGCCGCACTCGCTGCAGCCCAAGCGGAGCTAGATCGGACCCGCGCCGCGGGGGCATCGGCTGGCTCTGACGTCGTTGAATTGGACGATGAGCGAGTTCTCCAGGAGGTGGGCATCTATCGTTACCACCACCCCCTTGAGAACGCAGACGCCTACCGGGATCGACTTCGCGAGCTTCAGGAGCGGATTAAGAACACGGTGAAGCAGGGCGGGGCCATCGAGGCCTCGGAGATGTTTACGTTCAACAACTCGCTGGCCAAGGGCCGCAAGATGACCAGCGACTTGGGGAAGCTGATGTTGCGCGCCTACAACGCGGAAGCAGACAACTGCGTGCGGTCGCTGCGCGCCGGGAACGTGCTAACGGCGAAGAAGCGTCTTGAGGGTTCCGTCACTTCCATTGCAAAGCTTGGCTCGATGATGGAGATGACCATCAGCCCGCAGTACCACGAGCTACGAAACGAGGAGCTCGAACTCACCGCCGACTTCCTCATGAAGGTCCAGGAGGAGAAGGAAGCAGGCCGAGAGGAGAGGGAGCGTCTTCGGGAGGAACGCAAGGTCGAACAGGAACTGGCCGCGGAGAAGGAACGTTTGGCGAAGGAGCGGTCGCACTTCGTGAACGCTCTCGAGGCTTTGCGCGCCAACGGCGACGAGATCGGCGTCGCGGAGCTCGAAGCCAAGGTCGCGGGACTCGACGAGGCGATTGCCCAGAACGACTACCGGGCCGCCAACATCCGGGCGGGATACGTCTACGTGATCTCGAACCGGGGCGCCTTCGGACATGACGTCGTGAAGATCGGCCTCACTCGCCGGCTCGAGCCCATGGACCGAGTCCGAGAGCTCGGAGACGCATCGGTACCGTTCCCCTTCGACGTCCATGCCCTGTTCTTTTCCGAAGACGCTGTCACTTTGGAGAATGAGCTCCACCATGCCTTCGCCGAGAGGCGAGTCAACGTCGTCAACGAACGGCGCGAGTTCTTCTTCGCCACGCCCGAACAGGTGCGTGTTGTGCTTGCAGAGAAGGTCGGCAACCTCCTCGAGTTCACCGACGATCCCGAGTCCACCCAATACCTGCAGAGCCGGAAGTACTGGCCCGACCCCGCAGCGGCCGCCGCCAGCGGTCGATCTGCCTGACGGTCATGGTGACGTCGCGAGATGGGCGGACGCCTTGAGAGGAGACTGCTATCCTAAGAGATAGCAGCTCTCCTCAAAGCGAGGTCGATCGTGGTCGAGCCATCGAGATCCGCAGTGCTGCTGCGGGACGTGCGCCGGTGCACCGGCCTGTCGCAGCGCGCCTTCGCTGAACTCGGCGGCACGTCGGGACCGACGATCGCCGCCTACGAGCTCGCCACGAAGGAGCCGCGGCTGTCGACCATCGAGCGGCTTGCCGAGGCGGCGGGGCTCGAGGTGCAGGTGACCCTCGTGCCGGCCGAGCCGGCCATGGCCGCTCGTGCTCGCCGCGAGCAGAGGTCTCTAGCCGTCGCAGCAGCCGTTGCCGCAGCCGTCGAGCGCGATCCGGATCGCGCTCGGGCGATCGCCGAGGAGAACCTGGCGAAGATGGAGACGGTCGTCGGGTCCAATGCGTCGCGACGCTGGCCGGACGAGTGGCGAACAATCGTCGATCGGGGCCCTCGGGCGATACGCCGAGCGTTGCTGCAGCGTGGGCCGCACGGGCACGACATGCGCCAGATGAGCCCATTCGCGGGCGTGATCACCGATGGGGAGCGACGTGCGGCCTTGGCCGCCTGCAAGGTCCTCACAGTGGAGGAGCGCTGAATGCGCCGGGACCAGCTCGAACACCTCCTGCGAGCCGCCGCACAGATCACCGGCGTTGTCGACCTCGTCGTGATCGGCAGCCAGGCCATCCTCGGTTCGTTTGCTGACTACCAACTGCCGATCTCCGCCACGCGGTCAACCGAGGCGGACATCGCGGTGGACCTCATCGTCGCAGGCCGTTCACCTGACGACAGAGCTGAGGCCGACCTCGCGGACGAGGTGGATGGCGCGATCGGCGAGCACTCTGCTTTCCACCGCGAGTTCGGGTATTACGCACAAGGCGTCGAATCCATCACCGCCACGGTCACCGTCGGCTGGAGAGATCGCCTCGTTCCGGTCATCGTCGAGGGTGTGGACGCGCCCGTCGCCGTCGGGTGGTGTCTCGAGCGACACGACCTCTGGGTTTCCAAGGCCGCTGCCTCTCGGCCGAAGGACCACGAGTTCTGTACCGCGCTCGCCGTCGCTGGCTTGGTCGATCGGGAGGAGTGCGCTCAACGTATTGCACTGCTTTCCGTGGCCGACCGGCGAAGGGCGGAGGTGACGTTCAGCCGGTCGTTCGCGCAGTAGGGCCGGCCTCAAACCGGCAACCGAGGGACTGCAGATCCAACGCGTAGTTTCGGGCGCACTGGCGGCGCGACTTCGCGCAGGTCCGGTCCGTATCGCCGGTCATAGAGTGCGCTCATGGCCACCGAGAACGTGAGCATCCGGGACCTTCGCAACCATGGCGCCGACGTCGTCGACCGGGTGCAGCACGGCAACCGCGTGATCGTGACTCGAGCGGGCCGGCCGGTCGCCGAGCTCCGGCCGATGGCAAAGGCGCCAGTCGATGCGGTCTCCTTGCTCGAGCGGCGGCGCAACCTCCCCCCGCTCGACCCCGATCGGTTTCGCTCGGACATCGATCAGCTCCCCGCCAGGTCGCTCTGACCGGGACCATCACCAGAGGCGTGCTCGACACGAGCACGGTCATCTTGCCTTCGAGCCCTTGCCGTTCGACGCGGCAGCCGCTCGGGCTTTCGGCCAGGTCGCCGCGTCCCTGCGCAAGGCCGGTCGGAACCCGGCGGCGCGGGCCTACGACCCGATGATCGCCGCGACGGCGATCGCCAACGGGTTGCCCGTGCACACCTGCAACCCAAGGGACTTTCGCGGCATCGACGGCTTGACCGTGGTCACCGTGCCCCATCCTGAGCGCTGACGGCCTCAAGCCCGAGGTAGGCGAGGGACGTGGCGAGGTTGGTCGAGAGATCGGCCATCGAGTCGATGACGAGCCGGGTGTCGGTCCAGGGCTCGAACTCGTCCTTGCGGCGCTGGACAGCATCCCAAGAGGGTTCCGGGTAGCCCTCGATGTCGCGGCGCCGGGACGAGAGCCGTTCGCGATGCACCGCCTCATCGCTGCAGGTGACCTCGATGACCCTCATCGCGTCGCCTGCACTCTGAGCCGCTCGCCGCCACATCGCTCTCGCCACCTCGATCGAGCTCACCGCGTCCGCGATGGTGGTGAGACCGAGGCTCAGCTGATGCGCAGCGAGCGTGGCGGCGACCTGATAGGCGGCGAGCCCCGTCTCGAACGACGGCGCGATCCCACTTCGCCAGAGCGCGGCCTCGATCGGGTCGACGGACAAGACCGGCGCCCCGAGACCACGGCCGAGTGCGTCGGCCAGGGCGCTCTTCCCGACCCCCGGTAGACCGCTGACGACCACGAGCACCGGGTCATTTTGACAGGCGGACGTCTGGCAACGGTGCGCTGCTGTCCACCAAGCGTCGGGATTCAGCCGATCTTGAGCGGCGTGACCTCCTTGTACGTCACGTGCTGGAGGTTCTTCGTGCTGCAGCCGCCGGGCTCGGGCGTGAGGTTGATCCGCTCGGCCACGTGGAGCCCGCGGAACGTGTCCGACGTCGAGGCCACGGTGCCGACGATGTCCGCCTGGGTGGGCTTGCCGGTGACCGACTTCAGCGTGACCGCCACGGTCGAGGACCTGCCGTGATCCCAGCTGACGGCGATGGTGCCGGTCGTGGGGGGCAGGGCGGCGTCGACCGACAGCAGGGTGTTGCAGTTGGCGGGGTCGTCGACCTTGAACGCCGCCGTGAGCGTGCCTGACGTGACGCCGCCACCGACGCAGCCCGTGATCGTCCCCGTGGCGTTGATCGTCTGCGCGAGCTCGTGCAGCTCCGCCTGAGCTGGTGGCTGCAGCTTCCAAAGTCCCGGGCTGAACGTGGCCGCGCCCGCCGAACGGGCACAGCTGGTTCCGGCGTCGGCGGCCGCCTCGCTCGCCGAGGATGTCAGGGCCACCATCGGCAGGATCAGCACTGACGCAAACAACAAAGAGATGGGCCTACGCATGCGTGGTTCCTCCTGTGAGGTCCACCCCGCGACAGGTAGGCGTAACCGCGTCGATGGGCGATGTCAACGAGCCAGCGACCCGCTGGCGCCGAGCGGGCCGCGAGGCGAGCACGCCGCACCATGGGATGCTTGCGGGCGTGGATGGGATCGTGGGCAGCTCGATGCGGGTGCGCGGTGACGTCGGCCGCAAGCTCAACAACGCGCTGACCATGACGTTCACGATCGGGCCGGACGAGCCGGTGGCGACCGCCAAGCAGAGCGGCGGTGACGGGCGGGGTCGCAAGCTCGGCGTGCTGTTCGGGTTCAAGAACGGCGGCCCCGGCATCCACGTGCTGACCAGCCTCGGCGGCACGGCGATCGAGGTGGAATCGCGGGAGCAGAAGCCGACGCTGTTCCGCAGCGCCGACGGCGCGCCGCTCGCTGAGGCCGTTCGTGGGGCGCCGTCGGTCGTGTCCGCAGCCGACGGCTCGGTGGTGTTCACGGTCGTGCCCGCTCCCGACGGGGCCACGGTGCCGGCGGGCGCCCGCCTGCCCGACGCCTTCCGCACCCACCTGCTCGACGCCGCCGGGTCGACGTTCGGGACCCTCGACGTGATCCGCTCCCAGGGCGGTTGGTCTCTCGGCGCCGAGCTCGTCGACGACATGATCTGGTTCGGTCACGCGGGTCAGCCGCTGAAGATCCCGGTGATCGGCACCGCGCTCACGTTCCTCCGGCCACCGACCGCGCTCGAGGGCGACCTGGCGCTGGCGGTCTGCGTCGACATGGCCATCGGTCTCCGGCCCTACATCCCCGAGATGGACTGACGGGTCTGCCCTCCGGTCGGTCCCGACCGCGGCGGTGAACCACCCGTGCGCTCGCAGCGAAGGCCCTGGCAGCTGTAAGTCGGAGCGTCGGCACGAGGTCCCTAGGGCGCGGCTCTGCGGGTTCTGCGGAGCGCGTCCGAGCAAAGGGGATCGTGACGAGCACGCAGGACGCGAAGCGCCGTCGGCGCCAGGTCGGCGCCGACCGCCGGACGCGGGCCAACCCGGCGGTGCCGCCGCCGGCCGCGCCCGGTTCGCTGGCGTTGGGGCGCCTCGCGCTGGCCGTGACCGGCGTGTCGTGGCTGGCCTACCTCGGGACCGTGGTCGTCCCTGAGCTGGTGGCGCACGGGCTCGCGGCCCGCCCGATCGCCGAGGCGATCGCCTACGCGATCACCGTCACCTTCCTCGTGCTGAGCGCGACGGCATACCTGCTGAGCCGGCACGGCTACCTGCGCCGCACCCGGTCGCACACGCGCACGCCGCGGGCCGAGCTCGAGGCCTTCTTCGACGGCGACCGTGCGCCGTCGGTCACGGTGCTCGTGCCGTCCTTCCGGGAGCAGCCCGAGGTCATCCGGCAGACCGTGCTGTCGGCGGCCCTCCAAGAGGTGCCGCGCCTGCGGGTGGTGCTGCTCATCGACGATCCGATCCCCACCAGCAGTGCCGGCGCCCAGCAGATGCGCGAGCGGGCGCAGCAGGTGCCGGGCGAGGTCGCGGCGATGCTGGAGGAGCCTCGCGTGCGCTTCGCCGGCTCGCTCGCGCGGGCCGAGGCCCGGGTCGGCGACGGCCCGTCGCTCGACGACGGTGACGAGCTGGTCGCGCTGGCCGCTGACTACGAGCACGCCGTGGCGTGGCTCGACGACCTGGCGACGAGCTGGGTGTGCCGCGACCACACCGACGTCTTCTTCGTCGAGCAGGTGCTGGGCCCGCTCTCCCACGATCTGTCGGTGGCCGCGGCTGCCGTCCGCGGCGCGGCGCTGAGCCGGTCGTCGATCAGCGCGGAGCGGATGCTGCAGCTGCGCCGACGGCTCGTCTCGATCTTCTCGGCCGAACTCGCACACTTCGAGCGCAGGCGGTATCTGAACCTCTCGGTCGAGCCCAACAAGGCCATGAACCTGAACAGCTACATCGGCCTCATGGGCGCCAGCTACTGCGAGCAGATCACGTCGGCCGGGGTGCTGCTGCTGCCGTGCGCTGCGGACGACGAGATCGCCACCCTTCACGTGCCCGACGCTGACTACCTCGTGACCCTCGACGCCGACAGCGTGCTGCTGCCCGAGTACTGCCTCCGGCTCATCTATGAGATGGGCCAGCCCGGCAACGAGCGGTTGGCCGTGATCCAGACCCCATACTCCGCGTTCAACGGCGCCCCGACCCGCGTCGAGCGGCTCGCCGGTGCCACCACCGACCTGCAGCACATGGTGCATCAAGGCATGGCCGAGCACGGTGCTGCGTTCTGGGTGGGCGCCAACGCCGTGCTGCGCACCGAGGCCGTGCGGGAGCTGCGCATCGACGACGACAGCGAAGGCCACAGCGTCAGTCGGTTCATCAGCGATCGCACGGTGATCGAGGACACCGAGTCGACGCTCGACCTCACCGCCAAGGGCTGGACGATCGAGAGCTATCCGGAGCGGCTGGCGTACAGCGCGAGCCCGCCCGACTTCGGCTCGCTCTGCACCCAGCGCAAGCGCTGGTCCAACGGCGGGCTCATCATCCTGGGGAAGCTCGCCCTGCACTGGCGGGCCAAGAAGGAGCGCGGCGAACCCCGTCACCTGATCGAGCTGCTCCTCCGCCTCAACTACCTGGCCTCGATCACCTGGGCGACGGCGGGCCTCCTTCTGCTGCTCGCGTATCCCTTCGGCAGCGGCCTGATGAGCGGCCTCGTGGTGGTGATGTCGCTGCCCTACTTCATGGTCATGGCCAGCGACCTCAAGCGCTGCGGCTACAAGCGGACCGACGTCATCCGCATCTACGGGTTCAACCTGATCATGCTTCCGGTCAACGCCGCGGGCGTGCTGCGCTCGATCGGGCAGATGATCACCGGCCACAAGGTCGCCTTCGCCCGCACCCCCAAGGTCCACGAGCGGACGGTGGCCCCGGCCACGTTCGTGCTCTTCGCCTACCTGATCGTGGCGGTGTCGGCCGTCGCGCTGGTCTTCGACGTCCAGCACCGGCGCTGGCCCCATGCCGTGTTCGCGGGGGCCAACCTGCTGATCGCGGCCCCGGCCATCATGGCCATGATCGGGCCGTGGAGCTCGGTGGTCGACGTCTGGGTCGGCTTCACCGACCTGCTCTACAAGCGGGACCGCAGGGCACCGGCGCCGCCCGTGCTCGACCCCGTGGCCGACTGGGCCGCCGTGCTGTACCAAGGGTCGCTCGACAAGCCCCGCGTCCCGCACCGCCACCCGCGGCCCACGAGGCCGAGCACGCCGCTCCCGCCGACCACGCCAGCCCGGCCGGCAGCGGCCCGCTCGGGCCAGGACTGACATGAGGCGAACGCGTCGCGCACCCGCCGCTGCCGACCAGGCCGCGGCTTCCGGTGATCCATCGGCCACCGCGAGCCCCACCGGCGATCGCGTGCCGGCCGCGCGCGCCCGCTTGTCGGTCGTGCGAATCGCGGTGGCGCTCGTCGTCGTCGCCGCCACCGCCACGGGCACCGGGACGCTGGCCATGCGGGCCCTGCACCGCAACCATCGCGCCGGGGTCCGGTGGTTCGCGCCCTACGTCGACGTCACGCTCACGCCCTCGTTCGACTTCCAGGACGCGGCCGCTAACCCCAACCTCGACGTCGTGCTGGCCTTCGTCGTCGGGTCGGCCACCCACCGGTGCCAGCCGACCTGGGGCGGCTACGAGGGCCTGGACGCGGCGGCGGCGCACCTCGATCTCGACCGGCGCATCGTGCGGTTGCGCGAGCGCGGCGGCGACGTCGTCGTGTCCTTTGGCGGTGCCGCCAACCAGGAGCTGGCCGTCTCCTGCACGGATCCGGTCGCGCTGGCCAACGCCTACAGGTCGGTGATCGACCGCTATCGGCTCAGCGTCATCGACCTCGACCTCGAAGGAGCTGGCCTCGACCCGGCAGCGGTGGCTCGCCGGGCCGCCGCCATCGCGCAGGTGCAGGCCCGAACTCGCGGTCACGGCGGCCGGCTAGACGTGTGGCTCACCGTGCCGGTCGCACCCGACGGGCTCCCGGCCGGCGCGATCGCGGCGGTCCGGGCGATGCTCCGCGCCAAGGTCGACGTGACGGGCGTGAACTTGATGACCATGGACTACGGCGGCTCGCGCCCGGCCGACCAGGACATGGTCGCCGCGTCGCTGGCCGCCGTCGACGCCGCCGCCGGCCAGGTGACCACCGCCTACCGCGAGGTCGGCGTGACGCTGTCGCCTCCGCAGGCCTACGCCAAGCTCGGCGTCACGCCGATGATCGGCCAGAACGATGTCCGCGCCGACCGGCTCGACCCCGCCTCCGCCCGGCGCCTCTTCGATCAGGCCAGCCGCCGGGGCGTGACCCGATTCTCGATGTGGTCGCTGAACCGCGACGTCAGCTGTGGCGCCAACGTCGACCCGGCCATCGCCGACGACCGCTGCAGCGGGGTCGATCAGGAACCGCGCGAGTTCTCGAGCATCTTCAGCCGCATCCGCGGCTCGGCGACCCCAGGCGCTGCGACCCCCGACCCCGCGGTCGACGGTGGCCGAGCCTCGGGGAGCGGCAGCACGGCCCGAGCGGTGGGGACCGTCGGCGCGTCGACGCCCGGGCCCTACGCCGCCTGGCGTCCCCGCCGCGAGTACGACACGAACGCCCGGGTCGCGTGGCACGGCATGGTCTACGAGGCGAAGTGGTGGACCAAGGGGGCCAGCCCCGACGCGCAGGCCGTCCACGAGTGGGACTCGCCGTGGCGGTCGGTGGGGCCGATCCTCGCCCACGACGTGCCGCTCGCCCCGGCGAGCACGCTGCCCGCCCACACCTATCCGGGCTGGCGACTGACCCAGACCTACCTGCCCGGTGATCGCGTCATGGCCAAGGGCGTGGGCTACCGGGCCAAGTGGTGGAACCGCGGCGACGATCCGGCGGCCGACGTCGACAACACCTGGCAGAGCCCGTGGGAGCCGGTCGGGCCGCCGGCGGATCCGTCGACGGCCGCGCCGTCGGCGCCACGCGCCCCGGGCTGATCGGCCTTCAGGGCGAAACATCGGGCCACGGCGCGTACGGTGTGGGCCGTGCGGGACCTGCGGGCGATGAGGTCGGCCTGTGCAACGACGCCCGGCGAGGGCGCCGACGGGCGGGGAGGAGTGCTGCCGCCGCGGGCTCGAACGGTGCCGCAAGCGCGGGCGACGCTCTGCGTCGCGGTGGTGGCCGCCGTGCTGGCGTCGCTGGCGCTCACGAGCTGCGCGCCCGCGCAGCTCACGATCAGCGCCAGCCCCGGACTGTTCCCGGCGTTCACGCCGGCCGTGACCGACTACGTCAGCCGCTGCAGCCGCACCGCGCCCGTCCAGCTGACGGTCGACGTGCCTGACGGCAGCTCGGTGTCCGTCGCCGGCCAGCCGCCTCGCGGCGGCAGCTTCACCGCCGCCGTCACCCGTGGCACGAGCCAGAGCTTCACGATCGTGTCGCAGTCGTCTGCCGGCTCCAGCACCTACGTGGTCCGCTGCCTGCCGGCGGACTTCCCCAGATGGACGACGACCCGCAGCGGCACGCCCCAGGCCGAGTGGTTCGGCCTCGCGCCCATCAGCGTCGCCTCGACCGCGGCCAGCGGGGACTACTCGGCGCTGTTCGACCGCAACGGCGTGCCGGTGTGGTGGCGCCGGACCGATCCACACCTCTTCTTCACCTACTTGCCGAACGGGCATGTCGCCTGGACCACCAACGCCGGGACCATCGTGGAGGAGGGGCTGGACGGCCGCCACGTGCGGGTGCTCAAGCCGCCGAGCGGACGGCTCGACATCCACGAGCTGCAGCTGCTCGCCAACGGCAACTACCTGGTCGCGACGAACCTGTCGCGGGTCGTCGACCTGCGCCCGATCGGCGGGCCGGCCTCGGCCACGCTCGACGATCCCGTCATCGAGGAGCTGACCCCCACCGGTGAGGTGGTGTGGTCGTGGAGCACCGTGGACCACATCCCGGTGACCGAGTCCGATCCCCAGTGGCGGACGCTCGCCCTCGCCGCGCCGTACGACGTCTTCCACTTCAACGGCATCGGCACCGATGGCGACGGGCGGGTGGTGCTGTCCTACCGACACCTCGACGCCGTCTACGACGTGGACAGGTCCACGGGCGAGATCCGCTGGAAGCTCGGCGGCCGCGCCCGGACCGGCAGCCTGACCATCAGCGGCGACCCCGTCTTCGCCGGCGGGAGCGGGTTCGGCGGCCAGCACGACGCCCGCATGCTGGCCGACGGCACCCTCACGCTGTCCGACAACGGCACCAACCGGGGCCGAGCCCCGCGAGCCGTGCGCTACTCGATCGCCACCGGCGGCGGCACCGCCACCATGCTCGAGCAGGTGGTCGATCCCGCGAACGTGCGGTCGCGGTGTTGTGGCAGCTCGCGCCGGCTGCCCGGCGGCAACTGGGTCTCGTCCTGGGGCCTCACCACGACCGGGCTGGCCCCCGGCTACGGCAGCGGCCTGGTGGCCGAGCTCACGCCCGCGGGGGCCCGCACGTTCGGCCTGTCGTTCCAGGACGACTTCTTCTCCTACCGGGCGATCCCCCTGCCGCCGGGGCAGGTGGCGCGGACCGCGCTCCGGGCGGCCATGGACAAGGCGTATCCGCCGTGTGACCGCCCGACCGGCTGCCGGACCGACGACCACCGCGCACGCGGCCCGGGCGCGGCCGCGCGCGTGCCCCTCCCGCCCCTTTGATCCCGGCGAGCGCCGCCTGCGGTCACGTAGCGCGCGCCGCGCACTCGAGCGCGCCGAGCGCGCCGAGCGCGCCGGGTCGGGGTCGGTCGGTGCGTTGGGTCGACGGCGCCGCGAACCGCTGACCCGGGTGTCGGCGTCATGCTGAAGGGGTGCGAGCGACCGGGCGGCCACCGATCCGACTGACGAGGCGCCCGAGCCCGGGCCGACTGCTGCCCGCCGCCGCGGGCATCGCCCTCGGCGCGGCGACGGTCCTGGCGGCACAGGTCGTCTGGGTGGTGCGGCGCAAGCTGCCCACGCTCACCGAGCTGGACGTCTCGGGCCCGTTGGCCGGCCATCTGGCGGGGGCACCGGTGCGCATGGTCGCGCTCGGCGACAGCACGTTGACCGGACCCGGCCTCGAGACGCCTGCCGACGTCTGGATCCGACAGGCCCTGGCCGAGATCGACGTCGGCCGCCCGGTGGACCTGGTGTCGCTGGCTCGGGGCGGGTCGCGTGCCGCTGACGTGCGCCGTCGGGTCGACGAGGCCGTCGCTGTGGGCGCCGACCTCGCCGTGATCGCGGTCGGCGCCAACGACGCGATCCACGGCACGCCACCGGCGCGCTTCGCGGCCGACCTCGACGCCACGATCTCGCAGCTCCTCGACCACGTGGCGGTCGTCGCCGTCGCCAACCTCGGCGACCTCGGCAACCTCGCCCGCGTGCCCCGGCCCCTGACGGCGGTCCTGCGCCGGCGCAGCCGCACGATCTGCCGGCGCATCGAGGACGTGGTGGCCCGCCACGAGCGGGCCGTGCTGCTCGACGTGACGACGAGCAACGTCGGGTTCCGCGACCGCAGCGTCTTCGCGGCTGACCTGTTCCACCC
>JAODBM010000035.1 GCA_025463985.1 Acidimicrobiales bacterium
CCGGGCCGCCCGCGCCGACGCCCAAGCCGAAGCCGAGCCCGCCGCCGACCACGCCCCCCCCGCCGGTCGGGGTGGGAGCCGGCGCCGCCATCGCCGCCGCGCGATCGCAGCTGGGCGTGCGTTACACCTGGGGCGGCGCGTCGCCCAGCACCGGCTTCGACTGCTCGGGCCTGGTCATGTGGGCCTGGGCGCACGGCGGCAAGAGCCTGCCGCACTCGTCCGCGGCCATGTATGCGATGTCCCGCAAGATCCCGCTGTCGCAGCTCCAGCCCGGCGATCTCGTCTTCTACGGCACGCCCGTGCACCACGTGGCGCTGTACATCGGCGGCGGGAGCATCATCCACGCCCCCAACCGCGGCGACGTGGTGAAGATCTCGAGCCTCTACTACTGGAGCGATCTCGTGGGCGCCGGGCGCGTCTAGGTCGTCGCGACCCGGTCGGGTCGGCGCACCGCAGAGGGTGAACGATCCCCCACCCAAGGCGAGCACGGCGCCGCCCAGTGATTGCTGACGCAAGGTGCCACGTAGGATCGTCCACGTGACCAGGTCGGGCCCGGCCGCGCGGGACGTCCCGAGCGTGGGGCTCGCACGAGCCTGGGGGGAGAGTCCGACGTCCGAGGAGCGAACGCAGGCGGCAGCTTCCGCCTCGCCCGTGGTGCGAGCGGTCAGCAACGCGGCGGCCGAACGCGAGCACGCGGACGACGTCGCCAAGCTGCACCGCGCCGCGACGCTCCCCGATGACGATCCGGTCCGGGTGCTCGGCGAGCACCTGGCCATCGGCCGGCGCGTCACGCGGATGGAGGTGGGCATCGCGGCCACGATCGACGGCGGCCGGCTGGTGGTCGAGGCCGTCAGCGGCGCGCTGGGCGCGGCGCCCGCGCTGGGTCCGGGGTTCGACCTGGTCGCGGACGAACGGGCCGCAGCGGTGCTCGCCCAAGCGGCCACCGTGGCGCACCTGGCCGGCGTCGGCCGGCAGGACCTGGCGCCGATCCTCGGCGACGGAGCGTCGGTCGGCTCGCCTGTCTGGGTCGGCGGCAGGGTCGTGGGCATCGTGCTGTTCGTCGCGGATCGGCCACGCGCCCTGCCGTTCGACGCCTGGCAGATGTCGGTGGTCGACCTCGTGGCCGATGGCGTCGCCCGCGTGCTCGAGCAGGCGGCCGGCGCCCGCGAACGCACTGAGCACGAGTCCCGGACGCAGGCGCTCCTCGACCTGATCCCCGACCGCATCCACCGGGTGGATCGCGATGGGCGCATGGTCGGCGAGCTCGGCCCCGGGCCGCCGTTCGACCCTGCGCCGGCCGAGGTGCCGGCCGATCCCGAGGGAGGCGACCAGCAGGGGGTGCCGTTGCCGGCGCCGCCCGCGCCCGCGGTGCAGGTGCGCGTGCGCCAGATCGTGGCCCGCACGATCGAGGAGGGCCGCGTGCGCAGCGAGGTGTTCGCGGCCGGGACGGGGGCGCTCGCCCGCCGCTACGAAGCCCGCTTCGTGCCAGCGGGCGCCGACGAGGTTCTGTGCATCGTCCGAGACGTCACCGACCGCCATCGCGCCGAACGCGCCCTCGCCGAGCAGGTCGCGTTCGAGGCGCTGGCTGCGTCGATCTCGACCCGGCTGATCGGCCGACCCATCGACGAGACCGACGCCGTCGTGGTGGGCGCGCTCGCCGAGCTGGCCCAGTTCTTCGACGCCGACAGCGCGTACCTCGATCGTCCCGGTCACGCCGGTGGTCGAGGTCCCGGCGCCCACGAGTGGCGGGGCACGGCCGGCGCGCTCCCCGAGGACGGGACCGACGTCCTCGACCGTTCCGGCATGGGGTGGCTGCGCGACCAGCTGCGGCAGGCCAGCCAGGTGTTCGTCCGGGCCACCGACGAGCTGCCCCCGGAGGCCGCCGTCGAGCAGCGGGCCATGCGCGACCGTGGGCAGCGGGCGGCGTTGTGGGTCCGGCTGGGTGACGACGCCGAGGTGGCCCCGGTGCTGGGTCTCGTCTGGAAGCGCCAGCCTCCGGCAACCGCGCACGAGGTCCTCGGGCTCGTGCGGTTCGTCGGCGAGGCGCTGCTCGGCGCGCTCCGCCGCCGCGACGTCGCCAAGTTGGCGGCCGGCCAAGCCGAGGTGTTCGAGCTGATCGCCCGGGGAGCGCCGCGCGACGAGACGCTGCGCGCCGTCACCAACCTCCTGTCCGGGGACGACGAGCAGGTCGTGGCCGTGGCCCTGGTGTTGGCCGAGGACGGCAGCGGCACGGTGGCCGCCGCCACGCCGGCCCTCGACGACGCTCGGCGCGAGCTGCTCGGTGGCGCGCCGTCGAGCCTCGACAGCCCAGTCGGCATGGCCGTCGCCACCGGCGAGATCGTGCGGGTGCACGACCTGCCGAGCGACGACCGCTTCCCCGAGGGCGCGTCGCTGGCGCGCCGGCTCGGGGCCCGCTCGTTGGTCGCGGTTCCGGTCCAGGCGCCGCGGTCGGGCCGCACGCTCGCCGTGCTGCTCGTCCTCGGGACCGCGCCCGGCGTCGCGGACCGCGTCGACCCGGGCCGGCGGGAGTCGTGCGAGGCGCTTGTCGCGGTGGCCGTCGAGCGGGCCGAGGACGACGCCCGCCTCGCGTTCCAGGCGACCCACGATCCGCTGACCGGGGTGGCCAACCGGGCCGCGCTGCTCGACCGCCTCTCGGTGGCGCTCGCCCGTTCGCGCCGAACCGGCCGGAGCGTCGCCGTGCTGTTCTGCGACCTCGACCGGTTCAAGGCGGTCAACGACCGGTTCGGCCACGACCGCGGCGATCAGCTGCTGATCGAGGTCGCCGACCGGATCAGCGATGCGCTCCGCCCGAGCGACACCGTGTGCCGGCTCGGCGGGGACGAGTTCGTGGTGCTCTGCGAAGACCTCGAGGATCCGACGCTCGCGATGGTCGTGGCCGAGCGCGTCGGTCGGGCCGTCGAGGCCGTCGACATCGTGCTGGGCGGTGAGGAGACTCGGGTCACCGCCAGCATCGGCGTCGCCGTCTCCAGCGGCGACCTCGACAACCCCGAGTCGCTCATCCGCGATGCGGACATGGCCATGTATCGCGCCAAGTCCCACGGCCGGGCCCGCCGCGAGCTGTTCCGGCCCGCGCCCGAAGACGAGCCGCCGCCGCCCGAACCGCCCGAGGCCGAGCTGGTCGAGGCGATGGCCAACGGTCGGCTGCGCCTCGACCTGCAACCGGTCGTCGCCGCCGACGGCACCCTCGTCGGCGTCGAGGCCCTCGTGCGGCTGGACGACCCCAGCCGGGGTGAGGTCGGTCCCGAGGAGATCTTGGCGACCGCGGAGCGGGGCGGCGTCGTGACCGACATCGGCCGCTGGGTCGTCAGCGAGGCGCTCGCGCAGCGGCGTCGGCTCCTGACGCTTGACCCCCGGCTCGCGTCGGTCCCCATCCACGTCAACCTCACGGCTCGGGACCTTGCCGCGCCGGGCTTCCTCGACCACCTCCAGCACGACCTGGACCAGGGCGCCTGCCCGGCGGCATCGTTCGTCGTCGAACTGCACGAGCGTGCGCTTGGCGCCCTCGGCGGCTCTGAGGTGCTCGATCGGCTGCGGGACGCCGGCATCGCCGTCGTCGTCGACGGCTTCGGCGTGGGCGGCGAGCCGCTGGCCAGCCTGCCGGGGCTGCACATCGCCGCGGTCAAGCTCGACCGCTCCTTGGTCGAGGCGCTGGAGCAGCACGAGGGTGCCTGGGAGGTCGCTGCCGCGGTGGCCGGCTTGGCCCACGGGTTGGGCCTGCGCGCGCTGGCGGTCGGGGTCGAGACGACCGGGCAGCTCCAGGTGCTGCGGGCGCTGGGCTACGACGGCATCCAGGGCGACCTCGTCGGACCGCCCGGTCCCGCGGACGACGTGCTCGGCCGCCTGCAGGCCCTCCTGCCGTCGGTGGGGTAGTCCCGGCGATGGGCGCACGCGATGGTCCGCGGCGATAGGAGCCGCCCCCACTACCGTCTCCGGAGATGGACGCCGTGCGCGCTCGGGCGCTGCTGGGGCTCCGATCCGGAGCCGACGCTGTCGAGGTCGAACGCGCCTTCCGCGACCTCGCCCGCGCCGCGCATCCCGACCGCGGAGGTGACCCCGTCGAGTTCCAGGCGCTGGTCGAAGCCCGCAACCTGCTCCGACGGGCGGCTGATCGCGCGGTCCTGGTCGTCCCGGACGTGCCGTGGTGGCGGCAGCTCAGCCCGCTGCGCGCCCGCCGGTCGGGCGACGACGAGCGGTGGGCCGGCTAGCGAGTGAGCACCCTCGACGGGTTCAGTGAGGGCACGTTCGAGCACGACGGCACGTCGCGCACCGTGTTCCGCCGGGGCGAGGGTCCGGCCGTGATCATCATCGAGGAGGTCCCCGGCATCACGCCGCTCGTGGCCGCGTTCGCCCGGCGGGTCGCCGACCTGGGCTGCACGGCCGTGATGCCGTCGCTCTTCGGGACCCCAGGCAAAGAGCCGTCGGCGCTCTACGCGTTGCAGACCGCCGCCGGGGCATGCGTCTCGCGTGAGTTCACGATGTTCGTCCGCGGCCGCGCTTCACCGATCACGGTGTGGTTGCGGGCGCTGGCCCACCACGAGCACGAGGCCTGCGGCGGCCCCGGTGTCGGCGCGGTCGGCATGTGCCTCACCGGCGGCTTCGCGCTGGCGATGATGGTCGACGAGACCGTGCTGGCCCCGGTCCTGTCGCAGCCCTCGCTGCCGGTCGCGCTCACGAAGGCGCACCGCCGCGATCTCGGCATCAGCGACGCCGACCTCGCCCGGATCAAGGAGCGGTGCGCGACCGAGGACCTCTGCGTCCTCGGCCTGCGCTTCACGGGCGACAAGCTGGCGCCCGCCGAGCGCTTCGTCCGCCTGCGCGAGGAGCTCGGCGACGCCTTCGTCGGGGTCGAGATCGACTCGTCGCCCGGCAACCCGTCCGGCCACCCGAAGGCCGCCCACTCCGTCCTCACCGAGCACCTCATCGACGAGCCCGGCCAGCCCACCCGCGACGCCCTGGACCAGGTCCTCGACCTGTTCCGCTCCAAGCTGCTCGCCGACCAGGCGTAGCCCGGACCCTCGGGATCAGTCGGTGCCGACGCCGCGCTCCTCGGGGCGGATGACGCGGTACTCGCCGGTCGTCTCGTCCCAGACGCGCTTCTCGGCCATGGTGCTGGCCTCGGTGGCGAGCGAGCGCATGGCGGCCAACCGTCGGCGGCGGCCGTGGGGGCCGAGCTTGAGCGACGCGTAGGACAGGCCGCCGAGCGGGATCGGCAGCCAGAACTGCGCGACGCGCCACGCCAGCACGCCGATGGTGGCGGTGCTCTTGGTCAGGCCGAACCCCACGAGGGTCGGCGTCAGCACCGCCTCGACCAGCCCGAGCCCGCCGGGCGTGATGGGGATGGCGGCGAGCACGCTCACGAGCCCGTAGGCGACGACCAGGTTCACCGGGTTGAGCCATGCGCCGAAGGCCCGCAGGAACACCCAGAGCGCGGCAGCGTCGAGCAGCCAGTTGAGGCTGGCCCACAGCACGCCCTGGCGGATCAGGCCGGGGTTCCCGGCCAGGTCGTGCAGGCGGTCGGCGAGCTTGTGCACGAAGCGGGAGGTGGTCTCCTCGTCCAGCATCGGCAGGTGCCGGGCCAGCGTCCGCAGGATGTGCTCGGCCCGGTCGGTGCCCTTCACCAGCAGCACGACGAGTCCGGCGGCGGCCGCGAGCAGCCCGGCACCGACGACCGCGGCGGTCGCGTAGAGCGGGTTGAAGCCGTTGAAGGGGATCGAGATGAGCAGCGCGATCCACAGCATGAGGTTGAGGACGACGGCCGAGCCGAGCCCGACGGTGGCCAGCGCGAACCCGGCGGCCGCCGGCTCGACCCCCTCGTCGGTCAGGAGGCGGTAGCCGAGCGTGCCGCCGGCCGCGCTCCCACCCGGCAGCAGGTTGGTGACAGCCTTGGTGGACATCTGGATGCGCAGCAACCGGCTGAGCGGCAGCGCGGGCTCCTTCGGTAGCGTGACCCGGGTCAGCACCGTGTACGCGACGAGCGAGGCGGCCTCGAGCCCGAGGGCCAGCAGCAGCAGCAGCGGGTTGACCCGCCGGAGCAGGTCAGCCGAGTCGCGGGAGGCGGCGAGGCGCGGCAGCACCAGGTAGTTGAACACCAGGATCAGCAGGACGACCGTGATCGTCCGCCGTACCGCTCGGCGTGAACCCGACTCCCGACGCTTCATAGCTGCCGGCGACCCGGCCTTCCGTTGCCTGCAGTTTTGCGGCCATTCTTCCAGTGGCCGGGCAGGGCATACCCCATCTCACGCCCCAGGTGCCCCAAAAGGACCGTCACAGGCCCCCGGTAGGCTTGGTTCTTGATGGCCTCGCCCCCGCCCGCGTCCGCGCTCCTCGAGGGCCTCAACCCGGTCCAGCGCGAGGCGGTCACCCACACCGAGGGCCCGCTGCTCGTCGTGGCCGGCGCCGGTTCGGGCAAGACGCGGGTGCTCACGCACCGCATCGCGCACCTCATCCAGCACGAGGGCGTCTCGCCGTTCGAGATCCTCGCCATCACCTTCACCAACAAGGCGGCGCAGGAGATGAAGACCCGCGTCGGCGCGCTGGTCGGGCCGGTCGCCGAGAAGATGTGGGTGTCCACGTTCCACTCGGCCTGCGTGCGCATCCTGCGGCGGGACGGATCGCGGCTGGGCTACCCGTCGTCGTTCACGATCTACGACCAGGCCGACGCGATGCGGCTCACCGGCTACGTCGTCCGCGACCTCAACCTCGATCCCAAGCGGTTCCCGCCCCGCCAGGTCCACGCCGTGATCTCGGCGGCCAAGAACGACGACATCGGCGTCGACGCCTACGCCGACCGGGCCCAGGTGATCTTCGAGCGCAAGATCGCCGACGTGTACCGCGAGTACCAGGCCCGCCTGCACAAGGCCGGCGCCATGGACTTCGACGACCTGCTGCAGGTCACCGTCCGCCTGCTCCGCGACGAGCCCGAGGTGCTCGAGCACTACCGCCGCCGCTTCCAGCACGTGCTGGTCGACGAGTACCAGGACACGAACAAGGTCCAGAACGAGCTCGTCCTCCAACTCGCCAGCGGCCATCGCAACGTGTGCATCGTGGGCGACAGCGACCAGTCCATCTATCGCTTCCGGGGCGCGGACATCCGCAACATCCTCGAGTTCGAGGAGGCGTTCCCCGACGCCACGGTGATCGTGCTCGAGCAGAACTACCGCTCGACCCAG
Organism: Acidimicrobiales bacterium; assembly: GCA_025463985.1. GTDB lineage: Bacteria > Actinomycetota > Acidimicrobiia > Acidimicrobiales > Iamiaceae > JAODBM01. The sequence goes on from JAODBM010000035.1 coordinate 7,191, forward strand.
ACCATCCTCGACGCCGCCAACGCGGTCATCGCCAACAACCTCGGCCGCAAGCCCAAGGAGCTGTGGACCGACAGCGGGCACGGCGAGGCCATCGTGCGCTACCACGCCGACGACGAGGCCGACGAGGCCCAGTGGGTCACCCACGAGATCTCCAAGCTCCACGAGCACGGCGATGCACGTTGGGGCGACGTCGCCGTCTTCTACCGCACCAACGCCCAGAGCCGCGTGGTCGAAGAGCACCTCATGCGTTCGGGCATCCCGTACAAGGTCATCGGCGGCACCCGCTTCTACGACCGGCGCGAGATCAAGGACGCGCTGGCCTACCTGAAGGCCGTCGTGAACCCGGCCGACGAGGTGTCGGTCAAGCGGGTGTTGAACGTGCCGAAGCGCGGCATCGGCGACTCGACCGTGGCCCGGCTCGACATCTGGGCCAACGCGCACGGCGTCACGTTCGCCGACGCGCTGCGCCACGCGGACGAGGCCGGGGTCAGCGGGCGGGCCGTGAAGGGCATCGAGTCCTTCATCGAGCTGATCGACGGCGCCACCGAGCTCGTGGCGGAGGGGCCCGGCCGCGTGCTCGAGGCGCTCCTCGAGCGCGGCGGCTACCTCGGCGAGCTGCAGGCCGAGCACTCGATCGAGGCCGAGGGCCGGCTGGAGAACCTGTCCGAGCTGATCGGCGCGGCCCGCGACGTGGGCTCGGTCGACGAGTTCCTCGAGCAGGTGGGCCTGGTCGCCGACATCGACGCGCTCGACGACGACGAGTCGGCGGTCGTGCTCATGACGCTGCACTCGGCCAAGGGCCTCGAGTTCCCGGCGGTCTTCCTGATCGGCCTGGAGGACGGCGTGTTCCCGCACATCCGGTCGCTCGGCGAGCCCCACGAGCTAGAGGAGGAGCGTCGGCTCGCCTACGTGGGCATCACGCGCGCTCGCGAGCGGCTCTACCTCAGCCACGCCTGGAGCCGCACGATCTTCGGATCCACGCAGTACAACCCGCCCAGCCGCTTCCTCGACGAGATCCCCCAGCGGCTCGTCGAGGCCATCGAGGGCAGCCGCCGAAGCTCACGCGACGGCGCCTGGTCGGACAGCGGGTCGTCCTACGGGTGGAACGACCGTACTGAGCGTCGCACCGGCATCTCGTCCGAGCGCCGCGCCGCGGCGCGTGAGCGCATGGTCGACCAAGCCGTGGCCGCAGGAGGGCGCTCGGCGTCAGCGCCCAACGCAGCCGCGGGCGGCCTGCGCGTGGGCGACGACGTCATGCACGCGAAGTGGGGCGAGGGCGTGGTGATCGACCTGCAGGGGTCAGGCGACAAGACCGAGGTTCGGGTCAACTTCCCGGCCGTCGGAGAGAAGAACCTGCTCCTGGCCTGGGCCCCGCTCAAGAAGCTGTAGGTCGGCCTCAGGCCCGGACCCCCTCGGGCCATAGGGTGGATCGAATGCAGATCTTCGACCGGCTGTCGCTGTTCGCGGGCCGGGACCTCGTGCTCGGCACCTTGATGGAGCGGCTGGCCGGCGCCCATGGATCGCGTCGCCTCGTCGAAGAGGCCGACGGCGGGCTGTGCCTCACGTTCGCCGAAGCGGCCGACCTCGTGGCGCGCTGGGCCGGCGGCATCGCCGAGCGCACCGAGCCGGGCGACGTGGTCGTGGTGGCCACGCCGAACGGCTACGAGCAGGTGCTGCTGATGCTCGCGACGTCCCGCGCCGGCCGTCTGCCGGCGCCGGTCAACGCGCAGATGACGGCATCGGAGATCGACCACGTCGTGCGCGATTCCGGCGCGACGCTGCGGATCACCGCGGCCTCCGACGTCGAGGGCTCCGACGCGGTCGACGCCGCGCCGGCCGCGCCCGACGAGATCGCGGCGCTCTTCTACACCTCGGGGACCACGGGCAAGCCGAAGGGCGCTGAGCTCACCCACCGAGGGCTGCTCGGCGGGCTGTCGACGGCGGCCGCCTACCCGGCTGGGCTGCGACCGGCCGAGATCGTGCTCGCCCTGCCCGTCGCCCACATCTACGGCGCCCTGATGCTGCTGGGCGCGGCCTGCGCCGGCATGCCGGTGTACTTCCTGCCGAAGTTCAACCCGGTCCGGGTGCTGGATGCGATCGAGCAGCGGCGGGCCACGCTCTTCGCCGGCGTGCCCGCCATGTACCGCATGCTGCTCGAGGCCGGCGCCAAGGACCGCGACCTCACGTCAGTGCGCATGTGGATCTCCGGGGCCGACGCCATGCCCCCCGACCTGGCCGCTCAGTTCAAGCGCTTCGGCGCCACGGTCTCGCTCCCGCTCCTCGGCTCGATCGGCGAGGCCGCGTTCGCCGAGGGCTACGGCATGGTCGAGACCGGCGGAGGCGTGGCCGTGCGCCTGTCGCCGCCGCTCGTGCCGGCGCGGTTCGGTGGAGCCCTGGGCATGCCTCTGCCGGGCTACTCGTTCCGCGTCGTCGATGACGAGGGCACCGAGGTGCCCGTGGGCTCGACCGGCGAGCTGCTGATCAAAGGGCCCGGCATCCTCGAGGGCTACCACGGCGATGCCGACGCCACCGCGGCTGCCCTCACCGACGACGGCTGGCTGCGCTCGGGCGACCTCGCTCGCCGCGGCCTGTTCGGCACCGTGAGCTTCGAAGGCCGGGCCAAGGACGTGATCAAGCGCGGGGGCTACTCGGTCTATGCGGTCGAGGTCGAGCACGCGCTCGAAGAGCACCCCGACGTGCTGGAGGCGGCGGTGGTCGCGCTGCCCGACGCGCGCGACGGTGAGGTGCCAGCCGCCGCGGTGCGGTTGCGACCTGGCGTCGCGCTCGACGACGTCGACCTCGCGGGCTGGGCCGCCGAACGCCTCTCGTCCTACAAGGTTCCGAGCCGCTTCCTCGCCGTCGACGAGCTGCCCCGCACCGGCACCGACAAGGTGCAGCGCCGCGAGGTCGTCGGGCTGTTCGACGGCGAGTCGGACGAGCAGGGCCTGGACTCGTAAGGCGCGCCTCGGGGCCGGCGTCACTGGGTGAGCACGGCGGGAAACGGGAGCTGGAGGTGACAGGGCGCACGCCACGTCATCGGCGGCGACCTGCTTCAACCATCCATCCACCACAGCCCGTGGTGCGCCTCGACCGCAAGCGGCCGGGTTGGCCCGGGAGAAAGCCAGGCTCGACATGACCTCCCGCACGCTCCTCAGCGCCATCGGCATCGCCGCCGTCATCGGCGGCCCGTTGCTCACGGCGCCCGCGGCCCACGCCGGTCCTGCCGACCCGGCGGTGACGTTCACGATCCCGGCGATCAACGGCCTCACGTCCCGCTACGCCACCCGCTTCCCGGTCGCGACACCGGCCGGCGACGTTGCGGGGATGCGGCGCGACCAGGCGACGTTCACCTACATGCAGCAGATCACCTGCTCGGGCACCTACTCGCTGTGGTACCCGATGTACCTGGACGTCGTGTCGGTGAGCGGCGAACTGGGACTGATGGGCGACCCGATGCGCTTCGGGTTCCGGCCACAAGACCACGTCGCCGAGACGTGCACCGTGGCGCTGACCGACCATCCCGCGCACCGCGCCGTCTCGGTGGCCGTGGCCGGGTTCGTCGACGGCCAGGAGTGCCCGGAGTCTGACCGCACGACGCAGTGCGCCGTCCCGGCCCCTGGCCAGCTGAAGACGGTGACGCTCGCCGGTGCGTTCGAGGCTCGGCCCACGCCGTGAGCGCCGACGGGTGGGCCCGTTGCGGGCGCGGTCGTGGCGCTCCGTGCGATCAGCCTGGCGACGCCTGGCCGCCCGACGGCCACGTTGCGGCGTCTCCCGAGCGCCCGGCGCGAGCCGGGACGGGCCGGCATGCCGGCCACGAGAGGACGATCGTCAGCCCGGGATGCTGGCGGAGCGGGTGACGGGGGCCGACGTGCTGGTGGGCTTCGACCGGGCGTCGGCGTTGAGGTCGATGTCGAGCTGGCCGTCGGTGACCGTGACCTTGAACCGGGTCAGCCCGGCACCGTCGGCAGGTGCCGTGCGCGCGTGGTCACAGCGGGCCCGGAATCGGCGCCGGGCCGGCTGCCACTCCCACGTGCAGCTGCGATCCTTGTCCGACGGTGCGGCCAGCAGCGCGTACCACCCCTTCGCCGGGTCGCGGCCAAGGTGCTGGAGGATCACGTCGCGCTCCTTGGCGCCGGAGACGTCGCTGTAGAGCACGGGGCCGCGCTTGGCGATCGACGCCGCCAGCTGCCCGGTCCCTCCCGCGTGGAAGGTCTGGTCGCCGAGCGCGACCTGCGGGCTGTTGCGGCTGCTGAGCCGCACGCTGGCGAGGAGCAGGACGCCCATCACCACGAGCACCCCGACGGTGGCCACGATCAGGGCCCGGCCGGCGTGGCTGCCGGAGCGGGCGACCGGGCTCACGCCGCAGCCGCCGGAGATTCGAGGGGGTGCGAGGACACCTGCGTAGTATCCCTGCCGCCCGGTGGCCCCCGCCAAGCAGCGCAGCACAGGAGCACGAGTGGACCTCTTCGAGTATCAAGGCAAGCAGTTCTTCGCCATGTTCGACATCCCCGTGTCGCCGGGCGAGGCCGTGACCACGGTGGACGCGGCCGTCGCCGCGGCCGACCGCATCGGGTACCCGGTCGTGGTCAAGGCTCAGGTGATGGTCGGCGGTCGCGGCAAGGCCGGCGGCGTCAAGCTGGCGAGCACCACCGAGGAAGCCCGCGAGCACGCCACCAACATCCTGGGGCTCGACATCAAGGGCCATATCGTCGAGGTGCTCTGGATCGAGAAGGCCTCGGACATCGCCGAGGAGTACTACGCGAGCTTCACGCTCGACCGCGCCGCCAAGAAGCACCTCGGGATGCTCTCGGCGCAGGGTGGCGTGGAGATCGAGTCCGTGGCCGAGACCGACCCGGACGCCATCGCCAAGATCTGGATCGACCCGGTCGACGGGCTGACCGAGGAGGATGCCCGCCGATGGGTGTCGGGTGCCCGCCTGAACCCCGACGCCACCGAAGGCGCGGTCGACATCCTCGTGAAGCTCTACCGGGCCTACACCGAGGGTGACGCCGACCTCGCCGAGATCAACCCGTTGATCCTCACGCCGGAGGGCAAGGTCCACGCCCTCGACGCCAAGGTCACACTCGACGACAACGCCGCCTTCCGCCACGACTGGGACGAGTTCGCGTCCACGCAGGTCCGTGACGAGCGGGAGCAGGCCGCCCACGAGAAGGGCCTGCAGTACGTAGGCCTCGACGGCAACGTCGGCATCATCGCCAACGGCGCCGGCCTGGCCATGTCCACGCTCGACGTGGTCAACCAGGCGGGCGGCGCCCCCGCCAACTTCCTCGACATCGGCGGCGGCGCGAACGCCGACGTGATGGCGGGCGCGCTGGAGGTCATCAACAACGACCCGAAGGTGCGCTCGATCTTCATCAACATCTTCGGTGGCATCACCCGCGGCGAAGAGGTGGCCAACGGCATCGTCCAGGCGCTCGGCCGGGTCACCTTGAACAGCCCGATCGTGATCCGCCTCGACGGCACCAACGCCGACCAGGGCCGCGAGATCCTCGCCGCCCACGAGTCCGAGACGTTGATCAGCAAGCCCACGATGCTCGAAGCGGCGCAGGCCGCCGTCGAGCTGGCGAACCGATAGAGCAGGGGACTTCTCATGAGCATCTTCGTCGACGAGAGCACGAAGGTCGTGTACCAGGGCCTCACGGGCTCGCAGGGCAAGTTCTACGGCTTGCGCAACCGCGACTACGGCACCCAGGTGGTGGCCGGGACCAACCCGAAGAAGGCCGGCACCGACGTCGACGGCGTGCCGATCTACGCATCGGTCGCCGACGCCGTCGAGGCCACCGGCGCCACCGCGTCGTGCATCTTCATCCCGGCGCCAGGCGTGCAGGCTGCGGTGATGGAGGCGGCCGAGGCCGGGCTCGAGCTGGTGGTGGTGATCACCGAGGGTGTGCCCGCGCAGGACGAAGCGTGGTTCTACAACAAGATCAAGCGTGACTTCCCCGCAACGCGGATCCTCGGCCCCAACTGCCCCGGCCTCATCAGCCCCGGGAAGGCCAACATCGGGATCACCGCCGGAGAGATCGCGCTGCCCGGTGGTCCGGTCGGCATCGTCAGCCGGTCCGGCACCTTGACCTATCAGGCCCTCTACGAGCTCAAGCTCCAGGGCATCGGCGTCACCACGTGCGTCGGCATCGGCGGCGACCCGGTGCCCGGCACGTCGTTCATCGACTGCCTCGAGGCCTTCGAGGCCGACCCGGAGACCAAGGCCGTGATGTTGATCGGCGAGATCGGCGGCTCGGCGGAAGAAGAGGCTGCGGACTTCATCAAGGCCGAGATGACCAAGCCGATCAGCGCGTACATCGCCGGCGTCACCGCTCCGGCCGGCAAGAAGATGGGCCACGCGGGTGCGATCGTCTCGGGGGGCAAGGGCACCGCGGCGGCCAAGATGGAGGCGTTGCGCGGCGCGGGCGTGGAGGTGGGCCAGAACCCCACCGAGGCCGGCGAGCTGATGGTCGAGATCGTCAAGAACCTCTGAGCGCACCGCTCGCGGTGTGGAGCGCGAGCTCCACACCACGGGCGGACCCGCTAGCCGATCGTCGTCGAGCTGAGCACCGCGCCCATGGGCTGCACGAAGCAGCTCGCGTGCACGTCGAAGTCGAAGAACGCGTGCATGCGCGCGGTCGCCTGGCCCGACCAGTCGTCATAGCTCGTGCCCGGAACGCCGGTGACGATCGTCGACCCGCGCGGGCCGGTGGCCAGCACGTCGATCACGAGGTCCGGCAGCCCCACGTCGGTGCCTGCGGGCGCCACGGCCGGTGCGTCGAGCGTGATGGTCTGGCCGGTGATGGCCGCCGTCGCTCCCGGCGAGTGGCCGCCCTCGAGGCGGGCGCTGAGGATGATCGCGCCGCCGTACACCCGCATCCGCAGGCGCAGGTCCCGCGCGTGCACCACGGAGAAGCCGCCGAGCGAGGTCGGGACCGTGAGCGCCGGAGGCATGATCCGCTCGGTGTAGATGCCGTTGAGGGCGACGTGGGACGGCGCGGTGGCGTTGACGACCGCAGACGGCGTGGTCGCGTACTGGCTGCCGATCGGCGTCGAGGCCCGGCACGCCATCGCCACGGTCGTCGATGCCGGCGCGCCGCGCGCCGGCATCGTTCCGGCAAGCATCGGCAGGGTGGTCGAGATCACGGCCGCGCTGATCCAACGGCTGGTCGTTGTCATGGTGGGTTCCTTCCCGTCGTGAGCGGCGACGGCGGGCGCCGAGGCCGCGCTGTCGCTGCACGCGCAGCGGTTCGTGGCGTACCCCACCGTCCGGCACCCGCAACCAGTGACGCGCCCGCGGCCGATTGACCGGCCAAACGCGGCCCGTCTGCGGACGCGCAACGGCCCGCCGGACCGGCGGGCCGTTGCGGTGCGCTCGCCCGGGCTGAACCCGAGACGGCGAGGCTAGAAAGGCGTCTGCGGGCCGGTGCCCGTGGACGGTCCGGCGCCGGCCTTGCCGCCTTCCTCCTGGTACTTCATGAAGCCGCCGCCCACGAGCCCGAGGGCCGCGAGGAACGACAGGTACAGCCCGTAGCCGCGATGCAGGTGCACCGAGAAGCCGAACGCGCCCACCTTGTAGCCGATGATCAGCCTGAGCAGGATGAGCACCGCCGCGAGCCCGGCCACCGCGAGGACCGCCAGCCCGTAGGGAACGGGCAGGTCGGGCAGCTTCGTGCTCTCCGAGAAACGGGTGAGGGCGACGTACGCCACGAGGACGAGCCCCAGCAACACGGGGATGAGGCCGGTCACGAAGAAGTCCCACCCGTTGCGACCGGTGACACCGCCGTACGTGAACCAGGGCAGGAACGAGAAGATCAACAAGGCGATGCCGGAGCCGGCGATCACCTTGTCGCTGGTCGTGAGCTTGGAGAAGTCCATGGGTGGCCCGCCTCCGGGTGGGAACATCGGGGTGTGGTCGCGTCAAGTTATCGGACCCGGCGAGAGCGGGACGGGGATCCTTCGAGCGGGTCGGCAAGGGGTGACTGGTAGCGTCCACTCGTGCAGCTCGCGGTGCTCGTGTCAGGGAGCGGGACGATCCTCGAGGCCATGCTCGAGGCCGGCGTACCCGTCGCGCTGGTGCTCGCCGACCGGGTGTGCGGCGGCCTGGACGTGGCGGCCCAGGCGTCGGTGCCGACCGCCCTCGTCGAGCGCGAGAGCTACGGCCCCGCCTTCGACCGCGACCAGTACTCGAAGCAGGTGGCCGTGGTGCTGGCCAGCCATGACATCGATCTGATCGCCATGGCCGGTTTCGGCACGATCTTCTCGCTGCCGCTGCACGAGGCGTACGGCGGCCGCATCCTCAACACGCACCCCGCCCTCCTGCCGGCGTTCAAGGGCTGGCACGCGGTGCGGGACGCGCTCGAGCGCGGCGTGAAGGTGACCGGCTGCACGGTCCACGTCGCCGACCTCGACGTGGACACCGGCCCGATCCTCGCCCAGGAGGCCGTGCCGGTCCTGCCTGGCGACACCGAGGCGTCGCTGCACGAGCGGATCAAGGCGGTCGAACGCCGGCTCTATCCCGCCACCTTGCAGGCGATCCTCGAACGCGGCACCGTGCTGCCTTGACCGCCTCGATCACCGAAGGGAACCGCGTCCCGTGAGGGCACTGCTGTCCGTCTATGACAAGTCCGGCATCGTCGAGCTGGCCCAGGGGCTGGCCGACCTCGGGTGGGACATCGTGTCCAGCGGCGGCACCGCCACCGCGCTGAGCGCTGCCGGCATCGCGGTGACCGACGCCGCCGAGATCACCGGCATGCCGGCGATCCTCGGCCACCGGGTGATGACCCTGCACCCGAAGATCCACGGCGGGCTGCTGGCCGACCGGGCGGATCCCGAGCACCAGGCTGACATGGCCGCCCACGGGATCGAGCCGATCGATCTCATGGTCAGCAACCTCTATCCGTTCGGGTCCGACCCGGCGGCGTTCCAGCACGGCGGCGGTGGCGCCGAGGACCTCATCGACATCGGCGGCCCGGCCATGATCCGCGCGGCGGCCAAGAACCATGCCCACGTCGGCGTGGTGGTCGATCCGGGCGACTACGCGAGGGTGCTCGACGAGCTGCGGGCCGACGGCTCGCTGTCGGCCGCGACGCGTCGGCGCCTGGCGCGTGCCGCGTTCGCACGCACTGCGGCCTACGACGCGGCGATCGTGGACTGGTTCGACGACGGCGAGGTCCTGCCGCCCACGCTGCACGTGGCCGCCACGAGAGAGCAGCGCGAGCTGCGGTACGGCGAGAACCCCCACCAGCGCGCCGCCCTGTATCGCAACCAAGGAGCGGAGCCGTGGTGGGCCACGGCGACCCAGCACGGCGGCCTGGCTCTCAGCTACCTCAACCTCTACGACGCCGACGCCGCGTGGTCGCTCGTCCACGACCTCGGTGATCGGCCCGCCTGCGCCATCATCAAGCACGCCAACCCCTGCGGGGTGGCCGTGGCCGACTCGCTGGCGCAGGCGTACCAGTGGGCGTTCGACTGTGATCCGCGGTCGGCCTTCGGGGGGATCGTGGCCGTCAACCGACCCGTCGACGACGCGACCGTCGAGGCCATGGTCGGCGCCGCGCAGGCCGACGTCGTGATCGCTCCCGGTTACGGCCCGGGCGTCGTGGAGCGGCTCCAGGCCAAGCGCAAGAACACCCGCATCCTGGAGGCCCTCGCCCCCACACCCGAGGCTCGGCACCTGCGCCCGATCAGCGGCGGCTGGCTGGTGCAGGAGCCCCACCGCCTCGTGGCCCCACCGGAGCAGTGGAAGGTCGTCACGCAGCGCACACCCTGCGCGGCGGAGCTCGATGACGCGGCGCTCGCGTTCCGCATCTGCGCCTGGGTCACGTCGAACAGCATCGTGCTGGTCAAGGATGGCGTGGCGTGGGGCATCGGCGCCGGCCAGCAGAACCGCGTCGAAGCCGGGCAGATCGCGGCGCAGAAGGCGGCTGGCCGCGCGGCGGGCGGTGCTTGCGCCAGCGACGCCTTCTATCCCTTCCCCGACGGCATCGAGGCCGCCGCCGACGCCGGCGTGGCCGTCATCGTGCAGCCCGGCGGCTCGGTCAAGGACGCCGACACCATCGCCAAGGCCGACGAGCTTGGCGTGGCCATGCTCTTCACCGGCGAACGGCACTTCCTCCATTGAACGCTCGGGATGATGATCGTGCCGAGAGGTGGAGCATGAGCAGCCCGGGGAGGCGGACGTGAACCCACGCATGATGCCTGGGGGGCCAGTCGCGGAGGCGGTGCTCGCCGACCTCGAGCCGCGCATCGCTGCGCTGCGAGCCCTGGGGCACACGCCGGGTCTTGGCACGATCCTGGTCGGCAACGAGTCGGCGAGCGCGGGCTACATCCGCATGAAGCAGGAGAAGGCCGCGGCCCTCGGGTTCGCGGCTCCCCACGTGCACTTGCCCGACGACGCCTCGCAGGCCGACCTCGAGGCGGCGATCCGCGCGTTCAACGATGCCCCCGAGGTCGACGCGATGCTCGTGCAGCACCCGACCCCGCCCCAGATCGACTTCGATGCCGCGCTGCAGGTCATGGACCCGGACAAGGACGTGGACGGCCTTCACCCCACGAACATGGGCCGCCTCGCGCTCGGGCTGCCGGGCCCGGTCTCGTGCACGCCGGCGGGCATCGAGGCGCTGCTGGCGTTCTACGAGATCCCGGTGGCCGGCCGCGAGGTCTGCATCCTCGGCCGCGGCACCACGCTCGGCCGGCCGCTGGCCCTGCTCCTGTCGCAGAAGCGCCCGACCGCCAACGCCGCCGTCACCGTGGTCCACACCGGCGTGCCCGACTGGCCCGACTACACGCAGCGCGCCGACATCGTGATCGCGGCGGCCGGGGTGCCCGGCATCCTGCAACCCGAGCACCTCACGCCCGGCGTGGTCGTGGTCGGGGGCGGGGTTCGCTACGAAGGCCGCCGCTTGCTGCCCGACGTCGACGAGCGCTGCGAGGAGGTGGCCGGCGCCATCACGCCCCGCGTCGGCGGAGTCGGCCCCACGACCATCGCCATGCTGTTCCGCAACGCGGTCGAGGCCGCGGAGCGCCACGCCGCCGAACGCTGAGCGGGTCCCGAACGCGGTTGCACGGCCAAGCTGCCCTCTTTGCCCGGTGCGGGACGGCCGTGGCCTAGCCTCTCGGGACCATGACGAGCATTGCTGGCCTGCTGGCCGAGGGCCCCACGTGGTCGTTCGAGTTCTTCCCGCCGAAGACGCCGGAGGGGGAGCAGAACCTGCTCGAGGTCATCGACCAGCTGAGCGAGCTGCAACCGTCGTTCGTCTCGGTGACCTACGGGGCGCTCGGCACGACCCGGGACCTCACCCGCGACCTCGTGGTCCGCGTCAACAGCGAGCACCGTTTCCCGGCCATGCCCCACCTGACCTGCGTCGGCCACACCCGTGCCGAGCTCGTCGAGCTGCTCGAGGGCTACCGCGAGGCGGGGATCGAGAACGTCCTCGCCCTCGCCGGCGACCCGCCTGCCGACGGCAGCGACCCGGGCGGCGACTTCACGTATGCCACCCAGCTGGTCGAGCTGGTGCGCGAGGTCGGTGACCTCACCGTGGCCGTCGCCGCCTTCCCCGAGATCCACCCCCGCTCGCCCGACCGCGCGACGGACCGGCGCCTCCTCGCGGAGAAGCTGGCCGCCGCCGACTTCGGCATGACCCAGTTCTTCTTCGACGCCGACCATTACCGGGTCATGCTCCACGAGCTGGCCGACCTCGACTGCACGACGCCGGTCGTGCCGGGCGTGATGCCGTTCATCAGCGTGGCCGGCGCCCGGCGCATGTCGGCGATGAACAACACGGAGATCCCGAGCTGGCTCCAAGAGCGCATGGATGCCGTCGACGGCGACGCAGAGGCCACCCGCAAGCTCGGCGTGGAGGTGGCGTCCGAGCTCATCGCCCAACTGCTCGACATCGGCGTGCCCGGCGTGCACATCTACGCCATGAACCGCGCCACCTCGATCGAGGAGATCTACGCCAACCTCGGCCTGACGTCGGCGCCCTGATGGCGGCCAGCCCCATCGAGCGACTGTGGATGGTCTACGACGCGGACGGCGGGCTGCTGGGTGAGCTCAGCTACGCGATCGGTCGGTCCCGCGGCCGGCGCCACTGCGCGCTGTGCGACATCAGCCACGAGGGCCTGCGCCGCAAGCCGGCGTTCGCCCGCTTGCTCCGGACGATCGGCGTACCCGCCGAAGTCGTCCACCGCAACGAGCAGCCCCCGGACCTCGCCACCTTCACCGAAGGCCGGCTGGCGTGCGTGGTCGCCGACACGGCTGACGGGTACGAGCTGCTCGTGGACGCACCGACGCTGGACGGGTGCGCCGGCGACGTCGCCGCCTTCAGCCGTGAGCTGAGCACCCGGTTGGCGGCCCGGCGGGCGTGAGCCAAACCCGGGCTCAGGCCGGTGGCAATACAAGTTGCGTACAGGTAGGGTGGCCGGTCTATGGCGAAGATCAAGGTGACGAACCCGGTCGTCGAGCTCGACGGCGACGAGATGACCCGCATCATCTGGCACTTCATCAAGGACCAGCTGATCCTGCCCTACCTCGACGTGCCGATCGAGTACTACGACCTGAGCATCGAGCACCGCGACGCGACCGACGACCAGGTCACGATCGACGCGGCCGAGGCCATCAAGCGTCACGGCGTCGGCGTCAAGTGCGCCACGATCACGCCGGACGAGGCGCGCGTCGAGGAGTTCGGCCTCAAGAAGATGTGGCGCTCGCCCAACGGCACCATCCGCAACATCCTCGGCGGGGTCGTGTTCCGCGAGCCGATCATCATGGCGAACATCCCGCGGCTCGTGCCCGGCTGGACCAAGCCGATCGTGATCGGTCGTCACGCCCACGCCGACCAGTACAAGGCCACCGACTTCAAGGTCCCCGGCCCGGGCACCGTCACCATCACCTACACCCCGGCCGACGGCTCCGAGCCGATGGAGATGGAGGTGGCGCAGTACCCCGAGGGCGGCGGCGTCGCCATGGGCATGTACAACTTCCGCGCCTCGATCGAGGACTTCGCCCGGGCGTCGCTCCGCTACGGCCTGGCCCGCAACTATCCGGTCTACCTCTCGACCAAGAACACGATCCTCAAGGCCTACGACGGGATGTTCAAGGACGTGTTCCAGGAGGTCTTCGACGACGAGTTCAAGGTGGCGTTCGACGCGGCCGGGCTCACCTACGAGCACCGGCTCATCGACGACATGGTCGCCGCCGCCATGAAGTGGGAGGGCGGCTACGTGTGGGCCTGCAAGAACTACGACGGCGACGTGCAGTCCGACACCGTCGCCCAGGGCTTCGGCTCGCTCGGGCTCATGACCTCGGTGCTCATGACCCCCGACGGCAAGACGGTCGAGGCGGAGGCGGCGCACGGCACGGTCACGCGGCACTACCGCGAGCACCAGAAGGGCAACCCGACCTCCACCAACCCGATCGCCTCGATCTTCGCCTGGACCGGCGGCCTCAAGCACCGCGGCCTGCTCGACGGCACGCCCGAGGTCACCGCGTTCGCCGAGGCGCTCGAGCGGGTCTGCGTGGACACGGTCGAGGGCGGCCAGATGACCAAGGACCTCGCCCTGCTCGTCGGGCCCGACCAGCCCTGGCTCACCACCGAGGAGTTCCTCGCCGCCCTCGACGACGGCCTCCAGGCCAAGATGTCCGCCGCCTGATCACAACCTCCCTTCGAACTGGGTGGGGGTTCGGTCGCCGGGGCGACCGCGTTCCCGCCCAGTTGCGGGTGTTGTTCGAACTGGGTGGGGGTTCGGTGGTCGGGGCGGCCGCGATGCCGCCCAGTTGCGGGTGCTCGGGAGGGCGAGGTCAGTCGGACCGATCGTCGGTGTCGGCCGGAACCGCGGCCGCCCGCCGGTTCAGGGCTCGCTCGCCGGCCAGGGCGGCGGTACCCGTGGCCACGGCGAGCAGGCCGAGCAGGAGGTGGCGCTGCTCCTCGGCGCCCGTGAACGCGATCTGGCCCGGCACCGGCGTGGCGCCGGGCGCCCCGGTCCCGGTGCCGCCCGTCCCGCCGGTGGCGGGCGCGGTCGTGGTGGTCGACCCACCGCCTGCGGACTTCGGCACGGTGGGCGGCGGCACGACGCTCGGCTCGCACGTGCTGCCCGTCGCCGGCAGGCCCGGCTTGGCGAGCGTGGGTGGCGTGAGGAACGGCGGCGGGCCGGTGAGGTCGAGCGAGTCGAGCAGGTTCGACGCGTTGGCGTCGCGACGGGTGAGTGCGCCGAGGTTGAACTTGGTCTCGATGAGCCGCAGCACCGAGGTGTGGTCGTGCACGACGTGCGACACGTAGTGCCGCTTCGAGAAGGGTGAGATCACGAAGCCGGGCACGCGCGGCCCGTAGATGTCGAACCCGCCGGGCGGATCGGCGGCGGTGAGGTCGGGCGGGATGTCGTCGGGCGGGACGGCGGCCGGCGGCGGCACGTGGTCGTAGTAGCCGCCGTGCTCGTCGTACATGAACAGCAGCACGGTCTTCGGCCACGCCGGGCTGTGCATGATCGCGTTGACGATCGACGCGCTGTAGGCCTCGCCCAGCTGCACGTCGTGCGGGTTCTCCTCGGAGTAGGCGGAGACGCCGGGGCTCACGATGCTCACCGAGGGCAGCGTGCCGTCCCGGCAGTCGACGAGGAACTGGTCGAACGTCGTGACCTTGTCGCCGTTGGCCTTCCAGGTCTTGGGGAACAGCGCGATGTCCGGCAGGTCCCAGGCGTAGTCCCGCCACGAGATGCCGTGGACGTTGAGCTTGTCCCAGATGGTGCCGTTCTTCGGGTGGGGCAGCTTGAGCGCCTTCGTGGTGTCGGTCGACACCAGGCCCTGCGAGGTACCGGCCTGGAGGTACATGCGGTTCGGGTACGTCTGGCAGGGCGCCGAGCCGAACCAGCGGTCGCACAGCGGGAACGTCTCGGCCAGCGACCAGTAGAAGGGCACCTGGCTGCGGTCCCAGTACTTCATGCCGCCCGTCCGCCCGTTGGCGACGAAGCCGTCCATCTTCCCGCCGTCGATCTGCGCGTGGGTCGAGCGCCACGACTGGGAGACGCCCGGCCCGGTCTGGCAGGAGCTGTCGGCCTTGAACACCGGGACCGGCGTTCCGTTCGGCAGCGGGTTGGCGTTGGTCGGCTTGCCTCCGGCCAGCGTGTAGCCGTCGCCCCGGCCGAGCAGGCCGAAGTAGCTGTCGTAGGAGTGGTTCTCCTGCATGTAGATGACGATGTGCTCGATCTGCGGGAGCAAGTCGACGCCCTCGGGCTTGGACGGGTCCGGGCGGCTCCCGGGACCGAGCACGTCGGCGGTCGACGATGCCCCCATGGCCGGCCGGTACCCGGTCAGCACCAGGCCGGTCCCGGCGGCGAGGCCCTGGAGGACGCGTCGACGAGGGATCCGCTTCGATGGCACGGCGGGACGCTACGCCCGCCTCACGGGTGGGCGCTGGCATCCGGGGGTCCGGCGGCCGTGCCGGTGTGACAACCTGACTTGGCGTCAGGAACCGCACTGGAGGACCCGATGCTCGACCACGTGATCAAGGGCGCGCTCGTCGTCGACGGCACGGGCGCGTCGCCGACGCTCGGCGACGTCGGCGTGCGCGACGGGCGCATCGTGGCGGTGGGCACGGTCGACGAGCCGGGTGTCGACGTCTTCGACGCCACGGGGCTCGTGGTCGCGCCCGGCATCGTCGACCCGCACACCCACTACGACGCGCAGCTGTTCTGGGATCCGAGCGCGTCGCCATCGAACGTGCACGGCGTCACCACGGTCGTCGGCGGCAACTGCGGGTTCACGCTCGCGCCGCTGCGCGCCGAGGACGCCGACTACACGCGGCACATGATGGCCAGCGTCGAGGGCATGTCGGTGGCCGCGCTCGAAGCCGGCGTGCCGTGGAGCTGGGAGACGTTCGGCGAGTACCTCGACCGGTTGGACGGCACGATCGCCGTCAACGCCGGCTTCCTCGTGGGCCACTGCGCGCTGCGCCGCTACGTGATGGGCGCCGACGCCGTCGGCCACGAGGCCACGCCCGACCAGATCGCCGAGATGCAGCGGGTGCTGGCCGAGTCGCTCACGGCCGGCGGCATGGGCTTCTCGACGACGCTGAGCCGCACGCACGCCGACGGCGACGGGCAGCCGGTGCCGTCTCGGTGGTCGACGCGAGACGAGCTGCTCGCGCTCTGCGAGGTCGTGGGGCGTCACGACGGCACGACCCTCGAAGCCATGACCGACGGCTGCCTCGACCGCTTCAGCGACGAGGAGATCGACCTCTTCGCCGCCATGTCCGCCGCGGGCCGGCGGCCGCTGAACTGGAACGTCCTCACGATCGACGCACGCGAGCCGGGCCGCATCCCCCGCCAGCTCTCGGCCGCCGACGTCGCCGCCGCGATGGGTGGCCGGATCGTGGCGTTGACCCTGCCCGTGCAGGTGCCCATGAACATGAGCTTCCTCAACCACTGTGGCCTGTTCTTGATCCCGGGCTGGGGCGAGATCCTGCGCCTCCCGGTGCCCGAGCGGATGGCCGAGCTGCAGGACCCCGAGACCCAGGCGTTCATGCTCGAGCGGGCGGCGTCGGACGAAGCCGGCGTGTTCAAGCGCCTCGCGGACTTCGCCAACTACGTGATCGGCGACACCTACTCGCCCGCGAACGACGGCCTCTCAGGGCGCACCGTCGCCGCCATCGCGTCCGAACGCGGGCAGGAGCCGTTCGCATGCCTCATCGACATCGTGGTGGCCGACGAGCTGCGCACGGTCCTGTGGCCGGTCCCGCCCGACGGCGACGACGCGTCGTGGGAGCTGCGGCGGCAGACCTGGGCCGACGATCGGGCCATGCTCGGCGGGTCCGACGCCGGCGCGCACCTCGACCGCATGTGCGGCGCGCCGTTCCCCACCCGCTTCCTGGGCGACACGCTCCGCGGGCGCAAGCTGGTCAGCCTCGAGCGGGCCGTGCAGCTGATGACCGACGTGCCCGCCCGGCTGTTCGGGCTGCGGGACCGGGGCCGCATCACGCCGGGGTTCCACGCGGACCTGTTCGTGTTCGACCCCGCGACCGTCGGCGCCGAGCACGCGCGGCTCGTCCGCGACCTGCCCGGTGACTCGCCGCGCCTGACGGCCGAGCCGATCGGCGTCGTCCGCGTGCTGGTGAACGGCGTCGTCACCGTCATCGACGGCAAGCCGACCGGCGAGCGCCCGGGCACGGTCATGCGCAGCGGCCGCGACACCGACACCGTGCGGACGGGCTGAGTCGCCTCGCCGCGTCGCGCCGTCAGGACTCGGCGGCCGCCTTGAGACGCTCGAGCGTCTTGTGCATCCCGTCGACGAGCGTCGTGTCGCGCACGTCATTGCCGGCGATGACGCCGAAGACCCTGGCGACGAACGGCTTGGTCGTGTCCTCGCGGGTCTCGGTCACGACGCAACCACCCTCGCCGTCGGGCGCGAAGCGGTAGGTCCAACGCGCGCCGCTCTGCTTGGTCTCGAACGAGAACGCCTTGCCCGGATCGGCCTGCTTCACCGTCGAGACCGTCGACCAGCCGACGGTGAGGCCGCGGACCTTGGCCTTGTTCCACCCCTTGAAGCGCGCTCCGGTTGCGGGACCCGTGGCGTCGCCGTGCCACGCGCACCGGTGGCACTCGGGGCTCCAGCGACCCATGTTGGTCACGTCGGCCACGAGGTCGTAGACGGCCTCGGGCGGTGCGGCGATGGTGATCTGGGCCTCGTCCATGCCGGCATCCTTGCCCACCGGGCTCGGCACCGCCCGCGAGACGAGCCGCCTGGCTACACCCCGGTCTCGCCGTCGATCGCCTCGCGGAGCAGGTCGGCATGGCCGTTGTGGCGGGCCGTCTCCTCGATCATGTGCACGAGGATCCAGCGCAGCGTGTAGGGCTCGCCGGTGTGCCGGCTCGGGACCACCGAGCGCTGATCGAGCGCGCCGGAGGCCGCCACGACGGCACGGCTGCGGTCGCAGGCGTCCGCGTACACGGCCAGCAGCGCCGCGGGCTCGTCGTCGACCGCCGAGTGGAGGTCCCAATCGCGGTCGTCGTCGAACGGCGCGCTGGCCCATGGCTCGGGCTCGTCCAGGCCGGCGAAGCGGTTGGTGAACCAGGTGTCCTCGACCAGCGCGAGGTGCTTGAGCAGGCTGCCGAGGGTGAGGCTCGAGGCCCCGGTGGTCTGGTTCAGCTGGTCGCGGGTGAGCCCGTCGGCCTTTGCCGCGAGCGTGGCCCGGTGGTAGTCGAGGTACTGGCCGAGCATCGTGGGTTCGTCGGCGTCGAACGCGGGGTCGATCCGTGCTGGGGCGGGCCAAAGGTCAGGCATCCGCCCATCCTCCCGCGCCCAGAGCGCCTCGACACCAGCCGACCCGATCTGGCTCCGGGAGGGCTGGGCCGGAACCCCGCCCGGCGTGAGGACTTCCGGGGAGACAGGCGGTAGCGTCGCCACAGCGTCATCAGCTAGCGACTCGGGGAGAGGTTCGACGTGCGCGACCAGGACAAGCTCTACATCGATGGGGCCTGGGTGGCCTCAAGCGGCACCGGGACGATCGACGTCATCAACGCCTCCACCGAGGAGGTCATGGGACGCGTTCCCGAGGGCACGGCTGAGGACGTCGACCGAGCCGTGGCGGCCGCCAAGGCCGCATTCGACGGCTGGTCGCAGACGTCGCCGCAGGACCGGGCCAAGTTCGTGCAGGCCATGTCCGAGGGCATCGGCGCGCGGAACCAGGAGCTGGCCGAGATCATGTGCGGCGAGGTCGGCATGCCGCTGTTCCTCTCGCAGCTGGTCCAGGCCGGCCTGCCCCAGGCCACCTCCGGCAGCATCCCGGCCATCGTCGACGAGTTCCCGTGGGAGGAGCAGGTCGGCAACTCGCTCGTCGTGAAGGAGCCCATCGGCATCGTCGGCTGCATCACGCCCTGGAACTATCCCCTCCATCAGATCGTGGCCAAGGTCGCACCGGCGCTGGCCGCTGGCTGCACGGTGGTCCTCAAGCCGAGCGAGGTCGCCCCGCTCAACGCCTTCGTCCTGGCCGAGATCATCGATGGCATCGGCCTGCCGCCCGGCGTGTTCAACCTCGTGTCCGGCACCGGGCCCGTCGTGGGTGAGGCCATCGCCGCCCATCCCGACGTCGACATGGTCTCGTTCACGGGCTCGACCCGCGCCGGCAAGCGGGTCGCCGAGGTCGGTGCGCAGACCGTGAAGCGCATCGCGCTCGAGCTCGGCGGCAAGTCCGCCAACATCCTGCTCGACGACCTCGAAGGAGCCGAGCTCGACAAGGCGGCTCGGGCCGGGATCGGCTCGTGCTACCTCAACTCGGGTCAGACCTGCACCGCGTTCACGCGCATGCTCGTCCCGCAGTCGAAGCACGACGAGATCGTCGACATCCTGCGCGACGAGGTCGAGGGCACCTGGACGATCGGCGATCCGGCCACCGGTGCCGGCCGTCTCGGCCCGCTGATCTCCGACGCCCAGCGCACCCGGGTGCGGGGCTACATCCAGAAGGGCATCGAGGAGGGCGCCACGCTCGTCACCGGCGGCCCGGAGCAGCCCGACGACCTGCCGACCGGCTACTACGTCAAGCCCACGGTGTTCGCCGCCGTGTCGAACGACATGACCATCGCCCAGGAGGAGATCTTCGGGCCCGTGCTCGTCGTGATCCCCTACGACGATGTCGACGACGCAGTGCGCATCGCCAACGACACGGACTACGGTCTCTCGGGCGGCGTCTGGGGCGCCGATCAAGAGCGGGCGAAGGGGGTGGCCAGGCGCATGCGCACCGGCCAGGTCGACGTGAACGGTGGTTCGTTCAACCCGCTCGCGCCGTTCGGCGGATACAAGCAGTCGGGCAACGGCCGCGAGCTCGGCAAGTACGGGCTCGAGGAGTTCCTCCAGACCAAGTCGCTGCAGCTGTAGCCGCAGCACAGGATTCGGCGCCCCTCCCTCCCTCCGGGCGTCGATACCGGCCGGGCCCCTCGGGCCCGGCCGGTTCCCGTTCTGCGCCCGCCGGTACTTGACCCCCCGGTCAAGTCGACCGCTAGCCTCAGGCCGATGCCGCCGCCCGCCGTCGCCCGATCGTCGCCACGTCGCTCGCCGTCGGTGGCCATCATCGGCTCGGGGTTCGGCGGGATCGGCATGGCCATTCGGCTGCAGCAGGCCGGCTTCGACTCGTTCACGATCTTCGAGAAGGCCCAGCGCGTCGGCGGCACCTGGCGCGACAACACCTATCCCGGCGCCGGCTGCGACGTGCCCTCGCACCTCTACTCGTTCTCGTTCGTGCCGAAGGCCGACTGGAGCCGCAAGTTCCCCGGGCAGGCCGAGATCCTCGACTACCTCGAGGACTGCGCCGACCGGTTCGGGCTGCGGCCCCACATCCGCTTCGGCACCGAGGTCACGGCCGCCACGTTCGACGAGGTCAGCGGGTCCTGGCGGCTCGACCTCGCCGACGGCTCGACCCACGTGGCCGACGTCCTCGTCGCCGCCACCGGCCAGCTGAACCGGCCGCACGTGCCCGACATCGACGGCCTCGACGAGTTCGCCGGCCGGTCGTTCCACTCCGCGCGGTGGGACCACGACGCCGACCTCACCGACCGCGACGTGGCCGTGGTCGGCATCGGCGCGAGCGCGATCCAGTTCGTGCCCGAGATCGCCCCGCAGGTGCGGACG